>DAOULQ010000015.1:0-28822 GCA_034419095.1 Anaerolineae bacterium | reverse complement strand
CGCTCAAGAGTGTTATAGAGGCGTACGCTCAAGTGGGTGTTCGCTATCTCTACGCTTACTATGAGCCCAATATGATGGAGCAGTGGAGTTGGGATGATTGGAGCCAGCCGGAATTAGTCGAACGGTTTATGGAGACGCTCATCCCTTGCCTCGTACGGATGCAAGAAGCCGGCCTTTGCCCTTCCCTTCCCCCTTTGCGACCGGGAGGGAACTACCAAGAGTTGGCCTTTCTGAAAGAGATGTTGAAAGCGATCCGCTCTCAGAAAGGGTTCCTCTTCGAGACCTTAGTGGTCTGCGTGCAGGCACCTCCTTTATGGGAAGGAGAGGGCTTCTATACGTCTAAGCGATACGACCGAATAATCAGTGGAGAGGTGGGGCGGTCTCTACCCCTCCTGGCGACGGATAACGGGCCCCTGGAGCAGGATGAAGTTAATGCGGAAGGGGTCGTGGCCTCGGCTGCCAGGCTTGAAGAAGGGTTACCTAGATACCTGCTTAATACCTCCTTCGGCTTGCTGGCCTCGCAGGAGGGCTCTCCTGGGGCTTGGTATAAGCCCGATGGGGGTAGAGCCCCGGCTGTCCAGGCTCTCAAGGTGTTCCGGCAGTGGTCTTTACGAGATGAGTCCGCCCCACCTCTCCAGAAGCCCTTCACGGGGGAGAGAAAAGGTATGTATCACTATCTTCTCTTCCCTCGTTGGGGTTCAGAGCGGTATTGGCAGGCGACCTTCAACTACGTGAAGCGGTTTCTACCCACTTGCGGCTTCGATCCCCAAGAGGCCGCCTCCGCTCACTATGTGACCATCATCGGCAACTCCCAGGGCGCCGATGAGGCTGTGGAGGCTGATCTCCGAGCCAGCGGTTGCCGGGTGGAGTGGATCTCGGGCCTGGATGGGGAGGAGATCAAGGGGGTCTTGGACGGGTTAGCTCAGGCGGGCAAACGGTTTCGGAACCTTTGAGGGAGGTGGAGATGGAAAAAGTTGCCCAAAGTGTGCCTCTGGAGAAGAGAGCGGCGACGATGGAGAGACCACAGGTGGTCTTAGGGAAACTGATAGACGAACTGGAAGGGGTGATCGCCGAGGGGTTCGGCATCCCCATGACCTCCCAAGGTTTGATAGATAGGGGGAGGGGTTTGGAGTTGGTTGATCTCTTGCGCACTTCGCTGCCCGGGGAGGTGGTGGCCGCTCGAAGGATCATCGAATCAGAAGCCAGGGTCCTTGCCGATGCTCAGACGGAGGCTGCAAAGATCCACCAGCGGGCTGAGAAGGAGGCGGCTCTGATCCTGGAAGAGAACCAACTGATGCGGATGGCGGAGATCCGCTCTCAGAGCATTATCCAGCAGGGGGAGAGGGAGGCCGAACGGATCGTCCGCGAGGCGGAGCACCGCGCCTATCAAATCTATCTGCGGCTGGAGCATGCCCTCGATCTCCTCAAGGCGGAGTTGAAAGAGACACTAGCCTTGGGGCCAACAAGTGACTTGGAGTAGAGTTCGATGTTTCTAGGTACGTATGAAGGCAAATGGGATGGCGAGAGGTATCTGAATATGCCCCAGGAACTCCGCCCCCAGTTGGCGCTAGGGTTTGTGCTCACCCGGGGGCTGGGAGGATGTCTCTGGATCTACCCCCTCTCTCAGTGGCGGAATCTGGTGGAAGAACTCCATCGACTCCCCTTCAGCCGGGCTGACGCCCAGGCTTTAGGCCGTTTTCTCTTCGCCGAGGCCCAGGAGTCTCAATTGAGCGAGCAGGGTTATCTCTTCATTCCAGATAGTCTAAGGAGGTATGCCCGATTGGACGGGGGAACGCTCATTGTGGGCCTCGATTCCCATCTGGAGATATGGGACACCCGTCTGTGGCGGGATCTGATCTTGGAGATCGAAGAGGAAGCGGTCTCTATCGGAGAGAGGGTGAGCGAGCAATTGCTCGTTTGGAAGCCTGATGGGGGGGGAAAGCGATGAGAAGGGTACTTCTAGCCCTGGTTTCTCTCTTTCTGATCCTTCTAGGGTTATACGCCCTTCCACATCCAGAAGCGGTGTTGCGCCCCCAATCCCAGGGGCCGACCGTCGGAGAATGGGGCCAGACCTCGGCCTCCGATTTCCGCGAGGGAGAGGGCCAGGGAACAGAGATAACCGAGGTCGATGGCGGGGAGGTTCGCCTGGCATCAGGCGAGGGTCAAGGGAGTTTCATCTCCATGGTGAAGGAGACGCCTTTTCCTTTCAACGCCATCGGTTCCCGTTGGGTGAGCCACCTCCCTTCAGAGACCGATCTCAAACTCGAGGTTAGAAGCAGCGAGGATGGGGCCCATTGGGGCGACTGGTGGGAATTGGAGTTGGACGAAGATATCTCTGGGGAGTCAGGAGAGAATTGGGGACAACTACTTATCGTCCCCCCTTCCAGGTTCTTGCAGTATCGGCTCTCCTTATCGAGGGACAACGCCTCGGTCTCTCCCGCTTTGGAGGAGATAACTCTTCTCTATGTCAACTCTCAAGAGGGGCCCGCTGTAGAAGAGGCCAAAAGTATGGTCCTCCCCCAGGAGGTGACCCCGGGAGTGCCCCAACCGCCGATCATCTCTCGGGCTGGATGGGGGGCGGACGAGTCATTGACCGACTCTGAGCTGGAGTATGAGAGGCCGCAAGTGTTAGTCATCCACCATACCGCTACTAAGAACCTCGCTGCTGACCCAGCGGCTACGGTGCGGGCGGTCTACTACTATCATGCGGTAACTTTGGGTTGGGGAGATATAGGCTATAACTTTCTGATAGATCGGCAGGGGAATATATACGAGGGGCGCAAGGGTGGTGATGGTGTGGTGGGAGGCCACGCCCGCAGGTACAACTATGGCAGCATAGGCATAGCCTGCATCGGTGATTTCAACGTCGCCGATATAACCCCTCAGATGGAGCAGGCCCTGGTCGATCTAATAGCCTGGGAGGCGGACCGATACGGTATCGATCCCCGAAAAGGGTCTTATTTCATCGACGGGGAGTTCCCCAATATCGTGGGGCATCGAGATTTGCTCCAAACCTCCTGCCCTGGAGAGCGACTCTATCAGCAAATGCCTCATATCCGGGAACTCACCTGGCAGGAACTTCTAGCCCACGACCCCAGGTTGACCATAGAGACCCCTGGGGAGGGAGAGGCGATAAGAGGCGAGGTTGCGGTACGGGTGACAAGCATCAGCCCCAGCACCACCGGATTGACGATACATATAGATGGAGAGCCAGTGGCCGAAGGCAACCCATCCTTGGAGTGGTCTTGGGATACAAGAGAGTATCCGGATGGGGAGCATCTGCTTCTGGGCCTGGCCCAGGGTGCGGGTGGGAGGAGCACGGAGGTGAGGCGCTCCTTGCAGGTGGACAATACCCCTCCCACGGGCACGCTGACCATAGAAGAGGGTCTGGATTGCACCTCCCAGCCTACGGTGCCCCTTACGCTCGTGGCCGAAGATGAGGGGAGCGGCGTGGGGGAGATGTGCTTCACTCAGGATGGAGCGGAGCAGTTCACCCCTTGGGAGGAGTTCGTTTCCCTCAAAGAGTGGACCCTCTCTCCCGGAGAAGGGGTGAAGACGGTAGGGGTCCGATTCCGCGATGGGGTGGGGAACGAGTCTGACGTTTACACCGACACCATAGTTTTGGATATGACCCCTCCTGGCGGATGGTCGGACTTTCAGGCCTGGAGCCAATCTCAAGCCCTGGTGAAGGTCTCCGATGAACTCTCGGGGCCGGATAAAGAGAGCGCTGAGTACTCGCTGTCGGTAGATGGTGAGAGTTGGGAGGAGTGGCAGCCTGCGCTAGTCAGCGACGAGGGGTTCATCACCGCTGAAGGGTCGCTCGGTCAAGGCTGGATACGGTTCCGGATCAAAGATCTGGCAGGGAATGAAGGGGTAAGCCCAGCCTATCTTCTCTCCGAGGCGATCCAGGTGACACCTACGCCCCAGCCCACATCTACGCCTCAGCCCACGCCTGCGCCTGAGGCCCAAAGGCTGCCAGATCTAGTGGTAGAGGGTTGCTCCCTCCTCCCTGAGGAGCCGAGGTCGGAGGAGCCAGTCACCATCACCGTGACCATAGCCAATGTAGGCCAGGCTCCGACGGGAGGGGGGTTCTGGACGGGGTTGTATATCGATCCGCAAGGGCCGCCTTTCGTCAACTCCATGAGCACGGAACCGGGAAGCGGGTTCTTCTGGTATACCCCTGGTCTGGAAGCCGGTGAGGCTATTACCCTCACCGCGCAGGAGGCGGAATATAGCGATTTCGAGGGCACTTTTGCGCCGGGTAGCCATGAACTCTATCTCTACGTGGATGGTTACAACCCTGGAGTTGAGGAAGGGCTGGTAATGGAGAGCGAGGAGGGGAACAACCTCTTAGGTCCAGTAGGGATAGAGGTATGCGGGGAGGAAGCATCGCCCGAGGAGGAAAACCCGCTGGAGGATGCTCTCCGCGCTCTTCTCAACGAGTTATTGGAGATCTTGGGGCGGTGGTTCACTGCTCTGGGTGAGAGACTGATGTTAGAGGCTAAGTCCTTGGAGTAACCTTATGATAAACGGGACTCTTATCAAAGTGGTAGGGATCGGCGGGGGCGGCTCGAACGCCGTGGACCGGATGATCCAGGTGGGGATCGCCGGGGTGGAGTTCATAGCCGCCAATACCGACGGCCAGGCTCTCTACCTCTCGGAGGCGCCCTGCAAGATCCTGTTGGGCCCCGATTGTGCCCGGGGTCTGGGGACGGGTGGAGACCCGGCTCTAGGAGCCCGAGCGACCGAGGAGAGCAGGGATGACCTCATCCAGGCGCTTCGAGGGGCAGAGATCATCTTCATCGCTGCCGGGCTGGGGGGAGGGACGGGAAGCGGCGGCATTCCCTTGGTGGCTGAGATAGCGCATCAGGAGGGAGCCTTGTCCATCGTCGTAGTGACGAAGCCTTTCGCTTTCGAGGGGAAGTTGCGGATGGGGGTGGCCCAGGAAGCGCTGAAGGCCCTACAGGAGAGGGCGGATGCCGTGATCGCTATCCCCAACGATCGCTTGGTGGAGTTAATCGACGCCACCATCTCACTGGATATCGCCTTCCGCATCGCCGATGACGTCTTAAGACAGGGAGTGCAGGGGATCTCCGAATTGGTGACCAGCCCGGGGCTCATCAACCTGGACTTCGCCCATATCAGGGGCATCCTCCACGGTGCAGGGGTGGCGCTCCTGTCCATTGGCCATGGTCAGGGGGAGGATAGAGCGGTGGCCGCGGCCGAGGCGGCTGTGGTAAGCCCCCTCACCGATATACGCTCCATCGCCGGAGCCAAGGGCCTCCTTGTCAACGTGACCGGAGGGAACGATCTCACCCTTTGGGATATCGACCAGGCTGTGGAGGCGATAGCCCAGGCGGCTCATCCGGGGGCTGACATCTTCGTGGGGGCTACGGTCGATCCCAAGCTGACAGGGCGTATCCAGGTTACTCTCATCGCTGTGGGCATGGAAGGGGGTGAAGGGGCTTATGAGCCGCTCCAGATCCTCGTCGATGAAAAGCGAGGGTCGCCCCAATGGTTCGTGGAGACCTCGGAACTGGTAGAGCCAGCCACATACCGTCCCTTCGTGGCTGAGACCGATCTAGATATCCCAGCCTTCATCCGACGGAGGAGGGCTGGATCCTGGTTCAAGGAGTGACGGTGTCTACGAGGAGAGCGTCGAGGGTAAAAGAGTATATCTACCGCCGGTTTCCGGAGATGAAGGGTGTGCAACCCAAGGGTTCCGCTTCTCAAGGGAAATATGTTTATACCTTCAGGAAGAGGTTCCCTGTGGCTGGGGGAGGCGATCTTCAACAGGTGGTACGGGTTGTCGCCGATAAGGACGGTGAAGTGTTGAAGGTCTCCGTTTCGAGGTGAAGGATGGTCGCTTTGCTCTTTTGGAGAGTTTTGGCTTTCATCACCCAGAGGGTGCTCAGGGTACGTCCTTTGCTCCTCTTCCTACTTTGTTCCTATCTTTTTGGGTGTCTGTTGGGTTTTCTCTTCACCGGAGGGGGTATACGATGAGGGATGGGATAGTGGCTCTCATTTTAGCCCTCGGTTTGACTACGTTGGCCCTGCCTGCTTGGGGCGCTCCGGGGGAGATAAGCGAGCCCACCATCTATGTCGTAGAGTGGGGAGACACGCTTTTCTCCATCGCTAACCGCTTTGGGACGACGGTAGAGACCCTGATGGCAGCCAACGGCTTGACCAGCCCTCTCATCTATGTAGGGCAGAGACTAACTATCCCCTCTTCAACCCCTATGGTTACCCAGGAGCAGTCAACCGGTTATCTCGTCCGATATGGGGATACCCCTTATTCCATCGCTGAGAGGTTCGGGGTCCCAGTGGAGGCGTTGATGAGGGCCAACGGTCTCTATAGCCACTTGATATACGTAGGTCAAAAGTTGACTATCCCAGGCGGTGATTCAACCCCTATCTCCGACGGCGTTCTTCCTTCCGCCCCTTCGGTTGTCCCCGAGGCTACCACTTTGGAGTATGGTGTAGGGGTGTCGGCCTGGGGGGAGCGGGGTTATGAGCAGGCTCAACTGGCAGGAGAGACGGGGGTTACCTGGGTAAGGCAAGGTTTCCCCTGGCGAGAGATGGAGGTGGGGAAAGGGATGTTCGAGTGGGGGGTGGCCGATAGGGTGGTGGAGGCTCTGGAGGGGTTTTCCATTATCGCCCTGGTCGATTCCCCACCCTCTTGGGCTCAGACCGAGGGGCTGGCTAACTCCCCTCCAGATAACTACCGTAACCTCGGCGATTTCCTTTACGCCCTGGCTAGCCGCTATCGAGGGAGGATAAAAGCCTACCAGATCTGGAGGGAGCCAAACCTGGCCTCTCAATGGAGGCGTCCCCACGCGGCGGAATATGTGGCTCTCTTGCGAGTGGCTTACCTGAATATCAAGGCCGCGGATCCCGAAGCCCTGGTCATCTCCGCGGGCCTCGCGCCCACGGAGAGTGGATTGCCAGTAGCCATCCCCGACGATCTCTTCTTGCGCCAGATCTACCAACTGGGGGGAAGGCGGTATTTCGATCTCCTAGGGGTGAAGGCACCGGGCTTTAAGGCTCCGCCTGAGGTGGGCTCCGAACAGGTAGCCAAAAGCCCTCTTTGGGGAGGGTACCGGGCTTTCTGTTTCCGTCGGATTGAGGATCTCCGCCGCATCATGGTGGAAAACGGCGATGAGGCGAAGAAGGTGGCGGTCACAGAGTTCGGATGGAGCGCCGATGAGGATCGATGGTACGCTGTCTCCGAGGAAGAGCAGGCCGACTACCTGGTGAGGGCTTATTCGTGGGCTAGGGAAAACTGGTCAGGGTGGACGAGGGTGATGGTGGCCCCTCCTCTGGCTGATCCCGGCTGGGCGGAGAGTGATGAAGGGTATTTCTTAACCTACCCCGATGGCTCGTTGCGCCCCGCCTATGAGGCCCTAAAGGCGATGCAAAAGTGAAGGAGATAAAGATGAAGACGGAGTGGAAGAGATCGATCTGGAGACTACTTTCGGCAATCGGTATTGACCGGCGGAAGAACATCCCCGGACGATGGACATATCCGGAGAGGAGACTATCGAAAGGCATGGGCTTTTCTGAACGGGTCTAGTCCAGCCGAATGAGTAAAAGTTCATGTCTTGGCGAGACAGGAAGGATCGTCTTGGGTAGGAGAACATAGGCGTGCCGCGTTGCGCCCGCCGACGAGGCCCTAAAAGCGATGGAGAAGTGAAGGAGACAGAAATGAAAAGAAGCCTAGTGTTACTGCTGATATTGCTGGGAGTTGGCTGTTCGCGGGCCAGGCCTATCCCGCCCACTCCCACGCCTACTCCAACCTTAGTAGCCACGCCCACTTTGGCCCCTACCTTCACGCCTACGCCACCACCATACATCACCTATACCGTAGAGTGGGGAGATAGCCTATGGTCCATCGCCCTGGAGTTTGGGGTAACGGTGGAGGCTCTCTTGGAGGCCAATGGCCTCTCCGAGGACACCATCTTAGATATGGGACAGGAGTTGCTCATACCCCTTGTTCTTGAGGCCACACCTCAGCCTACCTCCTCTCCCCAGGGCATCATCTACACGGTGGTGTACGGCGATTCCCTTTGGAGCATCGCCCTAGAGTTTGGGGTAACGGTTGAGGCTCTCCTGGAGGCGAACGGCCTCTCCGAGGATACGATCCTCGATATCGGGCAAGAGCTGATCATCCCGCAGGATTGACGAGGAGGGGATAGTGCGTATACGAGACTACCCAAGACCGAGAGGGGATACGGGGATAGGGTTCCACTGGTTCCCCGATTTTCACCATTACGACGACCGTTATCTCGACGCCTTCCTGCCCTTGCTGAAAAGCATGGGCACCAGTTGGCTGGTGATCCTCTCCCATCCCCACAGATCGATACCGGCCACATTCATAAGGGGGCTCTTGGAGCAGGATATAGAGCCTATTGTGCAGATTTCCACTCCTTACATAGCCTTCCTCAAGCAGGATGAGTTACGGGACCTTTGCGAAAAGTACGCTTCCTGGGGGGTTCACTATATCTCTCCCTTTAAGGAGCCCAATCTGGCTTCCAGATGGCCTCAATGGGAGGAGGATCTGCCGGAGCGCTTCATGGACCTCTTGATCCCTTGCCTGGAGACGATGTATGAGGTGGAGGGGATCGTTCCCCTCTTCCCACCCTTGAGCCCCGGGGGAGATTTTTGGGATACGGTTTTTCTGGAAACCTCTCTCGATATCTTGAACCGTCGGAAGAAGAGGAGTCTCTATGGGAAGATGGCGGTAGCCATCGAGAATTACGCCTTCAATAAGCCCTTGACCTGGGGCAAGGGGGGCAAGGCCCAATGGCCTTGTGCCCAGCCCTACCAGAATCTCCCTGGCTGCGAGGATCATCGCGGGTTTTGCCTCTTCCAATGGTATGACGAGATCATCCGCCAGAAGGTTGGCCGCTCGCTTCCCCTCATAGGGGCGGCTAACGGTCTGCTTTTGGGCGATCGATCCTCCTCCAATTTCTCTCCCATCGATGAGGCCACCCATGCTCAGCGCAGCGCCCAGATCTCTCAGATGGTGATGCGGGGGGAGGTGCCCAACTACTTCTTCAATAACGCCTTCTGGCTCTTGGTCGCTGAAGATGCCAGTCCCTTCACCCAAGAGCGCTGGTTCCGGCCTCATGGAGAGGCGGTGCTTAAAGCCTCTATAGCCGCTCTCCAAGAGATGCCCAAAGATAGCCGTCTCTTCCGAGTCGATCTCCCGGAGAAGATCAGGGTGTTCTGTGAGGGTGGCGAGGTGGAGGTGATGGATCTGGAGGAGTATTTGAAGGGTGTTCTACCCCGAGAGATGGGCAAGGATGCCCCTCTGGAGGCTCTGAAGGCCCAGGCTGTGGCCGCTCGCTGTTATGCTGCCAACGCGGTGAAATACCCCCGCCATAGGGAGAAGGGCGCCGATATCTGCACTACTACCCACTGTCAGGTCTGGTCTCCCACTCACCATGAGAGGACAGACCGAGCCGTGGAGGAGACCAAAGGCCTTGTGGCCACCTACGATGACGAGATCATCGGTGCCTTCTACTTCGGCCACTGCGATGGGAGGACGAGGAACAGCGAGGATGTGTGGACACACGCCCTCCCCTACTGTCGTTCCGTGCCTTGTGGCTGCGGATACGATTCCATGTACGGGCACGGGGTGGGGATGTGCCAGAGGGGGGCTATGAAGATGGCCGAAGAGGGGGCTACCTATGAGGAGATCCTGCGACACTATTATGCTGGGATCGAAACCTTGGCCCGGGGGAGCACCTATGAGTTACCAGTGGTCGATCTCTCCCCCGAGATCTCCCATATAGAACTCTGGGAATGGCCAAGACCACCAGAAGATAACGGCTTAGGGATACATCTGGGCCTTGACTTCCGCGAGGAGGCCTTGGCGGAAGATCTAAGTCGGGTTAAAGACCTAGGCCTCAAGTGGGTGCTTTTAGTCCCCCAGGATGAGAACCAACTGGAGAGGGCCATTCGGCTCTTCTGGCCTGAAGGGATCATGCCTGTGGTGAGGCCCTATGCTCTCATAGATAGAGGGCACGATTTCGTGCGGGATGTGAGAGTCATGCAGAATTGCGGTGTTCCCCCCTATATCCAGATCTACAACGAGCCCGGGGATAATCGGGAATGGTCTGATGGACGGCCCGATCGCCCCCTCTTCGTCAGCAAGTGGGTGAATAACGCCCTCGCCATATACGACGCTGGAGGCTATCCGGGGTTGCAGGTTTTGGATGTAGGTCTATTGAGGGAAGTTATCGCCGAGACGAGGCGACGAGGGGTGACGCATCTCTGGGGGCGGGCCTGGTTCTGTCCTCACAACTATGGCCTCAACCATCATCCCAGATACCCCTACGATCGCGTCAACCAAGAGGGCATCCCGGTCGAACACCCCGAGTGGGAGTTCGTGGCCCCCATCGAGCAGGTGAACCGGTGGCGAGAGGAGGGGAAAAACCCTGGCCAGACCATCCACGACGATTATAACAGCATCCTAGGGTTTCTGGCTTTCGCCAAGGTCTTCGAGGAGGAGTTGGGCTTTGTCCCTCCTATGGTCTGTGGGGAGGGCGGGTGGCAATACCGTTCATCCCAGGATAGGCGGTACGCCATAATCGGCGACTATCTCCATGCTCGCTATCACCAGCAGATGTTCGCCTGGTTTAAGATCGGTCGCCTCTCCAACGAGGATCCACTTCCAGATTATCTCTTTGCCGTCTGCCCTTGGATCCTCTCTGGGCCGGATGCTGATGCTTGGTACAGTAGGACCATGGGTACCAGGGAGGAGACTATCGCCCTGGTGAAGGGGCTACTCCCCTTCTTGAGGGAGCTTCCTGCTCCACCAGACGATCCAGAGGAGCCGCCGGATCCTGGGGAGGATGGGGAGTGGATCATGACCGTGCGGCGGGAGTTGCGCGGCGGTCTGCGAGGGATCGCTGGCAGCTTCCCGCGCGCAGGGATTCGCCTCACCATTACCGACCCCTGGGGGAATTCGGTGGTGACCACCAGCGGCTCCAAGACCGAGTACGGCCCTGGGGGCTTCGAAGTGGCGGTGTGGGCTAACGGCCTCTACACCCTGAACTTCTTGGATCAGCGCTTTCAAGTGATGGTCCAGGGTGATTTCCTCTTTCTCACCTTCACTCAAAACTCTCCAGAGACTCTCCCCCTGGCCCGACTGGCCTCCGATTGGATGGAGGAGAGCGAGGCAGAGGCTCTCTGGAGAAACCTAGAGGGTGACGAAAAGTATGAAGGGCTCTTCCTCCTCGACGAGAGGGGGAGTTAATAACTTAGGATGGAAAGGAAAGGAGGTTCTTATGATCGCGGCTAGAGAGAATCGGGTCTTCGCCATATCGACCATGGTCCTAGCGGGACTTTTGGTCCTGGGGCTGGTGGGTTTTGGCGGCTTCTTCGGGTTAAGGTGGCTGCGAGGGGGCAAGTCTGCTCCCCTTCCCGCTCCCGCCCAAACGCCGCCGGTTCTATCGACCCCCATGCCCACGAAGACGTTAATCCCTACCGCTACTCCTACCCTGGTGGCGGCGGCCACTACGCCCACACCTACTGCTAGCCAAGCCATACCTACCGCTACCCCCTCAGGGGGTGGAGGGCTCCCGGCCAGCGGCTGGGGAGGCCTCGACTCATTGCTCCTAGGGGTAGGCTTGGTAACGCTGATGACAGCCGCCAGGCTGGCGAGGGGTAGAACTTCATAATATCGGTCCGAATACGGAGGGACTAAGTGGCGAGCCTGCATCGCCGACGTCACCGTGCGCCTTGGCTGCGCGCCCTTCTCTGGTGCGCCTTGTTCGTCGCCTTCCTCCTAACCGGTTTTCAGACCGGTTACCGGGTACAGGCCCATCTAGGTGATCTTTTAGCGGTGGTCAGGATCTCCTCAGGAAGGATCGCCTTTTCCCCACCCTCCACCCTCCTCACCACTGAGAGTCCAGAGGCGGGTCAAGAGGGGCTTCCCCAATGGGGTGGAAAGGGGAGAGTCAATATCCTGATCTTGGGCACCGACCGAAGGGATAAAGGGGAGAAGGCAGCGCGCACCGATACCATGATGGTAGCCTCCCTTGACCCTGTGGGTAGGAGGGCGGTCATCCTCTCCATCCCCAGAGATCTCTGGGTCTTTATCCCCGGCTATGGAGAGAGGCGGATCAACACGGCTCATTTCTATGGGGAGTTAAACGGCCAGGGCCCTGCCTTGGCCAAAGAGACGGTGGAGACGAATCTAGGCATCCCCATCGATTATTATGTACGCCTCGATTTCGAGGGTTTCAAAGAGGTAGTGGACACCCTGGGGGGGGTAACCATCGATGTAGAGGCTCCCATCCGTGATGATATGTTTCCCGATGATAATTACGGCTACCGAAGCATCTACATACCTGCTGGGAGGCAAGAGATGGATGGGGAGACACTCCTCCAGTATGTGCGCACCCGCCACGGGGGAAACGACTTCGAGAGGATGAGGAGGCAGCAACAGGCCCTTCGAGCCCTGGCCCAACGGGTTCTCAGTTTGGACCTCTTGCCTCGCCTCCCGGCTTTGATCGACACCGCTCTTGACGCCATCTCTACCGATCTTCAGCCCTTGGAGATTTTGGCCCTTGCCAACTTGGGGAGCCAGATAGGCCTGGATGGTGTAGAGATGAAGGCCATCGATGAATCGTTAACCACCCCCTTCGTGACCCTAGATGGGGCTCAGATCCTCCTACCCGACAAGACGGGGATAGAGGCTATGTTGGAGGGACTCTTGGCCCCCTCTCTAGCCAGCCTGGAGAACAGGGGCGAGGAGGTAAGGATAGTCATAAGGAACGGCACGACGCGGGTTGGATTGGCGGAGGAGGTGGCTGACCTTCTCTATCGACGGGGTTACGATATCCAGGAACATATCGATCTGGAAGCGCCCCAGTATGAGGAGACGGTAATAGCCAGCCGTGAGGAGAGTATGGAATTGGCTCGGAACATAGCGGGCCTTCTAGGCATCGAGCGAGTGCTCCTCGCCTCTTTCC
The DNA here is from genome assembly GCA_034419095.1 of Anaerolineae bacterium. GTDB lineage: Bacteria > Chloroflexota > Anaerolineae > UBA7937 > UBA7937 > UBA7937. Next base: position 15,839 of record DAOULQ010000015.1, on the reverse strand, counting down.
AGGGTGAAGATGCGGATATCACTATCCTCTTAGGGCAGGGTTTCGCCCTCCCCTAAGGGTTGGAGCCATCTCCCCGCGGACCAACCCTTTAGCCCCTCATAGGATAGTTGCCACCAGCGGTAGCCATCCGCTTCTACTGGCCCCCCTATGATTTTGACCAAGATACCCTCCGGCAGAATATGAACTGTGGACAAGGCGAGGCCAGGTCCCTCTCGTAACTGGAGGCACTCAGGGAGAGTGCCTCTCACCCTCATATTGCCCCTTTCAGACCCCTGAAAATGAGGGGCTGGGGTGCCCTCCTCTACGGCGCTTCAACCGGCGCCTGAAGTGTCGGATCCAAGCCGCGCGCCTCAAAATACTCCTGGCCTAAGAGGCCTAGTTGGACACACTTTCTATCGGGATGCCACTCCATGCGGGCCCGGTGGAAATATTGGACGATGAGACCCCTCTCCAAAAGTGGTTCGGTGATGGGATAGCCGAAGACCTCCTCCCCTCCTTGGGCCTCGTAATAATCGAGGAAGGCGAAGGAGAGAGTATGGCCTGTTTGGGGGTAGTAGCGGTGAGGGAAGTGATATGTGGGCTTGAAAGGCGGGCTCCGGTGCCCCAAGAGTTCACCCAGGGGAGCCGCGATTACCTGCCCGCTTTCGGACGCTCTTTTCCCACGGGGTCCTGTAAGGACCAGGCGAGCCCTCTGGAAGTATTGAACTAAGAGGCCATCCTCTTGAAACTCCTCAGTTATAGGGTGGCCGAAGATCTCCACTTCCCCTTTTTCTTGAAAGTAGTTGAAGAAAGCCCCTTGCAGGTTATGGCCCGTCTCCGGGAAGTATCTGGCTCCCCTCTCCTGAGCGTAGCCTGAGAAGTCGAGAAGATACAACCCCTCTGCCGTCAGGGCTACGAGGAGTAGGAAAAAGAGCGCTCTTTTCATGAAGCCCATTCCACCACCTTCTCTACATTATAGGCCCTTGGTCAGAAGTGTCAATATCCAGGGGGTTGACAGAGAGGGATTTCGGTGTTATATTATCAATAACGTCAAATAACATATTAACAACTCATTTATACAAATTCGTCTTTATGAGGGCTGATGGGGGAGATGAGCGGCATAGGAATGGATCGAGCGGTGGTGGAATCTAGGCTTTTCATCTATACCATTCCTGGGATCTGGTTTAACTTCGATACCCATGAGGTATGCATAGGCGGCAAGGTTGTGCGGCTCACGCCAGGGGAGTTCCGCTTGTTGGAATATTTAGTCCGCAATACCGGACAGATCCTGCCCCGTGAGCAACTCCTGGAGGCGATCTCTTCCAACCTTTCTAGGTCGAAGATGGGGACCATTCGTCAATATATTTCCCGCCTACGAAGAAAGATAGAGGCAGATCCCGCCCTTCCCAGCCTCATCATTACCCACCGGGGGTTAGGATATTCTTTCTCTCCCCACGGCGACTGGAGGGGTGGATCTTGAGGGGCAGTAACTAGGTCCCCGTTTACTCGCTCTCTGGGCCAGGTTGGAAGCTCCGCCTCCTACAACCTGGCCCAGAGTCTATTCCCCTTCTAGCCCGGTTTCCCGCTTTGACCTGATTTTGACCATATTTTGACCTCCTTTTGACTTGCTTATGGTATAGTAACTATTTAGGGTAGTTCATATATTCACAAGGAGGCACAAAGATGCTATCTGATCTGGAGATCGCTCAGGCGGCGAAACTACGACCTATCTTGGAGATCGCCGAGGAACTGGGACTGGAGGAGGATGACCTGGACCTCTACGGCAAATATAAGGCCAAGGTCCATCTGGATGTCCTTGAAAGGCTCAAGGATCGGCCCAACGGCAAATACATCGATGTCACAGCCATCACTCCAACCCCCCTGGGCGAAGGAAAGACCGTGACCACCATCGGGGTGAGCCAGGGCCTGAACTACATCGGCAAGAAGGTCTTCACCGTTATCCGACAACCTTCTCAAGGTCCCACCTTCGGCATCAAGGGCGGTGCGGCCGGAGGAGGCTACTCTCAGATCGTTCCCATGGAGGATTTCAACCTCCACCTCACTGGTGATATCCATGCCGTGGGTGCGGCCCACAACCTCCTGGCGGCGGCTATCGACGCCCGTATCATGCATGAAGATTGGCAGACCGATGAGCAGTTAGCCAAGAGGGGAATCAAGCGGCTGGATATCGACCCCTATAGCATCACCTGGAACCGCGTGGTGGATGTCAACGACCGGGCCCTGCGTAATGTAATCGTGGGCCTGGGCACCAAGTGGGATGGCCGTCCTCGCCAATCCGGCTTCGACATCACCGTGGCCTCTGAAGTGATGGCCATTTTGGCCTTAACTACCGACCTCTTCGATCTGCGGGAACGGCTGGGCAGGATCGTCATCGGCACGGATAAGAAGAGGAACCCTGTCACGGCTGAAGATTTGGGCGTGGCGGGCGCGATGACTGTCCTCATGAAAGAGGCCATCATGCCCAACCTGATGCAGACTCTGGAGCACAGCCCGGCTTTCGTCCATGCTGGTCCCTTCGCCAACATAGCCCATGGTAATTCCTCCATTATCGCTGACCTGATCGGTCTGAGATTGGTCTCCGATGGCTATCTGGTCACCGAATCCGGCTTCGGCGCCGACTGCGGGATGGAGAAGTTCTTCGACATCAAGTGCCGCTATAGCGGATTGATCCCGAACTGCGTGGTCATGGCGTGTACAGTCAGGGCCTTGAAGATGCATGGGGGCGGTCCAAGAGTGGTGGCTGGCAGGCCCTTGGACCCGGCGTATCAGGAAGAGAACCTGGAACTGCTGAAGAAGGGGTTGGACAATCTGAAGGCCAACATCGGAATCGCCAAGCAGTTCGGTATCCCTGTGGTCATCGCGGTCAATAGATTCACTTCTGACACCGATGCCGAGATCGAGATGATCAAGCAAGCGGCGGTGGAGTTTGGTGCAGAGGACGCGGTGGAGAGCAACGTCTGGGCCAAGGGCGGCGAAGGTGGTGCTGCCCTGGCTGAGGCGGTGGTGGCCGCCTGCGAGAAACCCTCTCAGTTCAAATTCCTCTACCCTCTGGATATCCCCATCAAGGAGAAGATAGAGACCATCGCCACCAAGGTCTATGGAGCGGATGGGGTGGACTATGCGGCTGCGGCGGAGTCGAAGATCAATCTCTACACCAAATTAGGGTACGACAAGTTGCCCATCAATATGGCCAAGACCCATCTCTCCCTCTCCCACGACCCAGCCTGGAAGGGCGTGCCCAAGAACTACAACCTGCCTATCCCTGACATCAGGGCTTCGGTAGGGGCCGGGTTTCTCTACCCTCTGTGCGGCGAGATGAGGACCATGCCTGGTTTGCCTACCACCCCGGCCTTCATGAACGTGGATATCGATGAGGAGGGGAAGACGGTAGGGCTCTTCTAAAGCCTCTCCCTGGGAGGGGGTACTCACGGTACCCCCTCCCCTTTTGACCTAATTGTACCTTAATTATCCATTTTGACAAAAGGGTCGGTTGGAGGCATAATTAAGATAGGGCCTTTTCTTTTGCCCTGGTTCACAATTGAGGAGGTGAAAATTGGCGGAGCGGGTCATCTATGAGGTGCCTTCTCTCTATGCCGACCACCATGTGGCGGCGGTGCGGAAGGCGTTGGCTGATTTGGAGGGGGTGGAAAAGGTCGAGGTTAGCGCTGCTTTCCAGGAGGTGAGGGTCTCTTATGATCCTGAGAAGGGTTCGCCCTCAGCCATCGAGGAGCGGCTCAAGGAGGCAGGTTATCCCCCCGGCGAGGAGGGGATAAGCCTCCCCCTCCAGGGCGAGAAGGGGGATCCAGCCTGGAAGAGTCTGGGCCTGCGCGAGATTCATACCAACCCCGCCGATTTGGAGATGTCAGGCGAATTCCGGCTATACTAAACGTTTCTGGCGGAGGTATTCTGCCACCTAGTTCATATGTGACGAGGAGAAAGGCATGAGCGAAAACAAACGCAGCATCGACCCAGCAGCGTTGGAGGTCTTGAAGCAGGCGGAGGAGATGAGGATCGCCACCGCTTTCGATAGGGCGGATGCGCTGAGACCCTGTCCCATCGGCGCGAAGGGGCAATGTTGCAAGTTATGTGGCATGGGTCCTTGCCGGGTTGTCAAGGAGGGACAGACTGGCATCTGTGGGGCTACCCTAGATACTATAGCCGCTCGTAACCTAGTGAGGATGATTGCTGGTGGCGCGGCGGCCCATTCCGATCACGGACGGGATATGGCCTTCGCCCTCATAGCGGTGGCTCAAGGAGAAGCCCCGGGCTATGAGATCAAGGATCCGGGCAAGCTCTTGCTCATGGCCAAGGACCTGGGTGTGGAGACCGAGGGTCGAACCATCGAGGATATCGCTTTGGAGGTGGGGCAGGTTTGCCTGGGCGAGTTTGGCAAGCAGAGGGGCGAGGTGATCTACGCTAGCCGGGCTCCTGAGGCCCGCCAGCAGTTGTGGCGCCAGGAAGGGCTGATGCCTCGAGGTATAGACCGAGAGATAGTGGAGATAATGCATCGCACTCATATCGGCGACGATCAGGATGCGGAACATATCCTGCGTCAGGGCTTACGCACTGCCATAGCCGATGGCTGGGGTGGCTCCATGTACGCCACCGATATCTCCGATGTGTTATTCGGCACTCCTAGCCCTCTGGTGGCCAAGGCCAATCTGGGTGTGTTCAAGGAGGACGAGGTCAACGTGGTGGTCCACGGCCATGAGCCGACCCTTTCCATGGCCGTGGTGGATGCTACCCGGGACCCGGAGTTGATCGAGTACGCTAAGTCGAAAGGGGCTAAGGGGATTAACATCGCTGGCATCTGCTGTACCTCCAACGAGACCCTGATGCGCCAAGGGGTACCGGCTGCTGGCAACTTTCTGACCCAGGAACTGGCTATCATCACCGGTGCGGTGGAGGCCATGGTGGTGGATGTGCAGTGCATAATGCAAGCCCTGGGGCCCTTATCGGAGAGGTTTCACACCAAACTGATAACCACCTCGCCCAAGGTCAAGATCAAAGGTGCCGTTCATATAGAGTTCGACGAGCACCGGGCTCCAGAAATAGCCAAGCAGATCGTCAAGACAGCCATCGATAACTACCCCCACCGCAAGGAAGTCCGCATACCGGACTTCACCACCGATCTGGTGCCCGGCTTCTCCCATGAGTATATCCGTTACATGCAAGGGGGTGTTTACCGAGCCTCCTTTAGGCCCCTCAACGATGCCATCATCGCTGGGAGGGTCCGCGGTGCGGCTGGAGTGGTGGGCTGCAACAACCCCCGGGTCTGCCAGGATGAGGCCCATCACTATATCGTCACCGAACTACTGAAGAACGACGTACTGGTGGTGCAAACTGGCTGTGGAGCCATCGCCAACGCCAAGTACGGGCTATTGCAGGGTGAAGCCGCTTTGGAGTACGCTGGCCCCGGTCTGCAGGAGGTCTGCGAGGCCATCGGCATCCCGCCGGTGTTACATATGGGTTCCTGTGTGGATAACAGCCGTATCCTCACTCTGCTCACGGAGGTTGCCACCGAAGGTGGGGTGGGCAGTGATATCTCCGACATCCCCGTGGTGGGCGTTGCCCCCGAATGGATGAGCGAGAAAGCCATATCTATCGGGACCTACTGTGTGGCTTCCGGGGTGTACACGCTCTTCGGCGTCAGCAGTCCAGTGGAAGCCAGCGAGGAGGTCACCAGCCTTATAGGTGAGGGGTGGGAGAAGTTGGTTGGTGCCAGGTTGGAGCTGGGGCTTGAGCCCGAGGATATGGTCAGTAGGTCCATAGCCCACATCGATGCCAAGAGAAAGGCCTTGGGCCTGGCGGAATACGATCCCAGCCGCTTCGGCCGCAGTGGCGATCGCCGCATGCAGGAGTGGCTGGAGCGTCGGGAGAACGGTGAGCCGGTGAGCCTTTACGAAGAGGCTGCATCCTAGTTTTTGAGAGGAGGTTATGTCTAGATTTATAGCCACCAGAGCGATTCGAGGGGCGAGCCGTATCGTCCAGGAGGCCGAGGATCTCTTGGAGAGGGCTCTGGCTGAGCACAGACCCGATACTAAAGTCGCCTTCCCCAACACTGCCTACTATTTGCCGGTCATTAACGGTTTCATGGGCATGGAGGTATCCAGACTGGGAGAGTTGCCAGCGGTGCTTGACCATGCCAAGCAACTCCTCCACCCCGTGCCCAGGAGCCGCTTGTGGACCCCCTATCTGGGTGAGGCCTTGGACTCCGGCGTGGCCACCTTGCTGGCTGAGGAAACGATCATGGGGGTAAAGTACACCCTGGGTGAACAGCCGGAGAAACTGGATGGTTATCCCGACTTGGTAACCGCTGGTGGCGAGGGATATTGCAATGGTCCCATTGATGATGTGCAGTTGCGCGCTTGGGGTATCCAGTTGGTGGATGGGCGTATGCCCGGCTTCGCCGCTATTGTGGGCGCTGCCAAGTCCAACGAGGTGGCGGTGCAGATCGTGCGGGAGTTGCAGCGACGCAACATCCTGGTCTTCCTCTGCGGCAACGCGAACGGGCGGAGCATCATCCATCAGTTGCTGGAGGAGGGGGTGGAGTTGGGCTATGACACCTACATCATCCCCTTCGGCACCGACACCATCAGCGCCATCTATCCCCTGGGCTTCGCCACCCGCTCAGCCCTTACCTTCGGAGGGATGAAAGGCGGCCAGGCGCGAGAGATCTTGCTCTACAACAAGTTCCGCGTCTTCGCCTTCGTTTTGGCCCTGGGCGAGGTGGATGACCTGAAGTACGCCACGGCCGCGGGAGCCATAAGTTACGGCTTTCCTGCCATAGCCGACACCGTCATCCCCGAAGTGCTGCCTACCGGTGTGACTCAGTATGAGCATGTCATCTCCATGCCCTTCGACGATATCGAGGGCAAAGACGACCTAGAGCGCGCCGAGAGGTTGGTCCAGAAATGTATCGAGGTGCGAGGGGTGAAGGTGAAGATCGCCGAGATCCCCATCCCCGTCCCCTACGGCTCGGCTTTCGAGGGAGAGCGGGTGCGCAGGGCTGACATGCGTATTGAGTTCGGGGGCAAGTACTCCCGGGCCTTCGAGTATCTGCGTATGAGAGACTCCGATGAGATCGAGGATGGAAAGATCGAGTTGATCGGTCCTGACTTCGACGAGGTCGAAGAGGGCGGAGTCATGGACATGGGCATCGTGATCGAGGTAGGGGGTCGTAAGATGCAGAAGGACTTCGAGTCGGTCCTGGAGCGCCAGATCCACTATTTCCTCAACGCCGCTTCCGGCGTGCAACACATCGGGCAAAGGGATATCGCCTGGATACGCATAAGTAAGACGGCTGCCGACAAAGGGTTCAGACTGAAGCACTTCGGCGAGATCCTCTACGCCCGTTTTAAGGGTGAGCCTTGGAATAGCATCGTGGACAAGGCGCAGGTCACGATTATGACCGACCCTGAGGGGATGAAGAAGTGGCTGGAGGCGGCTCGTGAGGCTTATAACGAACGGAACGTCCGTGTGGCGGGCCTGACTGACGATGCGGTAGAGGAGTTCTATTCCTGTACCCTTTGCCAGTCCTTTGCTCCCACCCACGTGTGCGTCATCTCACCACAGCGGCTGGGACTTTGCGGGGCCTACAACTGGCTGGACTGCAAAGCAGCCTACCAGATAAACCCCACCGGCCCCAACCAGCCCATCTCCAAAGGAGAATGTCTGGATTCAGAGTTTGGGCGTTGGAGCGGGCCTCAGGAGTTCGTGTATCAGCATTCTAACCAAACCGTGGAGCATGTCACCATGTACTCCATCATAACCGATCCTATGACCGCCTGCGGGTGCTTCGAATGTATGGCCTTCGTCATCCCCGAGGCCAATGGCGTGATGGTGGTTTCACGAGAGGACTCCAGCATGACCCCGGCTGGCTTTACCTTCTCCACCATGGCTGGCATGTTCGGCGGTGGCTTGCAGACACCAGGAGCCATGGGGGTAGGCAAATACTATCTAACCAGTCCCAAGTTCATCTCCGCGGACGGTGGGTTCAAACGGGTGGTCTGGATGTCCTCTTTTCTCAAGGAAACAATGCCTGAGGAGTTCAAGGCCGTAGCCGAGAGAGAAGGGATTCCAGACCTCATCGATCGCATCGCCGACGAGCGCAACGTGACCACGGTGGAGGAACTGCTCCCCTGGCTGGAGGAACATGACCATCCGGCCCTGAAGATGTCTCCCATACTATGAGGAGGTGAAATCGGGCCATCCAGGAAGGCATGAGTGCCAATATGTTTAGGCTCTGAGGCATCTCTTTGCCTCAGATTTGCCTTGAGAAGGAGGTTGATATGACTCGTTGGGTTAGAGACGCGATGCATCGGGGTGTCATCTCCTGTGGGGTGGATACCCCGTTGGAAGAGATAGCCCAGCGCCTCATGGAGTACCAGATCAACGCCCTCTTTGTCCTCGACCAAAGCGGCAAGGCGTGTGGTGTGGTCTCCCAGACCGATCTGGTTCGAGCCTATGTGCAAGGCGGTTGGTCAGACTTAGTGGCCGAGGATATCATGACCCCTGGTGTAGTCACCGTGGTGCCCGATATCCCGGTCACTGCTGCTGCCCAACTGATGTTGGATAAAAACATCCATCGTTTGCTTATCGTGCAGCGGGGGCTGGTCCCCGATCGTCCGGTAGGCGTCCTGTCCATGAGCGATATCGTTCGCGAGATGGCGCAAGAGGGCGAGTTGTAAACGAAGTATCCCCCGACGTGAGGAAAACTGACATCACCATAAAGGAGCAGAGTATGGCCGTCGAGATTCCTAAAGAGAGGTGGTCCGGCCGGGTGCGCGAAGTCGCCTTGGGTGCTACCAAGGAGGAGGGTGGAACCCGCACCCGAACCGTGACCGTGGGCGGGGAGGCGACTTTGCCCTTTCTCCACTTTGAGGGGGAACTCCCCCACCCGCCTCGCATCGCCGTCGAGATACAAGACAGAAAGCAGGAGGGTTGGTCGCCTCTTCTGCTTAAGGCCTGGGAGGAGGTGATCGATGATCCCGCCGCTTGGGCCAAGAAGGCGGAGGAGGGGGGCGCAGATCTCATACTCCTACGACTTAGCCTCGACGATGCCCAGGGGGAGGAGAACACACCGGAGAAAGCCAAGGGTACGGTGAGAAAGGTGCTTTCGGCTACCGGCTTGCCCCTCTTAATCTTCGGTCCCGGCCAGGTGGACAAGGATAACGAACTCTTGGTAGCCGTGGCCGAGGAGGCAGCGGGGGAAAGAGTGGTTTTGGGGGTCTGCGAGGAGAAGAACTACCGCACCATCGTAGCCGCAGCCTTGGCCCATGGTCACCTGGTCGATTCTCGCACCCCTATGGATGTGAACCTAGCCAAGCAACTGATCATCCTCATCCACGACATGGGCCTACCCTTGGATCGCATCTTGATGGACCCCTCCACCGGGGCCCTGGGATATGGGATCGAATACGGCTACTCGGTGATGGAGCGGCTTCGTTTGGCGGCCCTCCAAGGCGACACCATGACCCAGCAGCCGATCCTAGTGACTCCCGGTGAGGAGGCCTGGCGGGCCAAGGAGGCCAAGGTAGGGGAGGGTGTCCCTGAGGCCTGGGGCGGTTGGGAGGAGCGAGCCATCATCTGGGAGACGATGACCACCACCGCTCTCATCGAGGCCGGCGCCGATGTAGTGGTGATGCGCCATCCGGAGTCGGTTCGCCTAGTCAAAGAGGCGATAGATAAACTATGGGTCAAGGAGGGGTGAGGGATGGCTCTCACGGGTTTGGATATCTATAAACTTTTGCCCAAGACCAACTGCAAGGAATGTGGATACCCTACTTGCTTGGCCTTCGCCATGAAGTTGGCGGCTAAGCAGGCGGAACTGGCAGACTGTCCTTACGTGACCGAGGAGGCAAAAGCCAAACTGGCTGCCGCAGCCGCTCCTCCTATCCGCTTGGTGGCCATAGGTGCAGGCGACAGAAAGGTGGAGGTGGGGAACGAGACGGTGCTCTTCCGCCATGAGAAGACCTTCTTCCACCCTCCAGGGCTCATGGTACGGGTCAAGGATACCCAGCCCATAGAGGCCATCGAAAAGAGGGCCCGGGAGGTGGCCGATTACTCCGTGGAGTATGTGGGCCTGGAACTCCACTTGGATGGCTTAGCGGTGGAGAACGCCTCCGGTGAGGCCTCCGCCTTTGCCTCGGCGGTGGAGGGGGTGAGGGGGACGGGCCTACCTCTGATTCTCATCTCTTCTGACCCCGGGGCCATGGAGGCGGCTCTAGCCAAGAGCGATGGCACAAGCCCCCTTATCTACGCCGCCGATGAGGGGAACTGGGAGGCTATGAGTGAGTTAGCCAAGAGGCACCAGGCCCCCTTGGCGGTGCGGGCTTCCGGGCTAGAACCGCTGGTAGAGTTGGTGGAGAAAGTAAGAGGTGCTGGCGTAGAAGATCTGGTTCTAGACCCAGGCTGCCGAGGTTTTAACGATTGTCTGGTGACCTTCACCCATATCCGCCGATTAGCCCTGCAAAAGAATTTTCGGCTTCTTGGCTTCCCCCTTATCGCTTTCCCCGGCGAGGGGGCGAACTCTCCAGAGGAGGGGGCTATCCTGGCCGGCCAGCATATCGCTAAGTATGCGGGTTTCGTGGTGATGGAGGATTTCGACCCTGCTCTGGCCTACCCCCTCCTCACTCTGCGACAAAACATCTACACCGACCCCCGCGAGCCGATCCAGGTTACTCCGGGCATCTACGAGTTCGCGAAGCCGGCCCCCGATTCCCCCCTCTTAATCACCACCAATTTCTCTATCACCTACTTCAGTGTAGCCAATGAGGTAGAGGGGAGTGGCATACCCTCTTGGCTTCTGGTGGCCGACTCTGAGGGGATGAGCGTCCTCACCGGCTGGGCGGCGGGCAAGTTCGACGCTGAGAAGATCGCCAAGACGGTTAAGACCGCGGGCATCGAGGAGAAGGTAACTCACAGGAAACTGACTATCCCTGGCGCTGTGGCCGTGCTATCGGGTGAATTAGAAGATGAACTCCCCGGCTGGGAGATCTTGGTGGGGCCTCGGGAGGCGGTGGACCTCCCCGCTTACCTCAAGGTCTGGAAGCCCTAAGATGAGGCGTGGCCCAGGGCCATCTTTTAGTGCCGGCCCCGATGGGGCACCGATAAGGAGGTATGAGTAAGATGGAGATATTTGGTGAATGCATCCATATCATCTCCTCCTTGGTGAAAAAGGGCATCGCCAACAGGGACCAGGGTTACATCCAGGAACTGGCCTTCCAGCAGGCGAAAGCAGGGGCTCAAGCCTTGGAACTGAACATAGGTCCCCAGAAGAAGGCTGGTCCCCAGGTGATGGAGTGGGTGGTAGATACCGTCCAAGGGGTGGTCGATCTCCCCCTCTCCTTGGATACCACCAACGTAGCGGCCATGGAGGCCGGCCTAAAGCGGGCTAAGAAGCGGGCTATCGTCAACTCCACTTCGGCGGCCCCTGAGCGACTGGAGACTATGCCACCCTTGGCGGCTAAGTACAACGCTCGGCTCATCGCCTTGACTATGGGCAAAAATATCCCTCCCTCAGCCGAGGCGCGGATCGAGATCGCCATGGAGACTCTGATGCCTCGCATCCTGGAGGTGGGTCTCTCCATGGAGGATGTCTACTTCGACCCTCTCATCCTCACCGTCTGCGGCATGCAAGAGTATGTGATGCAAGGGGTGGAGACGGTCCGCTTCTTGAAGCAGATCGCCGAGCCGCCACCCAAGACGATAGTGGGGCTCTCCAACGTCTCCAACGGCGTGCCTCATGAAGGTCGGAGCCTTATCAACTGCACCTATGTGGTGATGCTCATGGCTGCCGGTCTCGATGCGGCCATCGCCGACCCTTTGGATCCCAGGCTTTGGGAGTTCATACGCATCGTGGAGGAGAGGGATGATTCGACCCCGGTGGGGCGGCTGCTTCTGCGCCTCTACGACGCCGTAGCCTCCATGGGGGAATTGAGCCCCGATGATGTGGATATGAGCGATCCAGAGCAGGTGGCTATCTATAAGACGGTGCAGATCTTGGAGAACAGGGTGATCTACGCCGATTCCTATCTGAGGGTGTAAAGATGCTTACTAAGGAAGAACTTTTGGCTAGAGCGAAGAAGCCGGCCCAGGATGCTATGCGGTTACACCCCTACTATAAGGGGAAGATCGAGACGGTCTCCAAGTGCGCGGTACGCGATTTCAACGATTTCGCCATCTGGTATACCCCTGGTGTGGCTGCGCCCTGCCGGGCTATCGTCGAGGATAAGGAGCTGGTCTACGAATATACCAACAAATGGAACACCGTGGCCGTGGTCAGCGATGGGACACGGGTTCTGGGCTTGGGAGATATAGGGCCTGAGGCGGGGTTGCCGGTGATGGAGGGGAAAGCACTCCTCTTCAAATATTTGGGAGGGGTGGATGCTATCCCTATCTGTCTCGATACGAAGGATCCTGAGGAGATCATCACCGCCGTCAAATGGCTGCAGCCTTCCTTCGGAGGCATAAATCTGGAGGATATATCCCAGCCCAAATGCTTCTATATCTTAGAGACCCTGCGGCGGGAGATGGATATCCCGGTCTGGCATGACGATCAGCAGGGGACGGCGGCGGTTACCCTGGCGGGGCTGATAAACGCACTAAGAATTGTGGACAAGCCCATAGATGGGGTGAAGATCGCTATGGTGGGTGCTGGGGCCTCCAATATATGTATAGCCCGGGTCATTATCGCTGCTGGGGTGGACCCGGCCAAGATAGTCATGTGTGATAGCAAGGGCACACTCCACCGAGAGAGGGTGGACCTCAAGGTGACCCACAAAGAGAAGTGGGAGATGTGCCAGAAGACCAATAGGGAGCAGACAAAAGGTGCCATCCCCGAGGCGATGAGGGGGGCCGATGTGGTTATCGCCCTCTCCACTCCTGGTCCGGGGATAATAAAGCAGGAATGGATCGCCGAAATGGCCCATGATCCTATCGTCTTCGCCTGCGCCAACCCCATCCCCGAGATCTGGCCCTGGGAGGCGAAGGAGGCGGGGGCCAAGGTGGTGGCTACCGGTCGCTCCGACTTTCCTAACCAGGTGAATAACTCCCTGGGCTTCCCCGGCATCTTCCGGGGCACTCTGGACGTGAGGGCCCGGACCATCACCGATGAGATGTGTATCGCCGCGGCTTACGAGTTGGGCAAGACCGCTGAGGATAGGGGGATCAGCGAGGATTACCTCATCCCCACCATGGACGATTGGGAGGTCTTCCCTCGAGAGGCGGTGGCCGTGGCTATGAAGGCCCAGGAACAAGGGGTGGCGCGGTTGAAAGTGAGCGAAGAGGAACTCTACGAGCGAGCCTCAACCCTCATAAAGCGAGCCCGGGAGGAGACCCAACTTCTGATGAAAGAGGGGTTCATCCCTCCGGCTCCAGAGGAGTAATAGGTGAGAGGGTCTACCGGGGGTGGTTGCGTGGCGGATAGAACAGGCGCTGTCATGGTGGTGGGTGGTGGCATCGGTGGCATACAGGCCGCCTTGGATTTGGCCGCGGCCCGCTTCAAGGTCTATCTCGTCGAGGCCAAGTCGGCCATCGGGGGCCACATGGCGCAACTGGATAAGACCTTCCCTACCAACGACTGCTCCATGTGTATAATCTCTCCCAAACTGGTGGAGTGTGGTCGCCATCGGAATATCGACATCCTCACTAATGCGGAACTGGTGGGCTTGGAGGGTCAGGCCGGTAACTTCAAGGCCAAGGTGGCCGTCCATCCCCGCTATGTGGATGTGGAGAAGTGCACCGGCTGTGGGGAGTGCGAACGCTCTTGCGTCCGAAGGACGGTGATCCCTTCGGAGTTTGAAGAAGGGTTAGGGAAGCGGGGAGCCATCTATATCCCCTACCCTCAAGCGGTGCCCCTAAAGGCGGCCGTTGATCCGGAAACCTGCCTCTATCTTAAGCGGGGCAAGTGTACCTTAGCCTGTGTGGAGGCTTGTCAGCCCAAGGCTATCGATTTTGACCAGAAACCCCAGGAACTGTTACTCGACGTGGGGGCTGTGATTCTGGCGCCAGGCTATGAGCCCTACGATGCCCGAAAGTCAGCCGAGTTCGGCTTTGGTCGCTACCCCAATGTGGTGACCAGCCTCCAATTCGAGCGGATGCTTTCCGCCTCTGGGCCCACGAGTGGCCATATCCAGCGCCCCTCCGATGGAAAGAGGCCGGAGAAGATAGCCTTCTTGCAATGCATCGGCTCTCGAGACCAGAACCACGACTACTGCTCCAGTGTCTGTTGCATGTACGCCACCAAAGAGGCGATCATGGCCAAGGAGCATGGGCCAGAGACCGAGATCCAGATCTTCATGATGGATATGCGGGCCTTCAGCAAGGGGTATGAGGAATACTATCGTCGGGCCCAAGAGAGGTACGGGGTGAAATATACCCGTTGTCGTATCTCCTCTCTTAAGGAGGAGCCGAAAACGAAGGATCTCATCGTCAGATACGAGGACGGGACCCTCTTGGAGGAGAGGTACGATTTGGTTGTCCTTTCCGTGGGGATGGAGATCTCGGAGAAGAGCAAAGAGTTAGGGCAAAGATTGGGCCTAGCCCTCGATGAGTACGGCTTCTGCCTGACCCCTACCTTCGACCCGCTGGTTACCAGTCGTCTGGGCGTTTATGCCTGTGGCCCCTTTGTGGAGCCCAAGGATATCCCGGAAACGGTAACGGAGGCCAGCGCTGCAGCGGCCAAGGTAGGGGAACTCCTCTCCACCACTCGAGGTACCCTCACCAGAGAGCCCACATACCCTCTTGAGAGAGAGGTCGAGGGAGAGGAACCTCGTATCGGAGTCTTCGTCTGTCATTGTGGTTCCAATATAGCGGGCTTCCTCGATGTGGCTAAGGTCACAGCCTACGCTAAGAGCCTCCCTTATGTAGTCCACGCGGAGGATAACCTCTACACTTGCTCCCAGGATTCGGCGGAGATCATCAAAGAGAGGATAAAGGAGCACCGCTTAAACCGGGTGGTCGTGGCCGCCTGTACCCCTCGCACCCATGAGCCTATCTTCCAGGAGACTATCCGCCAAGCAGGGCTTAACCCCTATCTCTTCCAGATGGCCAATATCCGTAACCAGTGCTCCTGGGTACACTCCCATGACTGGGAAGGGGCCACGGAGAAGGCGAAAGATCTAGTCCGCATGTCGGTGGCTCGGGCTAGGGCTCTGGAACCCCTCCATTGGACGGAGTTACCCCTAGAGCGGTCGGCCCTGGTGATAGGGGGTGGAGTGGCTGGGCTAAACGCTGCCCTCTCCCTGGCAGAGCAGGGTTTCCCGGTGCATCTGGTGGAGTCGAACGAGAGGCTGGGAGGGAACCTCCGCCGCGTCCACTACGACATCTATGGCTCCGACCCTCAGGCTTACCTGCAAGATCTCGTCTCCCGGGTGGAGAACCATGACCTGATAACCATCCACAAGGAGACGAGGTTGGTGGAGACTACGGGGTTTATCGGCAATTTTTCCTCCCGACTGGAGGCGAAGGGGAGAATAGAGGTTATTCATCATGGAGCGATTATCGTGGCCACCGGGGGTCGTGATTATCGGGGGAGCGACTACCTCTACGGCCAAGATGAAAGGGTGTTAACTCAGGGGGAACTAGAGGAGTTGATAGTACAGGAGCCGGGGAAGGTGGCCCAGGCCGAGGAAGTAGTGATGATCCAGTGTGTCCCCCCTCTAGCGCAAATAGGGTACTGCAGCCGTATCTGCTGTGCCGTGGCTGTAGAGAACGCCCTACAGATAAAGGAATTGAACCCTTCGGCCAAGGTTTATATCCTCCATAAGGATCTACGCACCTACGGCTTTCTGGAACGGGAGTACGAGAAGGCTAGGAGGAAAGGGGTCCTCTTCCTG
>DAOULQ010000014.1:0-31425 GCA_034419095.1 Anaerolineae bacterium | reverse complement strand
CCTCTTGGCCATAGATGTGGGGGCCGGGACACAGGATATCCTCCTCTTCCAGAGCAACAAACCAATGGAGAACTGCGTCAAACTAATCCTCCCCTCAATGTCCACCATTGTGGCTCAGAAGATCAAGGACGCCACCATCCAGGGGGAAGATATCTTCCTGAGGGGAAACAGCATGGGGGGGGGCCCCAACGTCAGCGCCCTCAAAGCCCACCTCAGGGCAGGCCACCGCGTCTTTGCTACCCCCTTGGCGGCCAAGCCCATCCGGGACGCCCTCAACGAGGTTAGATCTATGGGGGTGGAGATAGTGGAGGAGCCCCCACAGGGGGTTAGGGTCATCGAGACCCGAGATATCGATCTTCGCTCCCTGGGAAGGGCTTTGGCCCTCTTCGATCTGGAACTTCCCAGAGAGTACGCCATCGCCGTCCAAGATCACGGCGAACAGCCAGGCATCAGCCAACGGAGGTTCCGCTTCCAACAATGGGAGGGGTTTGTGAAGGCTGGAGGCCAACTGGAGAACCTAGCCTACCGGAAGGTACCCCCCTATCTCACCCGCATGAAAGCCGTGCAACGGGATGCCCCGGGCTCTTTGATGATGGATACCGGCTCGGCAGCGATATGGGGCGCTCTTTGCGATGAGGTGGTGGCCGCTCGAAAAGATGGGGGCCTCATCGTGGTCAACGTAGGGAATCAGCACACCCTCGCCGCCCTGATAGAAGGGGAGAAGGTCTGGGGGCTCTTCGAGCATCATACGGTACTCATGAATAAGGAGAAACTCGCCCGTCATATCGAACGGCTGCGCCAAGGGGTCTTGACTAACGACGAGGTCTATGAAGACCACGGCCACGGGGCTTTCATCCACCCCGATTACAAAGGCCCTTTTCAGTTCGTCACCATCACAGGGCCCAACCGACGGATGGCCCAAGGGTTGGGATACATGGCCGTGCCCTACGGCGATATGATGCTTACCGGCTGCTTTGGCCTGGTGGCTGCGGCCGAAAGAATCGCGCTGGGGGACGATCGCCAATTGCCAGAGAAGGGCCTGACCACTGGACAGGGAGAATTTTATGCCCCACGGGTATAACGGTCGAATCTTGCGCCTCGATCTCTCCAGTGGAGATAAGATAGTGGAAGAACCTGGAGAGATCTTCTATCGACGCCATTTGGGAGGGTGGTCCCTCATAGCCCATTACCTCCTCAGGGAGTTAGAGCCAGGCATAGACCCTTTGGGCGAGGAGAACACATTGATATTCGCTTGCGGGCCTATCACCGGAGCCCCCATAGCGGGGAGCGGCCGCAACGCCGTGGGAGGCAAATCGCCCCTCACCGGCCTCTTCGGAGAAGCCGATGTGGGGGGCTACTGGGGAGCAGAACTCAAGAGAGCCGGATATGATGCCCTAATAGTGGAGGGCCGGGCGAAGAAGCCGGTCTATATCTGGATCCACGACGACCAAGTGGAGATCCGAGACGCCTCCCACCTCTGGGGCCTACTCACCGCCCCCGCTCAAGAGGCGATCCAAGGAGAACTGGGCGATCCCCTCATCAGAGTGACCCAGATCGGACCCGCGGGAGAGAGACTGGTCCGCTTCGCCTGTGTGGTGAACGACCTCCACCACTTTGCGGGACGCACAGGTATGGGTGCGGTGATGGGCTCCAAGAACCTCAAGGCCATCGCCGTGCGAGGAAGGGAACCGCTCCCCATCGCCGACCCGGAAGGGCTCCGCGCCCTCTCCCGCTGGTTACTGGAGAACTATATGGACCTAGCTGGGGAGCTTCACGATGACGGCACCGCAGACGGGGTGGAGTACCTCAACAAGAAAGGGGGTCTCCCCACCCGCAACTTCCAAGCCGGCTCCTTCGAGGCAGCGGAGGCCATCGCCGGCTCGACC
Organism: Anaerolineae bacterium; assembly: GCA_034419095.1. Classification (GTDB taxonomy): domain Bacteria; phylum Chloroflexota; class Anaerolineae; order UBA7937; family UBA7937; genus UBA7937. Next base: position 29,539 of record DAOULQ010000014.1, on the reverse strand, counting down.
ATGACCGATACCATCCTGGTAGGAAGAAAAGGGTGTTTCTCCTGCGCCATCCGCTGCAAACGGCGGGTGGCTGCCGAGGAGCCCTACAAGGTCGATCCCACCTATGGAGGGCCCGAATACGAGACCGTCGCCGCCTTAGGTTCTAACTGCGGGATCGGCGACCTGGTGGCCATCGCCAAGGGGAACGAACTCTGCAACGCTTATGGGCTAGACACTATCTCCACCGGGAGCGCCATCGCCTTCGCCATGGAGTGTTATGAGAATGGGCTTCTGACAGGCAATGATACCGATGGGTTAGAGTTGACCTTCGGCAACGCTCCAGCCATGATAGGGCTAGTGGAGAGGATCGCCCGTCGAGAGGGCCTGGGAGACCTCCTGGCCCAGGGGGTGAAGCGGGCCGCGGAGAAGATCGGCTCCGGAGCCCAAGAATACGCCCTCCATGTGAAGGGGCAAGAGATCCCCATGCACGAGCCCCGTTGGAAACAGGGTCTAGGAGTGGGCTACGCCCTCTCCCCCACGGGAGCGGATCACTGCCATAATTTGCACGATAGCATCTACACCAAGGAGAAGCGAGCCCTGCGGGAGATAAGGGCCTTGGGCATTCTGGAACCCTTGCCCGTCGATGACCTCGGCCCAGCCAAGGTTCGTCTCCTGCTCTATGTGACTAATTGGCGGGTGCTCATTAATAGCCTGGGACTTTGCATATTCCTTCCCTATGATTTCCATCGGGTACGGGATATCGTAAACACCGTCACCGGCTGGAACACCAGCCTTTGGGAACTCCTCAAGGTGGGGGAAAGAGGGCACGTCCTGGCCAGGGCCTTCAACGCTCGAGAGGGCTTGAATGTAGAGGAGGATCGCCTTCCTCGCCGCTTCTTTGAGCCTCTGGGGGCCGGTACCCTTTCCTTAGAGGGGGTAGCTATCGACAAGGAAAGGTTCAAAGAGGCATTAAACACCTATTATAGAATGGCAGGTTGGGATCCAGCCACCGGTATCCCCACCCGGGAGAGGCTAGAAGAGTTAGATATAGGTTGGGTGGCGGAGGAGTTAGCCCAGTGGGGAAAACTTCCCTGACCAAGCAGGAGCCCCATTACCATCAAGGCGTCGGCGAGGGGCTCAACGTAGGGGTAGGGGTGAGCATGATGATTCTTGTAGGCGTTGGCGTGGGTGGGACTCGCCGGCGTGGCACCCCTGATAGGATAGAACCGGCAACCATGCTAAAGGCCACGACTAAGCCCAAAATCCAGAAGATTATCTGCTGTCTGCGCTGCTTTTGGGGCTGCTGACGTTTCCGTGCCAAATCTCTCTCCAAAGGAGATTATACTACGATTCTTATCCTGGGACAAATCTTGACACCTTGCCTCCCATGTGATATATGATTAAGTAGAGTGGATTTAGTATATTTGCAAAGGAGAAGTCGATGAGAGAGAAAGTGGAGAAGGCGTTAGAGGGTATCAGGCCTTATCTCCAATTCGATGGTGGAGATATCGAACTCCTGGAGGTCACCGACGACGGAGTTGTAAGGGTTCGATTGCTGGGAGCCTGTGGCGGCTGCCCCTTTTCCCAATACACCATGCAGATGAGTGTGGAGAAGCGGCTCAAAGAAGAGGTGCCAGGGGTTAAAAAGGTGGAGGCCATACCCTAGAAACAAGATATAGTGATGATGACCAAGGAGGAGCGGATTCGGGCTGCCTTTAAGAGGGAACCTGTGGATCGGGTTCCCATCGCCCTATGGCGCCATTTTCCCGATGACGATCAAAACCCCCAGAGTCTGGCCCAGGCCACCCTGGCCTTTCAGGAGCGTTTCGACTTCGATTTCATCAAAGTGAGCCCCTCCAACGCCTTCTGCGCCGCCGATTGGGGATCGAAGACCATATACCGAGGCCACGAGACCGGTACACGAGAATATGTCGAATACGCCATCAAAGAGGCTAAAGGTTGGCAGAGACTAAAACCCCTTGACGTAACCAGAGGGGTCTTAGGAGAGCAACTAGAGTGCCTTCGCCTCCTTCATGGGGAGATCGGAGGGCGAATCCCCTTCATCCAGACGGTCTTCAACCCCCTGATGGTAGCCAAATACCTAGCCGGCCCGGAGTTCATCGTCCATCTACGTCGCTACCCTCGGGAGATCAAGAGAGCCCTTTCGGTCATAGGGGATACTATGAGCGACTTTGCCAGAGAGGCGATCAGAGTCGGTGCCGACGGCATCTTTCTAGCGGTCCAACACGCCTCTTATGACCTCCTCAGCGAAGGCGAATACCGCCAAATTGGAACCCCCTACGACCTTCAGGTACTGGAAGCCGCCTCAGACGGCTGGTTCAACCTCCTCCACATCCATGGTGAAAATATCATCTTCGACCTCTTATCCGATTATCCCGTCCAAGCGATCAACTGGCACACCCGAACCGCATCGCCTACTCTAAAGGAAGCCCAAAGCCGCTTCTCAGGCGCCCTAGTGGGAGGGCTAGGACGGCATCACCTCGTTTGCGGGAGCTCTGAGGAGGTGAAGGCCCAAGTGAAAGAGGCCATCGCCCAAACCGAAGGACGAGGCCTCATCCTAGGCGCAGGATGCGTCGTCCCCATCACCGCTCCCGAGATAAACCTAAGAGCGGCTAGAGAAGCGGTCGAATTGCATCACTAAAGGGTGATTGCTCCTGGCCCTAAGACGGCGAGCAGTATAATTAACTGTAGCCTGCTCGCTCCAGCACCCCCAGAGGATATCGGCCTGCGCTAGCCCGATGATAATAACCCAGAGAAAGATGAGCCTCGAGAACAGAAAGGCTTTAATGCTCATAACCCTTGGGCTTGACCACCAGCACCGGCCGCGAGGAACCGAGCACTATTTGAGTAGTGAGATCGTCCAGAAGGAACCGATAGAGGCCAGGAGCGGCATGGGCACCGATGACCAGGAGATCGCAACCCCCTTCCTCGGCCTCAGCGAGGATCTCATTCACCACTAGCCCTCGTCTTATCTTCACCTTCCCCGCTACGCCTAACTCCCTCAAGATTTGGAGCCCCTTGCTCAGATGGACCCCTTCTGGCGTCTCTCGCTGTAAGAGCTCCTCCTTCGTCGCTTCCAGATCTTCCCACTGGGCTTCCGGGGTGAGAGGCAACTGGGACATCACGTGCAAGATGGTCACCTGGGCCCCTGTGGAGCGGGCTATCATACCCCCGAATCTAACATCCTCCTCGCCCCGCTCCTCCCCTCCGGTACAGACCAGTATCCTCCGCAGAGATGGCCGTTTCCCTTTCACGATGAGCACTGATGTCGGAGCATGCTGGACGATGCGGGCTGCGGTGGAGCCCAAAAGGAAACGGGTGATGCCCCGCCTGCCCCTAGAGCCCACTATCACTAGATCGTACTCCCTTCCCTCCGTCTCCCTCAGGATCTCCTCCGCCGCATGGCCCATTCTGGTCTTCGTTTCCAAAGCCGCTACATCTTGAGCCAGTAGGTCTCTTGCCCTCTCCAGAGATTTGCGCACCTTCTCCGTCTCATTGGGTCCCTCAATGACCCCCAGCAAGGTGAGGTGCGCCTTCGCCCCTTTGGCGATGAGCCCTCCAAAGTGCACAGCCTCCTGGGCGTATCTCGAACCATCGGTGCAGATGAGAACCCTCACGGTTTGCTTCCCTCCTTCACATTAACATCAAGACAAGAGGCGTTATCAGGATCACAGCCACAAGAAAGCCCAGCCTTCTCTGGTCGTTGGTGAACCACTCCAAAGCCCGTTCCATTACATGCTGATAGGGACCATAAAGAAAGAAGATAACGATTAGGGAGATCGCACCTACACTGACCGCCTGGAGGAAGACGATGGAGAAGGCTCGCGGTGCGTTCACCAGCAGAGAGGCCACCAGTGTATCGCTGAAGGTGGCTACATTGGCCCCCATGATGTAGGGGATGATGTTCTCTCGCCGAACGTACCCCCTGGCCGAGAAGGGTACCAGAAGCCCTAGAGAGACCGATACGGAGGGGACGATCATGGTCACTGCTGAGCCGAATAGGAACATCACCGCTGGTCGATAGATGATGTGGGCGATCTCTCGGAATCGGCTATGCTCTGCATCCAGCTCTGGAAGAGCACGATCGAAGATATTGAAACTCACCAACAATAGACCAACTCCCAGGAGGAAACACCCCCATTGGGGAAGATAGCCAGTCATACTTTCTACCAAGGGATCATAGGTGAGGGCCATCAAATCACTCGCCTGGCTGGGCAGATTGAGATGAAACCCGTCGAGCCAGCCGTTGACCAGCACTAAATACCCCACCACTAGCGCTGGCAAGTAGACGGTGGCCGTGACCAAGAAGTCCAAGACCCCTACAAAGACGCTGGTCACGCTTCCCCGACCTCGAAGATAGTAAATAAAACCCACCAGGAGGACCACAAAGGAAGCCCCCATGCGGGAACCGGCGATCATGGCAAAGGTCTCAACATCGCTGGTCACCCGAGCGCTGAACAAGGTCAAGGCCATGGCTGCTACAGGCGACCCGCTGAGAATCAGACAGGCACCCAGCCAACCAAAACCCAGGCTATTGATCCCCCCCGCCACATCGAACCTCTGTAATAACGGCCTGAGGCCGCCCGCCCCTTCTTTCAAAACCTGGAGAGCCAAGATGAAGAGGAAAGCAGCGATGATCACTAGACCGACCTTCAAGAGGCTAATTCTTCTCAGCATGATCTCTTTACACCAGCAAAATTCAACGGTTCACCACCTCTACCCCTTCGAGGGGTACACTATCGCCCACTCCGTTCCCGGCTCCATCATAGACCGGCAACCGCTTCCCGCTCGTTGGCTCGTACATCCCCACCAGCAACCTATACCTACCCGGCGGGGCATCGGAGGCGATGGAGATATGGTAACGGTCACTAATAACCTCACCACTCATCCAGCCGGTAGTAGGTAGGCTTCCCCCTCCGGGGACGCTATCCCGCTGCCCTCGGAGTTCTCCCTCCTCGTCCAAGAGATGGACGAAAACGGTATATGAGGTCTCCATCGTGGAAAGAGCCCGCCAATATAGGGTAATCCGTACCGAGCCTCCCGCTTCCACCTCGGTAGGCTCTAAGTCGTAGCCTAGGAGCCTCACTACCTCTCCCAATCGGAAATCTAAAGGGTACTCGATGTGAGGCAGGGTGAAAGACCTCTCTCGCCCCTTCACTTCCACGCTGCCCAGGTCGACGACTGAGCCTAAAGGCAAGAGCCAATAGAGCCTAGAAAGGGGCTTTTCTCCTCTCAGCACCTGCATCTGTAACCGGTAGCGACCATCAGGTAAATGAGCAGGGAGAGGCAGAATCTGCCAATCCCATACCAGTTGGCCTCGCTCCCAGATCGAACTGGGGTACTCTCCCCCCAAGGGAAAGTCTCTTTCTCCCCACCTCTCCCCCGACTCGTCTTGGAACCAAAGGAAAAGGGAGCACTCCCCAGGATCGCCCAGGCTCTGCCAGAGGAAGGTGAGGGGAACGCCATCCCCTGGCTTAAACTCCTCTCCCACCAGGCTGTAGCCCACTAACTGGAGCCGCTTCCCGAAGTTGGCCTTGGTCACCCTCTCCACCCCTAAGAGACCTGGTAAGTTGAAAGACTTGGGCAAAACCACCTTTCCCAGTGGGGCCCTCCCTACTTCCTCCATCGTCTGGGGTCGGTATAAGACCACCTCTAGGGAGTATTCTCCCGGGGGCACCCCCACCAACACCGGAAGGTCATAAGAATCGACGATCGTTTCCCCCGGCTGCCAAGCGCTAGTGGGATAGGCGTCATGAACAGGAGCCGAATCGACCTGGCCAGCCAGATGGCCCGCGGAATTCACCAAGCGCAAGGAAACCCAAAACTCCTCTGGTTTCTCCACCACTTGCCAGTAGAGGTTAACCGGCACCCATATACGACCATGAGACTCCCGAACCATGGAATCGTATCCCACAAGAAGCAAACTATCCCCGAAAGCGACGTTGGTCTCTACTTGGGGACTAACCCCTACCTCCGCCGGCCTCTCCCGCACCCGAATCAGGGGCCCCAAGGCCGAAAGGTGCCACCTCTCTTCGGCCCCAGGGAGGGGGCGGGTAAGATAGACAGGATGGCCGGCAGCCAGTTCCCGCTCCACCGCCGCCAGCCGAAAAGCCTCATTATCCGCCGCTATGGTCGTTATCTCCGGCCGCAACCCCTCCGTCTCCTGGAAGTAACGCATAAGCGTCATCTCCCCCAGGATGCCCACGACGACCGCGTCCTCCTCCAGGGGCAAAGATAGAATGTCGGCACCATAATCATGGGCTTCCCACTCCTGGCTCAGATTAACGACATCGTAATTCCCACTCCCAAGATAGAGGGGCAAGAGGCCAAACAAGACAAGAAAGGCTGCATAACCGTACCCAGGGGCCTTCTTTGAAAACCGCTCCCAGAGAGCCACTACTCCTTGCCACAGGAGAGCCAAGCCGCCACCCAGGAAGCAGGCCCAAAGCAAAAAGAGGGGTATGAAGAAGACCTCGATATCCGACACCCGATAGCCGAGGAGGAAAACGAAATTAGCCACTCCCGCCAGGCCCAGGAGGAGCAAGACCTTGGGCCGGCGGAGGAACCAAAATAGCCCCAAGAGCCCCAAAGCCAACCCCGCCCAGGTGAACTGCTCCTGAAAGAGGGTGAAATAGAAAGCCATTTCTCGGCTCTCCCCCAAGGGGTTCTCGATTAAAAATACCCCGTAGCCGCCAGCGGTGACCTGTTTGATGAAGCCAGAGAGGGTGTTCACATAGGTGCCGTCGAGGGAAGAGGTATAAACCCCTCGTATAGGTATATAGAGGTAGAGGAGGAGCGGGGCCAGAAAAAGCGAGGCCAGCCTGGCCCACTCCCTCTTAGATAGCCCTTTGTCAACCCACAGGATGAAAGCGGCCATGGCCGGAGCCAAGAGCACCATGGTGCGGTGATGGGTCAGGCTGAGACCGTATATCAGAGCCAGGGAGCGGAGGCTCGCCCCTCTGCCCTCCTCCATCGCTTCCTTCCAACGAAGGAGCAAGAACAAAGTGAGGGCCACGAAGATGCTATTAAGGGTATAGACCTCCGCCATGACCGCTTGCGACCAGAAGACCGGGGATACGGCAAAGACCAAGACCCCGATAAGGGCAGGCACTCGAAACTTCAGGGCCAACCTCATCGTCAGGTAGAGCAAAGCCACCGTGACGGCTCCAAAGAAAGCAGACATGAGGTTGACTCGATAGGCCACATCCCCCAGGGGGAGAAGGGTGAAGAGTTTGCCCAGAAGGGTATAGAGAGGGTATCCCGTGGGGTGGGCGATACCTAGCTTGTAAGTAACCAGTTGAAACTCCAGGCTATCACAGAAGATACAGGCCACCGAGGGGGCCAGGGTGCGAAGGTAGAGAGAAAAGGCAGCCAGCCCCACCACACTGGCGATCAGTGGATCGGCTTTGGCTCGCACAAAACGCTCCACTCGCCTTGCCACCGAAGAACCGTTCTTCATGGTTAGCATTTTACATTAAGAGCCTGGCTAAGCCAAGAAGGGAAGATAGAAGCCTTGCGGAGACAGCAACTTGATGCGACACTGTATCTTTGAAACAAAATGCTCTATAATGGGTCCATGCGCAGATATTGGAAGGTCAATCTCAGTAAAACTTGGCAGGATTGGGGGAGGGTTAAGACAATAATGGCTCTCCTCGATGCCGTTATCTTGGTTTTGAGTGTCGCTAAGGGGCTTTCTTTAGTATCGGCTCTAGCATTAATAGGTGCGGGGGTTTTAATCGCTTGGTTCCTTGTCCTGCTGCTGGTCATGACCCCAGCCCGGCTGTGGGAAGCCGACCAGAAAAGGCTAACCCCTAAGCTGGATATTATATTGGGGGACAGTGGTTCGTTTACATACACATGGCAACGTAATGCTAACCAGTACAAGGTTTTTCGCATTTGTGTGGTCAACCTCTCAGAAACGGATACCATAGAAGACGTGCGCGTATCGTTAGAGAAGATAGAACCACATAGGCCCGGAATTGTACCCGTTTACCTCCACCTTATGCATGATAATGTCCTCCCATACAGGGAACAGTTCGATCTACATGCGGGTGGCCAACAGTACATAGATGTGGTTTACAAACAAGAAAACCCTGGGCCTGGCGGCGACGATATCGTGATCTATTGCGCTCCTTCGGGTATTCGCAACTGTATACCTAAAGCGCGCTATACCTTAACTATCAAGGCCGAAGGACGTAATGTTCCACCTTGCACGAGGCAATTTATCGTTGATGTTAGCGAGGATGGTCGCCTTCTATTTGAGCCAGAAACTGGCTCCAGAACTTAATATGGGGGCGGGATTGTCGATATGAAAACAAACATTCTGTACCAGGGTGAAAACCTGAAGGTTATGAAAACCTTGCCCTCCGAATCGGTTGACCTAATCTATATTGACCCACCATTCTTTAGCAGTCAAAAGTACGAGGTTATTTTTGGTGATACGGGCGAGGTGCGGCAGTTCGAGGACCGATGGAAGGGGGGGCTATCGCACTATATAAACTGGATGACAGAGCGCTTGGAGCAAACGCACCGACTCTTGAAACCAACGGGGAGTATCTATGTGCATCTCGACCATCATGCAGTCCACTATATCAAAGTCGAGATGGATCGCATCTTCAGGTACGACAACTTCCTGAACGAGATTATCTGGCATTACAAGCGTTGGCCAACGAAGGCCAGGCGGTGGCAACGCATGCACGACACTATCCTTCACTATCAAAAGACCGAAACTCCCAATAGGCCCTTCAATGTACTCTACGGAAAGAGAACGGCATCCACTCTAAAGCGATGGGGCAAGAAAAAGATTAGGGCTCGTCACGATAAACAAGGCAAGAGGATTCCCTCCATAAGCACAGAAAAGGAAAGCCCAGGTGCATCTCTCGATGATGTGTGGAATATTCCTATTATCGCTCCGGTCTCGAAAGAGCGCCTAGGTTATCCAACTCAAAAGCCGGAGAAATTGTTGGAGCGCATCATCAGGGCGTCCAGCAATGAGGGGGACATAGTTGCCGACTTTTTCTGCGGGTGTGGCACCACTCTGGCAGTGGCCCAACAACTAAGACGTCGGTGGATCGGTTGCGATATTTCGCCGCGTGCCCTCAGCGTGGTAAAGGAAAGGCTTACCAAGCTTGGGGTTGAAGATATAGTGGAGATCAAGTACCCAACTGACCGAGCAACTCTCAAAGAAATGGGAGCTTATGAATTTCAGAGCCATATCATCAATTACATCCAAGGTATCCATTCGCCAACAAAGGTCGGCGATTACGGCATTGACGGTTATACTCTCTTCCACCGTTATCCAATCCAAATCAAGAGGTCAGACAGGGTCGGAAGACCCGTGATTCAACAGTTCGCCACGGCTGTTAGGATGATGAAGAAGGAGAGGGGTTTCGTTTTTGCTCTTGGCTACAGCAAGCAAGCCCACGAGGAAGCTGCTAGGCTCAAACGGGAAGAAAATCTCGACATCCAACTTTGGACAACAGATGCACTATTTGAGGCAGATATGGGGATGTTGAACCCGTTTGTCTAGGCTTACCTGTCAACCTTTTCAAAGAGTCTCAAAATGTTTGCCTTGACAAACCTCCCCTTCCCTGCTATAATTAGAACGCTTGTTCGCACGTGCTATTGCTCTACTGGCAGGTCTCGCTATGAAAGTCTCCTACTCCAAATACCTAGACTGGGAATCCCTTCTGCCCGTGGTCTATGAGCGCGAGACCGCATAGAACAAAAGGCGGGGCATTCGCCCCGCCTCGCTCGCTTGAAGGGAGGGTCTGTTTTTTCCCTGCCACTCACCTTTTCACCTTTCCCGCAACCTCCCGGACAACTCCTTGAGCAGCCCAAGCGCTCGCTCCGCCAACTCCTCCGTGAGGACGCCCCCCATCCCGCAACTGGGGGTGAGGCGCGTCTGGGAGAGGAGGACCTCCCGCTCGTGCCCCCGCCTCTGTAACTCGGCCACCTGCCCCTGAAACTTGGCCTCCAGGCTCTCCACCGTCTCGGTGGCTGCCGCCTCGGGGTTCAGCGTGGGCACTATCCCCCAGCCCAAGATGCCCCCCCTCTCCAAGAAGGCGGCTAACTCCTCAGGGTAAAGGGTCATCACGCGAAAGTGGTCGTAGGCGTCGAAGTCCAATATCTCCAAGTCCGCCCCCATGAACATCGACCAGTCGGTGTTGGCTTCACAATGGACCCCCGCCAGGGCCCCTTCGGCGTGGATGGCGCTGGCCACCTGGTTCAAATCCCCCAACACGTCCTGACGGCTGATAGCGGTGAAGGTCGAGGAGCCGAAGGCCAGAAGCCCCGGCTCATCTATGAAGATGAGCACCCGCTGGCAAAAAGGCTTGAGGTTCCGAATCTGCCAGGCCGCCTTCAGAGCCACGCTCTTCACAACCATATCCCGTAGCCTCTCATCGTAGTAAGAGAGGCGACGGTCCTGGTCGGTGAGGTTAGTCCCCAGGGTGAAGGGGCCGGAAACCTGCCCTTTCACCGCCACCAGAGGCGTGGCGTGGCCCGGGATTTGGCGCAAGAACTCAGAGAAGCCCGCCGCATACTCTGGGGAGATGGCGAAGGCCTCTAACGCCTCATCGTCCCCTTCCTGGACAGCCAGATACCGCTCGTAGAACCTCAGGAGTTCATCCTCGAAGTCAGGCGCGCTACTATCGAAGAAGGTGCGCCCCCCTTCTTCCCGCAGGCCAGCCATCCCCTCCGTGAACTGAAGTATCATCGCCTCCTTGGGGTGGCGCTTGGGGAATTGAACCCAGGTCGGTATCTCTGGCGTGGCAGCCAGGGAGAGCGCTGTCCCCTTCACCACATCGGTATGGGGGAGGCTACCCAAAGTCGTGGCTCGAAGATTCGGCTTCCAAGAGACATGCATCTTCTGCCTCACAAGCCGCAGCGGTTGACCGAGTATACCAAAGGGTTGAATGTAGGTCAATGTTTGACCTCGCGGGCAAAAGTTGTGTATAATCTGGTATGGACTCTGGGCGTTCCAGAGCCCTGTTTTGCCCAGGAGGGCACCATTAAATACACCGTTCTCTTCAAGCCTGAGGATAAGCGGGTTGAGGTCCGTTCCGGGAGCCTCATCGAAGACGCGGCCCTAGAAGCAGGGGTAGAGATAAACATGCCCTGCGGGGGGCAAGGGCGGTGTGGGCGGTGCGCAGTCATCGTAGAAGAAGGCAAGGTGCATCGCCGATCCACTCTCCGCCTCTCCGCCCAGGAGGTGGAAGAGGGGTGGGCCTTGGCCTGCCAGACGGTCGTCGAGAGCGATCTGGTTGTCACCATCCCGCCCCAGGAGAGGATCGAACGGCGAATCCCCACCGCCAAGGTGGCGGCTAAAATCGCCCTCCCCTTCCCCTACGATTGGCGTCAGGATCAGGCCATCCAAAACTATTTCGTGTCCGTGGAACCTCCCAGCCTAGATGACAACACCGATGATTTCTCCCGTCTTAGGAGAGCCCTGGCTAAGGAGCACGGAATCAGAGACCTTGTGGCCGACCTGTCTCTCCTGCGGAAGGTGGGAACCCTCCTGCGAGAGGCAGAGTGGCAGGTGACGGCGGTCATAGAACTGGACACCTGGGCCAGCCCAGAGGCTCCCCCGCGCCTGGTCGATATCCTCCCTGGGGATGAGACGGCTACCTCCTGGGGCGTGGCGGTAGACATCGGGACCACCAGCAACGTGGTCTACCTAGTTGACCTCTTTAGCGGCGAAGTCCGAGATATGGCCACCGACTATAACGGCCAGATCGCCCGTGGCGAAGATATCATCTCCCGCATCATTTACGCCAGCCAAGATGGCGGGCTCCGTGAACTTCAAGGGTTGGTAGTGGGGACCATAAACAAACTCCTGAAAAGGGTCTGTGAGCGGCAGGGGATAAGAGGCAGCGAGATATACAAGATGGTGGCAGCGGGCAACAGCACCATGATCCACCTCTTTTTGGCCATCCCGCCGGAGTCGATCCGCCTGGAGCCCTATGTGACCGCCACAAACCACCCCTTGCCCGTCAGAGCGAGGGAGATCGGCATAGATATAAACCCCCAGGCCACCATCGACTGTCTACCCGGTGTGGGGAGTTACATGGGGGCGGACATAACGGCGGGGATAGCGAGTTCCGGCATCTGCGAGAGGAAGAAGTTGACCCTTTTCATGGACATAGGAACCAATGGCGAGATAGTGTTGGGCGATTGCGATTGGCTCATCTCCTGTGCCTGTTCGGCGGGCCCAGCCTTTGAAGGGGCAGGGGTGGAGCATGGGATGCGGGCCACGGCGGGGGCCATCGAGGAGGTGTGGATCAATGGCCAAACCTTGGAGCCCACCTATCGAGTCATAGGGAACGAAGCCCCTCGGGGGCTCTGCGGCTCAGCCCTTATCTCCCTTCTAGCCGAGATGTTCATCACCGGGATAGTAGATAAGAGGGGCCGAGTGCGCAAGGATCTGGACACGCCCCGAGTGAGAGAGGGAGAGCACGGGTGGGAGTACGTGGTGGCCCGGGGTACCGAGACAGCCCACGGCCAGGATATAGCCATCACCCAAGTGGATATCGAAAACCTCATCCGGGCTAAGGCGGCCATCCATGCTGGCTACTCCGTCCTCTCCAAAAGCCTCGGTGTAGAGATATCCCAGGTTGAGGAGTTTCTGATCGCCGGGGCCTTCGGCCAATACCTAAACGTGGAGAGGGCAATCCAGATCGGCCTTTTGCCCGACATGCCCTGGGAAAAGTTCAAGTTCCTGGGTAACACCTCGGTCCGAGGGGCCTATATGGCTCTTTTGAGTCGCCAGGCTCGGCAGGAAATAGCCGAGATCGCGCAGAGGATGACCTATATGGAGTTGAGCGCCGACAACCGCTTCACCCAGGAGTTCGTCTCCGCCCTCTTCCTACCCCACACCCAGATAGAGGAATACCCCTCCGTGATGGCTCTCCTAGAGGAGCAAGGGGAATAACACCAGAGAGACAAAGAGCCGCACCTGAGGCGCGGCTCTAAAATGGAATGTGGAGGAACCCGCCTAGAGGTCGCCGGTGTCGCCTGGCAGAACTTACACGAAGGCTATACGTCCCGAATGGCTGCCTTTACTTTGGCAGCAACCTCTTCAGACACTTCTTTTATGTCGTGCACTTCTGCGGCATGCTCAGCAACCTTCTTCATCAGCTCTTCTTCAGTGTCGGCCCGGATCTCATAGCCACAGTCGAAACCCACATCGCTGCATCGTAGCAGTTTTGCCATGCCACCTCCTTTCTCGTCACCTATCCTGGCGGGCTCCTCCACCACTGTTCCCTTCGGCAACTCTGCGGAAATTCCGTCCGCCTAATACGCTTCTGACGAAGATGAATCAGCGGCCCTCCCTGGTCCGCTCCAACGAGTTGTTGGGCCGCTTTTTGCCCGTACCCCTTTTCCTTTCAGGTGCTTCTGTACAAATCGGTACTAAGATATTTGAGACCTGAGTCTATTAACAGCGTGACCACAGTGGCTTCGGGCCTCAGCGTTTCAGCGACACGGAGTGCAGCCACGACATTGGCTCCGGACGAGGTGCCGGCGAAGAGTGCCTCCTCGCGTGCCAATCGCCGAGCCATTCCCTTGGCCTCGTCTGTAGAAACAGTGAGGATTTCATCCACCACACTAGGATCCCAGAGGGGTGGCATATAGCCAATGCCGATGCCCTCGATATTATGGGCGCCCGTCTGCCCACCCGACAACACAGCCGACTCAGCCGGTTCGACGGCCACCACTCGGAGGTCAGGCTTGTGACGTCGCAACACCGTGGTTACGCCGCGCAACGAGGCGGCGGAACCAACACACTGTACAAACGCATCAACCTGACCGTCCGTCTGTGCCCAAATCTCCTCACCCAGTGAATGGTAACCGGCAATGTGATCAACATTGCTGAGTTGATCAGTCCAGTATGAACCTGGTTCCTGGCTGATCTGGCGAGCGGCTTCGATCATATCCTCGATAAGTTTCTTTGTTGTGCGACCGCCCTCGCTCGGCACGAGTGTCAGTTTAGCGCCAAGCGCCCGCATATGGTCGCGCTTTTCCTGACTGAACGCATCGGAGGTGACAATACGTAGGCGGTAACCTTTTGCAGCGCAGATCAACCCAAGTGAAGTACCCGTGCTGCCTCCTGTATACTCGACGACCGTACCTCCGGGTGGCAATCGGCCATCTGCCTCGGCTCGTGCGATCATCGACTGCGCCATGCGGTCTTTCATGCTACCCGTCGGGTTCGCCCATTCCAGCTTGACCAACACACGCGCGTGGCCGGGTGGGACGACCTTGCCAAGCTGCACCAGTGGTGTGTTGCCGATGGCCTGAAGAATGTTGCTAGCAATGCTCATGGCTTTTCCCCTTCTTACGAGCCATATGGCACAATCTTGTTTATATGCGAACCTTGCGTTCTGTGGCAGATCGGCAACCCTCCCCTGCAGGCTCTTTCTGACCATGACCGCCTGCTTTCCCCTCTCACCCTGCCGCAGAAGAGCTGGGCTAGTAGACTCCGTCACACATCGGGAACGAAGTCAGCTGCAAGGGTTGTGTTAACCGACCCACAGGGCAAGCGACCTAAGGGAGCGTAGAGTTCGCTCGGCCTTTCCTGCGATCAGTGTGGAAATCTCACCTTTCTCCCCGCAAGTAGGCAGCGGTCGCTGCATCCACCTCCAAAACTCCGGCTTGGAGCAACCTTTCTCTACTTTGTTGTCCCCTCTCCCCTGGAAGGCGTATCGCCTCAAAGCCGGCTGCCGGCTTTGAAGCTCTAATCCTATCAGTCAGAACTCGGACCTTGGCCTCAAACTGCTGCTGCGGCAGGAGAAGTTCCGGTTGCATGGCCATGAACAGGGAGCTGAAGAAGTAGTTGCGGATCTCGCCGGTCTTCTCCGCGCCCACCGGCGAGTTGGTCCAGCAGCCTGCCAGGATCTCGATAATCAGCGACAGCCCCGATCCCTTGTAACCCCCGAAGGTCAAAAAGCGGATGCCCTCCTCCACGGCCTCGTCAGGGCTGGTGGTCGGTCTGCCATGTCTGTCTAGGGCACAGTTTGGAGGGAGAGGTTGGCCCATGGCCTTAGCCATCATCACTTGATGGTAGCTCACCGCGGAGGTGCCCATGTCCAGGATAAGAGGGTACGGCTTTGCTGGGACTCCAACGGCAAGGGGATTCGTCCCCAGTATCGGCTCTGCACCGCCGTAGGGCACTACCACCGCCGGAGTATGGCCCATAGCGATGCCGATTAGCCCCTCGTCCGTGGCCAGCCTGACGTAGTATCCTACCATGCCGATGTTGCCGGCATTATGAATGCTCACGACACCAATGCCAGTCTGCCTCGCCTTGTCAATGGCCATGGTCATCGCCCTGTGGGCCACGACGCACCCATGCCTGTTTCCACCATCGAGCAAGGCGGAGATCGGTGTCTCCCGGTTAACCTTGATCTCTCCGATCTTCCGACCCTTCATCTGCTCCAGAGACCACGGAATCAACCGGAAGCCATGGGTCTTCCGCCCCCACAACTCTGCCTCGAGATAGACCTCGGTGACAACCACCGCGTCGTCTGCCGACAACCCGGCGCGCATCAATGCCCTCTGGGACAACTCCTTGATCTTGGGTATTGTGAATGAGACCATTCCTGCTGCACTCATTGCCCGCCTCCCTCAGCTCCATGGCTCACTCGTCCTCCCTTCCGCGAAGGGCGGGCGAATTTCGGCTAGCTATAGTTGCGCAAAACCCAAAGAAAGTTGACCCATATCGCATTTCACCTAAAGATCTACAATGCCTACTCCCTACGCCTCCCCTCTCACCCTGCCGCAGAAGATTGAGCCTCGGATAAGAAGGATACCTATGCTACTAGCTGACCCTTCCTACTTGTGCATAGTCCACCTTTTCAGCCGGCCTTTACGAACTGCGACAAGTATGCGCTCCCTAGCAACTCCTTCAGGTTTTTCTGGGCTTCTCGCCAGGTCTGGCTGACGGTACAGGTATCCTCCAAAGGACAGGTACGATAGGGGTTGGTGCACTCGTTGAGGATGATGGGTCCCTGCACTGCCTCCACCACCTCCAGGAGGCTGATCCTTTCAGGGGAGCGCGCCAAGCCCACCCCTCCAGCCGCCCCGCGGTGCGTGCGTATCCGCCCCGCTGGGGTCAGGCTGGCCACCACCTTGCTCAGGAAGGCGGGAGGAATCTGTTGGCGGCCGGCGATGCCCGGAGTTATAGTCCTCTCCTCTGCAGGCCGACTGGCCAGATCCACCATGGCTCGGATAGCGTAGTCTCCACCCCTGCTCAGTAACATGGCTCCTCCTTTGCCCCCGCACGTTCTTGGAAGGTAGAAGTCAATTCAATCATAGCACACTCTTACCTTTCCGTCAAAATTCGACCCTAATTGTAGCCTTTACCCTGCGAAGAAGGCCACCTGTATGTAGGTGGCTCTCATCTGGAAGCAGTAGATCAAGGAACCGAAATGCAGGTTTACTCTTCCACGATCTGGAAACTGCTCGCCATCTCGGCCACTCCAGAGATGGTGGCTCCTATGGAGCAGTACTTTTCCTCTGCGAGTTGAATGGCTCGTCTCACCGCTTCCTCCTTCAAGCCTTGACCTCGAAGGAGGTACTCTATCTCGATGCGGCGGAAGGTCCAAGGGGGCTCTGGGTCTTGCTCCCCGGTTATCGTTATCTCCAGGTCGGTGACTTTTTGGCGCTGCTTCTCCAAGATGATGATCACGTCCACGCCTGTACAGCCTCCTAACCCCAGGAGCAGAAGATCCGAAGGCTTTAAGCCGGTGCCCTCCTCGCTGGATGCGATCACCACGGAGTGGCTCGTACTATCCGTTCCCACGAACTGCTTTCCTTCCACCCATTTAACCTTGACCCGGGACATGATTTTCCCTCCAGAGGTGAAGAGTCTCAGTCGAAACCCAACCCCCTCTCCTTCAAGGAGACATACCGCTGGGAGCCGATGATTAAATGGTCCAAGACCTCTATACCCAAGAGTTCGCCCGCCTTGGCGATCTCTTGGGTGATTTTGACATCATCGGGAGAAGGGGTGGGGTCACCCGAGGGGTGGTTATGGACCACGATGATCGCTGCACAGTTGCGCCTCACCGCCTCCCGAAAGAGTTCCCCGACCCTGAGCCAAGCGGTGTGAAGACTCCCCATATAGATGGTGGATATGCCCAACACCCGACTCTTGGTATCTAGGAAGAGGACGCGCATCTCCTCCTGCTCCAAGGCGCCCATCTCCAAGAGGAGGAGGTTAGCCACATCGGCAGGGGATTTGACCTGAGGTCGCTCTTCGGGGGAGGCGGTGAGGAGGCGGCGGCCCAACTCCAACGCCGCTTTCACCTGGGCTGTCTTGGCCTGCCCTATCCCTCTAAGAGCGCTGATCTGGGCGAAGTCCGCCCTAGAGAGGCCGCTAAGCCCGCCGAACTGGGACAGAAGCCTAGTGGCTAGGTTAATGACGTTCTCCCCGCCCATGCCCGTACGCAGGATGATGGCCAGGAGTTCAGAGGTGGAGAGGGCCCCGGCGCCATAATGCTCTAACCTTTCCCGCGGCCGCTCGCTGGGAGGGAGATCCCTGATCCGAGGGTGATACTCGAGTGCGCCTTTCTCCTCCATGGGTTCCTCCTATAGAGTTGCTCGCCCCCGATAAACCTTCCATAAGATCAACAGGGAAGGGGAGTGTGCTATAGATGGGGAAGGCGGCCTCACATTACCTTAGACACTGGCCGAGTATGCCGCGTGTAGTCCGGCAAGAGGAGAGGTGATACTATCTGGGGCTCCAGGTTGGCCTCTTTCAGTTGCCGTTCCCAATCCCGCAAATGCTCCAAGGTTAACTCCCCTAACTCGACTCCCTTAGCCCGCAGAGCAGCCGCCTTGCCAGCCCGCCGCCCATAGACGGTTATCTCCAAAAGGGAGTTCCCCATCAGCCGGTTGCGCCCGTGGACCCCTCCTGCCACCTCGCCAGCCACATATAGGTTGGGGATATCGGTCGAACCGTCGGGCTTAAGGGCTATCCCCCCGTTTTGATAATGGAGGGTAGGATAGACGAGGATGGGCTCCCTGGTCATGTCGATGCCGAAACGGCCGCATTGACGGACCATAGCCGGCAGGTTAGTCTGGATCGTTCCTGGCCCTTGGAGGATATCGATCATGGGGGAATCGAGCCAGACACCCTGCTGCCCCGTAGGGGTGACCACCCCCTTCTTTCGCTCTACACATTCTCGGATAATAACCGCCGATTCCACATCCCGTGTCTCCAGGGGGTAGACGAACTGCTCGCCTTCCACATTGACTAGTTGGGCTCCCAGGCCCCTCACCTTCTCGGTCACCAGTTGCCCCAAGATCTGCTCAGGATAGGCCGCTCCGGTGGGGTGGTACTGCATAGTATCGATAAAAGCCAGTTTGGCCCCCACCCGATAGGCCAGAACCAGCCCATCGGCTGTGGCTCCGTAATGGTTGGTGGTGGGGAAACCCTGGTAATGAAGGCGGCCTCCGCCGCCGGTGGCGATGATCACCGTTCTAGCCTTCACCAGGCCATAGTCACCCGTCTCCAGGTTCAGAAGGATAACCCCGGCTATCTGGCCTTTATCATCCATCACCAACTCCACGACGGGAGCGAACTCCAGAACCGAGATCGGACGGTTGCGAACCTCATCGCGCAGAGTGCGCATGATCTCCGCCCCTGAGTAGTCGCGGGCGAAATGCATCCGCTTCCGGGAGGTGCCGCCACCGTGGATGGTTCTCATCGTCCCATCGGGCTCCTTGTCGAACATGCAGCCCAGACCCTCCAGCCATTGGATAACCGAAGGGGCATCAATGACCAAGGCCTCCACCAACTCTGGGACGTTGGTGAAATGGCCCCCGCCCATCACATCCAGATAATGGATGGCTGGGGAATCGTTGGGCTTGTCGGCAGCCTGGATCCCTCCCTGAGCCATCATGGTGTTGGCGTCACCGAAGCGAAGTTTGGTGGTCAAGATCACTTGGACACCACTCTCCTGAGCCAAAAGCGCGGCCGAGGCTCCGGCACCACCCCCTCCGATGACTAACACATCACACTCGTAGTCCACCTTGCCTAGATCGAAGGTTGCCGCATCGATATGGCTGCGCCCCTCCAAAAGATCGGCCAACTCATTAGGAGGCCGATCCCCCCTATTCGGCCCTACCAAAAGTTCCCGCATCCCTCCTTCCACGTAATCGGGGTGGAACCGCTGGAGGATCTCTTCCTGTTCCTTAAGTGGCATGCGGGGATGAGTTTCCTTGAGCCTTCTCTGGCGTGTGGCCTCTACCTTTCTTATAGATTCCCGCATCTCAGGTATGTACGACATCTTCGTCCCCTCTAAGTAGGCTCGATATCCCTCTCTTTATACCTTTGCCGCAACTCTTCTTCGTCCATCCTTTTCAGTTGGGCCACTTCCTCATCGAACTTGCCAACCTCGATCTCCTCTATCCGCTCCAGCAGGTGCTGCGATTTGGGAGCCAGGTATTTACCATATAGCCGTCGGCAGAGGAGGGCCACGTTGTACTGGGCTTCCTCGGCGGGGCAGCGGGCCGCGCAGAGCCCACACATGATGCAATCGAACGATTTGCTGGCCACGGAAGCGATGTCACCCTTCATAGCGTCAGCCATGTAATCCATGACATCTATCTCCTGAGGACAGGCCTTGGTGCAAGTCCCGCAACTGAGGCAGCGCAGGATCTCGGGGTAGATCTGGAAAAGTTGTTCCGGGGTGGGCTTCAACCCCTCGATATCATAGATAGCCTTCTCGGCGGGGAAGAAGGGGACCTGGGCTAGGTACATCTCCGGCTCCACCACCGTCTGACAGGCCAACCCGATGCGCAGACGGTAGTCGCCTTTAATGCGATAAACGGTGGCACAAGCGCCGCAAAAGCCGCTCCGGCAACCGGCTCCCCTGATCAGTCTATAGCCCGCCCACTCCATAGCCTTCATGATAGTGAGGCTAGAAGGGACCTCGTATTTCTTTCCCATGATGTATATGGGTATCAACTCCTCGGCCATTTTTCGACCTCTCTACACCAAGGCATCGACCTGGGCTAGGATCTGCGCCGGGGTGAAATGGCTCAACTTTATGGCTTTGGAAGGACAGGCTGCGGCGCAAGCCCCACACCCCTTGCATAAGACCTCGTTTATGGTCATAACTCCCCTCCTCCCGTGCAGGGAAAGGGCATCGTATACGCATATCTCGGCGCAGATCCCACACCCAGAGCAGAGTTCTTCATCTATGATAGGGGTTACGGCTTCCACCTTGACCTGGCCCTGGCACAAAGGTATCATAGCCGAGGCGGCAGCGGCCTTGGCCTGGGCCACGGTATCTGGTATGTCCTTAGGTCCCTGACAACAGCCGGCCAGATATATCCCCTCCATTACCGTATCCACCGGACGCATCTTGGGGTGCGCTTCCCTGAAGAAGCCATCCGGTGAGCGGGGGAGCTTTAGAAGGTTGGCGATCTTTAGAGAATCGCGGCCAGGCGTCATCCCCGTGGCCAGAACAACCAAGTCAGCCTCCAACTGAACAGGTTCGCCTAGGAGGGTATCCTCAGCCCTAATAATGAGCCTTTCTCCCTTCTTGTATATCTCGGAGGGGTTACCCCGTCTATAGATCACCCCCGCGGCTCTCACCTGATCGTAGAACTCCTCGAACCCCTTCCCATAGGCCCTTACATCCGTATACAAGACCGTCACCCGCGCTTGGGGTAAGGTCTCCTTGACCAGAAGGGCCTGCCTGGCGGTGTACATGCAGCAGATGCGGGAGCAATACTCCTGCCCCACGCTTTTATCCCGAGAGCCCACACACTGGATAAAGACCACATCCTGGGGCTCTTTTCCCGTCACCCCGCTAAGGCCAGCTGAAGAGGCGAGCCGCTCGAACTCCAAACCGGTGATCACCTTCTCATAGACCCCATAGCCATACTCTGGCTTCAACCGAGCGTCGAAGAGATCATAGCCCGTGGCTACGACGATAGTCCCCACTTTTATAGTGGTTCGGTCGGTAACGTTAACTTTGAAGTTGCCGACATACCCCTCTACGCCCACCACCTCATTGGAGGTGAGAAGGACGATATTGGGGTGTCCCTCTACCTCCTTGATCTCCTCCGCCAGGATAGGAGCCACAGGCTCCAAGGTGGGAAAGGTCTTATCTAGTTGGGCTAAATGCCCCCCCAGGTGGGGTTCCTTCTCCACCAGATAGACTTGGAAGCCGGCATTAGCGATATCGAGAGCCGCTTGCATCCCTGCGATCCCCCCTCCTATCACCAGGGCCGCCGGGGTAACATCGGCTCTTCTCTCCTCTAGGGGCTCTAGGAGGGAAGCCTTGTCCACAGCAGCGGCTACCAGTTGCATCGCCTTTGGGGTGGCCTCCCCCTTTTCCTTATGGACCCAGCTGCACTGCTCCCTTATATTTGCCATTTCCAAACAGTAGGGGTTTAAGCCCGCCTCTTGGATGGTGCCTCGGAATGTCGGCTCATGCATCGTCGGCGAGCAGGAGGCCACGACCACCTTGGTGAGACCGAACTTCTTAATATCCTCCTTTATCACCGCCTGGCCTGGGTCAGAGCACATATAGATGTAATCTCTGGCTATGGCTACAGAGGGCAACTCCTGGGCGAACTGGGCCACCGCTTCCACATCCACGGTGGCGGCGATATTCACACCACAGTGACATATATAGACGCCGATTCTGGGGCCCACTTAAAGGGCCTCCACCACCAACTCCATGATATCCATCACCTCTATCTCGCCGGCAACGGTCTTGGCCGCATCCTCTAAGGTGAGGAGACAGAAGGGGCAAGCGGTGGCTAGCACCTCAGCGCCTAGATCCATCGCCTCCCGCACGCGCGTATGGGCCAACCTCTCTTCGGGGTTGGTGCCCTCCGCCCACATCCTCCCCCCTCCCCCTTCACAGCAGAGGCTCCTCTCCCTCGATCTATCGAGTTCCCTCAGTTCCAAGCCAGGGATACTTTGGAGTATCTTTCGCGGCTCTTCGAAGATCTTGTTCTGTTTTCCCAAAAAGCAAGGGTCTTGATAGGTGACGACCCTATTCACCTCTCTGGAAAAGGGTAACCTCCCCTCATCGATAAGCCCAGCCACGAATTGGGTATAGTGTTGCACTTCGAAATCTAGACCTTGGTATTCGTTCTTAAAGGCGTTATAGCAGTGGGGGGAGGTGGTGACTATCAGTTCCACAGGATATTGACTCAAGGTCTCTAAGTTCATTTCCCGGAGCATCTCGAAGAGACCTACCTCTCCTACCCGGCGGGCCTCGCTCCCGCAACAGACCTCCTCGTTGCCCAGGATCCCGAACTCTACACCCGCCTTCTTGAAGGCTTGAACCATCGCTTTCGCTACCTTCTGAACCCGAGGATCATAAGAAGGGCTGCAACCCACAAAGTAGAGGACCTTCGCGCCCTCAGAGATCTCCTTCACTCCCAACCCTTCCGCCCAGGCTGCCCTCTCCTCCCGGGCCATGGTCAAAGGGTTCCCCCGGATAGCCAGGCTCTTCAGCGCGTCTCTAATAGTGGGGGGGATCCGTCCCCCGTCTACCAGGATGCTCCGCATGCCGATCACTATATCGGCGGGGTCCAGCCCCTTGGGACAGCGAAGGGTACAAGTGGCGCAGGTTGTACAATCCCATAGCACCTCTCTGCTCTGAAGATCCACATTCTCAGAAACCAACACCTCGTAGATCAGCCGTCTGATGTTGAAGTCGGTCTTTAGCGACATGGGACAACCGCCGGTACACCGGCCACACTGGATGCAGTCGAAGAGTCTATACGCTTGGGCGAGGTTCTGCCCCTCCATCTATGGGACCCCCATACAGTTCCTCAAGGCGATTATGGCAGAGGAAGCCGCAGCCTTGGCCTGGGCCACAGCATCGGGTATATCCTTGGGTCCCTGACAGCAGCCGGCTAGATATACCCCCTCCCTTTCTGTCTCCACCGGTCTCAACTTGGGGTGTGCTTCCTGGAAAAAGCCGTCGGGCGAAAGGGATAACCTCAAAAGAGTAGCCAGATCTTCCGCATCTCCCCGAGGAGTAATTCCAGTAGCCAAAACCACCAAATCCGTCTCCAACTGAAGGGGTTCGCCCAGGAGGGTATCCTCAGCCCTAACGACGAGCCTCTCCCCCCTTTTGTATACCTCCGACGCGTTCCCTCTCCGGTATACCACCCCCTCGCCTCTCACCCGATCGTAGAACTCCTCGAACCCCTTTCCGAAAGCCCTCACATCGATATATAAGACCGTCACCTCCGCATCTGGTATCCTCTCCTTTACCAGATGGGCCTGCTTGGCCGTGTACATGCAACATACCCGGGAGCAATACTCCACCCCCACACTTTTATCCCTCGACCCCACACATGGAATGAAAACCACCTTCTTTGGCTCCTGCCCGTTCAGCGTTATCTTTCCGGTGGTGGGGCCGGAGGCCGAGGCAAGCCGCTCGAACTGAAGGCCGGTGATGACCTTGGGGTAGAGGCCGTAGCCGAACTCCGGCTTGAGGCGGGCATCGAAAGGGTCGAAGCCGGTAGCCACGATGATAGCCCCCACCTCTAGTTCGATTATCTCCTCTTTTTGCTCGAAATCGATAGCCTCCGCCGGACAAGCCTCCTCACAAGGGGGGACCTTCCCGCAGACACCCCTGGTTACAAAGACGCAGCGCTCGGGGTCTATGGTCGCCTTCAAGGGCACTGCCTGGGGGAAAGGTATATATATCGCTCCTCGCTTGCTCACCCCCACATCGAATTCGCTCTCGATCCTCCCTTTGAGTCGGCAAGCCTCCACGCAAAGGCCACAACCGGTACACCTGTCTACATCCACATACCTGGGCTTCTGCTTCACCCTTACCTTGAAATGGCCTACCTCGCCATTTACACCCACCACCTCCGCATAGCTGAACAACTGGATATCGGGGTGGTGAGCCACATCTACCATCTTGGGGGTCATGATGCAGGATGAGCAATCGAGAGTGGGGAAGGTCTTATCTAGCTGGGACATATGCCCCCCGATACTCGGCTCCCTCTCCACCAGATAGACCAAGAAACCGGCATCGGCGATGTCGAGGGATGCTTGCATCCCTGCGATCCCCCCTCCTATCACCAAAGCCGCTGGCTTCAAACCTTTAGATTCCACCTTTATACCACCTCTAATTGGGGAGGCTACCCTCCTCCCAACTCCCTCAGTTCATCCTCCTTGAAGGTAGCCAGGGGCAACTCATCCTCCAGGCTCCTCCCAGGCAGGTAATCGAACATCGCCTGAACCTCCTGTCCCACCGCCCGGAAAATGGCGGTCAAAGGGATATCTCTGGGACAGGCAGATTCGCACATCCCACACCCTACACAGGAGGTGACCATGTGATTGAGCCGGGTCAACTGGAAGAGAAGGGTATCGGTGGGCATCTGGATAGCACCTTTCCGCTCCGCCCACCTCAGGTATCTATCGGGTTCGTGTTCGAAGGTGGCTGTCCTGAAGAGGCACTCTTTACAGTAACAGATGGGGCAAGCCACGGTGCAGTTATGGCAACGGATGCAGGTGGAAAACTGGGCCAGGAGGCTGGGAATATCGACCACCCTCTCTCGGAACTGGGCGAAGAGCCGATCTCGCTCCTCGATCCTGGTCTCCACCAATCTCTCGATGACCTCCTCTCGGCTAGCGGCTTCCCCCTCCGTCAACTCTAATCTCTCGGCCAACTCCTCCTGGGCTTCGACGAGGATCCTCTCACCATCGATGCCCAGAAGACCGATGGTCAGGGCAACGTTTTGGGAGATGGGATATTCGCAAATCCGGCACGCAGGTCGGAACTGATACCCCTCATGGGGGGAGAGAGCGCCTTCTTTAGCCCCTTGTACCAGTTCCATCGTCGGAGACCCATCCTCGGAGATGAGTTTGGCGTAATCGGTCACCTCGTAGGTGCCCAGGCAATCGATGCCTATGATCACGAGGTTTTCCAGATGGGCCTGCTGTAACTTGACCAGTTCGATGAGAGCTCTTATCTCGCAGGAGCGCAAGAGGGCCCCGATCTTCTCCCTGGGTTTGCCGATAGTCAGGGAGGAGATAAGCCTGGCCGCGTTCACCGGCATCACCGGGGCTAGAGGGTCGGCCTTCTCCAGGCGGGCAGGCTCCTTCACTAAGGCGGGCATAACGGTATCGCCAGAAGGGGCCTCAAGGGGGACGAGCAGGGCCTCGACGATCTCCCTCTCCAGCAGCCCTCGCAAGAAACTCCGCAAGGTCGCCAAGACGTTCCCCTCTTTGACTTCCAAGAACTTCCTCACTTTCATCGTTCTAGTCCTCTATGACTTTGCATATGCTATATTTATGTTCCCCAAAGTTCCTTGAGAGGGTTGGGCCCCTTCTCTTTGAGGGCTTCCACCATCTCCGTCACCGTATTGGCGAATACCTGTCCTTCGCTGGCGCTGATCCAGCGGAGCCAGACCCGCTCCTCATCGAACCCCATCTGGTGCAGGATATTCTTGAGGATAGCCACCCGCCGCCGAGCCTTATAGTTCCCCTCTTGATAGTGGCAATCGCCAGGATGGCAGCCCCCTATGAGAACGCCATCGGCCCCATCGAGCAAGGGCTTGATGACGTAGACCGGATCCACGGCCCCGCTGCACATCATGCGGATGATCCTCACGTTAGGTGGGTATTGGATGCGGGAGGTACCTGCCAGGTCCGCCCCTATGTAAGCGCACCAGTTGCAGAGGAAAGCCACGATCTTGGGCTCGAAACCTTCGTTCATTTTCGACCTCTCTTATAGTGCAGCATCCATCATAGCCATAACCTGCCTCATCTGGTAGAGGTTCTGTTGGGTAGCCCCGTTGGGGCAGGCCACGGCGCAGAGGCCACACCCCTGGCAGAGGAACTCTATCACCTCCGCCACTCGGCTCTCCTCATCGAGCCTTCGAGCGTCGTAGGGGCAGAGGGAGACACAGAGGCCACAGCCGCTACAGAGCTTCTCGTTGACGGTAGGAATGGTAGCCTTGCCTACTAGCCGCTCCTTAGCCAAAAGAGAAGCGGCCCTTAAAGCGACCCCATTGGCTTGGGAGATGCAATGGGAGATAGGTTTCGGCCCCTGGGCTAGACCACAGAGGAATATCCCAGCCACTCCCGAATCCATGGGGGCCACTTTGGGGTTCGCTTCCTGGAAGAACCCATCTTCGTCCAAGGTGATACCCAACATCTGGGCCAGCCTCCCGTTCTCGGAGGGGGCTATCCCGGGGCTCAAGACCACTAGGTCGGCTTCCAACTTCAGTTCACGCTTCAGGAGGGGGTCTTCCACCCTGACTCGCAACCCATCGTCTCCAGATGTCACCTGGGGCCTCTTTTCATAAGGGATGAAAATCACCCCTGCCTCCCTCGCCTGACGGTAATACTCCTCCCGGAAGCCGTAGGTCATCATATCCCGATAAAGGACGAAGAGATTCGCCCCTGGTATTATCTCCTTGATGCGGAGGGCGTTCTTAATAGCCTGGGAGCAACAGACCTGGCTACAGTAGGGGCACCCCTCCTCTCGGGAGGCGACGCATTGGATCATCACCACCGTAGTTAACTCTTCTAGGCCCTCGCTCCTCGCCAGACGGGCCTCCAGTTCCCGCTGGGTGACCACCCGCTCATCTTGGCCGTATAGATATTCGGTAGGTTTTGCCTCCTGCCCTCCCGTGGCTACGATGATAGCCCCATGCTCGACGATCGCTTCCTCATCCCCGGTTAGGAGAGTAGAGTGGAAACGGCCCACGGAGCCCTCGCAGGAGACCATCTCTGTTTCCTTCAGGACTTTGATATGGGGATGGCTCTCTGCCTCCTCTATCAAAGAGCGCAACAACAGTTGGGGGTCTGAGCCCCTAAGGGTGTAGTAGAGATGGCGCAGGTTGCCGCCCAATTCCCTCTCCTTTTCTACCAAAGTGACGGGAAAGCCCAGGTCGGCCATCCTCAAGGAGGCCACCATCCCTGCCAACCCCCCGCCGATGACCAGGACAGCGGGCAGGGCCTCGGCGGAGGGCTTATGTAAGGGCTCAAGCAACCGAGCCTTGGCCACGGCCATCTCGATCAACTCTTTGGCCTTGGCCGTGGCCTGAGGCCCCCTATGAGCCCAAGCGCACTCCTCTCGTAGGTTCGCCCGCTCCAGAAGGTAGGGGTTGAGACCGGCCTCCCGGAGGCCCCCCCGTATCTCTTCCTCGTAGAGCCTATGAGTGCAGCCAGCCACCACTACCCGATTCAGTCCCTCACCGCTGATCGCTTCCTTCACCTCTTGCAACCCCTCCGGCCGGCAAGCGTAACCCACCTCTTGGACCAGGACTACCTCTTTCAATCCTTGGGCGAACTCCCTCAGTTGGCTCAGATCCACCGCTTGGGCTATCTCCCCCCCGCAGCGACAGAGGAAGAGGCCCACCCGCGGCTCCTCCTCAACCATTTCCCTCTCTGGGGGGTACTCCTTAGGGGGCTCGACCTCCATGGCCTCCCTGCCCAAGAGGGAAGCGGCTTTGGCCGCTGCGCTGGCTGCCTCGGCCACCGTATGCGCGATATCCTTGGGCTCGCCAAAGCAACCGGCCACAAAGACCCCAGCCCGGGAGGTCTCAGTGGGGGCGAACTCGGCCGTTTGGCAGAAGCCATATTCGTTGAGGGTTATGCCCATCCGCTGTGCCAATTCCTTGGTCCCTAGTGGCGGCACAAAGCCGGTGGATAGCACCACCAAGTCGTACTCCCCCTCCCGAGGTCGGCCATCTTCACCCACATAAGAGAGAAAGAGGTTCTTGCTCCTTGGCTCCTGCTTGACCGCCGAAACCATGCTCCGTTGATAGTCGATGCCATACCCCCTTCTGGCTTGCTCCAAGTACCGGTCGTAACCCTTGCCGAAAGTTCGCAGGTCCATATAGAAGAGGGTGATCTCGCTTTCGGGTGCCCTCTCCTTAGCCAAGACCGCCTGTTTGGTGGCGTACATGCAACAGACCGAAGAGCAGTAACCACGGGAATGGTCGCGAGAGCCGACACATTGGATGAAGGCTATACGCTTAGGAGGTTGGCCGTCGAAGGGACGCTGGAGGAGCCCGTGAGAAGGGCTAGTGAGGCTCAACATCCGCTCGAACTGGAAACCGGTGACCACATTGGGGTATCGACCATATCCGAACTCGCCTTTCGATTCCGCGGGGAAAGGTTGAAAACCAGGGGTGAGAATCACCGCCCCGACCCCCAATTGAAGATGCTCTTCTTTCATCTCCAGGTCGATGGCCTCGACCTTACAAACCTTGAGACACTCCCCGCATTCGGTGCAGGCTTCCCTATCGATAAGATAAGCGCTAGGGATAGCCTGAGGGTAGGGGCGATATATCGCCTTCCGTTTCTCTAACCCTTCCCCCAACTCGCGAGGCACCTCCACGGGACAGACCAAAGCACAATCCCCACACCCTGTGCACCGCCCGGGATCCACATATCTAGCCTTCTTGAGGATAGAGACGCGGAAATCGCCCGCTTCCCCCTCCAGGCCTCCCACCTCGGCGTAAGAGAGTAGTTCTATATTCGGATGCCGCTCGCATTCGATAAAGGGGCAGTAGGCAGGGGGGTCCGGGGACATGAAACAGAGGCCGCAACTGTTGGTGGGGAAGGTGCGATCCAAGAGGGGCATCGAGCCTCCCAAGGCGGGGGCACGATCCAGAAGATGGACCTTATACCCCGCCTCCGCCAGGAGGAGAGCTGCTTCCATCCCCCCTATGCCACCACCTACGACGAGAACGGTATCTTTCTTAGCCATCTATCCGCCTCTTAATCCGTCAAATCCAATTTTCGCAACAGGGGTCGAGGGTCTATCAGATGCTTACCCCACCAGTTCTCCTCAACCCCCAAAGCCAAACCTACGAGTTCAGTGAAATAGAATAAGGGCATCTCTTTTTGCCTCATCTCTAGGTTCACCTGGCAGAGAGGGCAGACGGTCACCATCGCCTGGGCTCCCGCCTCCTGAGCCTTGGCCACCAGTTTCGTCACCAAGATTTTGGCCAGGGCGCTGCGGGTCAAAGCGAGGTTGCCGCCGCAGCAGTCGGTAGCGTAAGACCACTCTAGAGGTTCGGCCCCTAAAGTCTGAAGCAACTGGTTCAAAAGCTGTGGGTTCTCCGGATCCTCGAACTGGACGACCTCTGGCGGCCGCACCAGAACGCAACCGTAGTAGGCGACAAGCCTCAGCCCTGAAAGCGGCCTCTCGATCATGTTACGGAGTTGTTCTAAGCCGATAAGGTTACCGATTAGATCTAACGGGGGCCGCACCTCAAAGCCACCTTTATATTTGAAACCAACTACCTCCTCTATCTTCCCTCCCTTGATAGGATCCTCTCTGAGCGCTTTTTCTGCCATCTTTAGTCGGCTGAAGCAGCCCGCGCAGGGGACGACAAGATCGTTCCCTTCTTTCTGGGCTAAAGCCAGGATCCTGGCTGGTAGGGCCAAGGCCAGGCTCTCGTTTAGGCTATGGGCTGAGGAAGCGCCACAACAGTTCCAATCTGGAATCTCTATCAACTCCACGCCCAGCCGCTTAAGGACGGCTCTGATAGACAAGTCGTACTCGACGGCCGTGGCATGGAG
>DAOULQ010000013.1:0-4219 GCA_034419095.1 Anaerolineae bacterium | reverse complement strand
GCTTTGCTCATACCTTGCCTTTTTGACCCTCCCCACCTAATCCAATCGATCGCTCGTTACACCAGCCAGTTGCATGAGCGTCTCCCTATCTCCCTCCTCCTCGGCATCCCTTTCCAGAAAATGGAGCGTTTCCATCTCCCGTTGCAATCTATGCTCCCGCAACCTCAGCGCACAAAGGACCGCTTCCCGGTCACTATCCCTCTCCGCAAGAACGGAGATCCGGCTTCTCAGATGGAGGAGATGGGCAAACCTCTCCTGCAAGATGGCGTCCAGATGGGCCCCGAAACGCTCTAGATCCCATGGCTCATCCATGCTCCCCTCTTCTCCTCCCAGGATCCTCTCGGATAACCACCCTCGCAGGGCAGAGAATATCTCACGGTCTTCGATGTCTTCGAAATCCTCAGGGGCCAAAGGCTCAGAGCCCACCTCCTCCAGTTCTTTGTCTATCCTTTTCATCCGTTGAGGTTCTTCCAAGAAGAGCAGAAGTAGCCGCTTCTCCACGCCGAGGAGAAAACCGGGGAAACTCGATATGAGACCGCCCCTCTTCTCCTGTGGCTCCACAAACTTCTTGGGCTCGGTCTCCAACAGAAGCCTTTTCTCATCTACTTTAACCAGGCGGGCCAATTTTTGCAAGTAATGGCTCTTTTCCACCTCGTCGCCCAACTCCTCGATGATGGGCAAGAGCTCTTTCGCCGCCGCTGACTTCCCCTTGGCAGAACTCAGATCCAAGCGAGAGGAGAGCAAAGAGAAATAGTAATCTACTACAGGAAGAGCCCCCTCCACCAACTCAGCCCAAAGCCCCGCCTTCTCCCTCAGGACATTATCGGGGTCCCTTCCCTCCGGAAGGGTAGCGATACGGATATCAGCATCCAGCCGGGCTTCGTATCCGATGAGGTTGCGACCCAGGGGGACAGGGACCACGCTGTCTCGAAAGACCTCTGTAGCCACCTCCAAGCCCCTCCGAGTGGCCGCATCGCCGGCCTTGTCAGCGTCTAACGCCAAGACGAACCGCTTCGTCAGCCGCTTCAGTTCCCGCACTTGATTCTCCGTTAGGGCCGTACCCATGGAGGCCACAACGTTTCTGAAGCCTCTCTGGTGTGCGCTTATCACGTCGGTATACCCTTCAACTATGATGACTTGATCCTTCTCTCGAATGGCTCGCTTGGCGAGGTCGATCCCGTAGAGCACTCTGCCCTTGCTAAAGACCGGAGTCTCGGGGGAGTTGAGATACTTGGGCTGGGAATCGTCTAGGGCCCGAGCGCCAAAACCTATCACCTCCCCTCTGATATCCCGAATGGGGAAGATAAGCCGCCCTCGGAAACGGTCATAATACCCCCCACCCTTCCCTCCAGGATCCTCTCGGACCCGCTCCACACTGAGCCCTGCGGCGAAGATCTCGGTCTCCTCGTACCCCCTCTCCACAAGCCACCTCTTTAGGGCCTCCCATTCATTTAAGGCATACCCCAACTGAAAAGCCTCGATACTGGTGGGCTCTATCCCTCGGTGCGCGAGGTACTCTCGTACGAACTCCCCTTCCGGGCTTTCCCGGAGGAGATGATGGAAATATTGAGCCGCAGCAGCGTTGATGCGGAGAAGGAGACGTTTTCTTTGCTCCTCCTCCACCTCCTCTTCCCTACGAGGAGCGAGGGAGATCCCCGCCCGGCGAGCCAGAAAGCGGAGGGCCTCGCCGAACTCCAGGTTCTCCGTCTTCATCACGAAGGTGAAAATATCCCCACCGCTGGCACAGGCCCCGAAACAATGCCACCTCTGACTATCAGGGAAGACGATAAAAGAAGGGGTCTTCTCCTTATGGAAAGGGCAAAGAGCCTTGAAGTTACGGCCCGTCTTCTGCAAGGGGAGATAAGCCGACACCAACTCCACGATGTCTGTTCTCTCCCTCACCTCATCGATGGCACTCAAGAGTGGGCCTCCGCACTTCCTCAGGATGCCGAACGCAATGTTAAGATCATCAACGCACCATCTGATACTACAACATATCAGTGCAGTAGGCAAGCGAGGACATTATAGCAAATTCCTTTGCAAATCCCACAAAGGGTGAGAAGTCCGAAGCCTCTCCAGCCTAGACTTCGCCCTAGGCTACTTGGCGTAATCGACGGCTCTGGTCTCGCGGATGACGGTGACTTTGATCTGGCCAGGGTATTCCAGGCTCTCTTCCACCTTCTTGGCTATATCTTTAGATAGGCGGATGGTGGCCAGGTCATCGATCTCCTCGGGCTTAACGATGATCCTTATCTCCCGGCCAGCCTGGATAGCGTAGGATTCAGCGACCCCCTCAAAGGAGTTGGCCACCTCCTCCAGAGCCTTGATCCGCTTAATGTAACTCTCTAGGCTCTCGCGACGAGCACCAGGGCGGGCGCCGGAGATGGCATCAGCCGCCTCTACCAGGATCGCCTCCACGCTTTGGGGCTCCTCCTCATGATGATGGGCAGCGACGGCGTTAACTATCTGGGGAGACTTGCCAAGGCGGCGAGCGATGTCCGCCCCGATGAGCGCGTGGGGCCCCTCCACTTCGTGATCCACCGCTTTCCCTATGTCGTGGAGCAACCCGGCCTCCTTAGCCAGATCGACATCCGCTCCTAACTCCGCGGCCATCATGGCCGCCAGATGGGCCGTCTCTAAAGCGTGGATCAGTTGGTTCTGACCATAACTGGTCCTGTATTTCAGTTTCCCCAAAAGTTTGATCAGTTCCGGATGTAGCCCCGGGAGGCCCACCTCGGAAGCGGCCCGTTGTCCCTCCTCTATGATGGTCGCCTCCACCTCCTCTTGCGACCCCTTCACCACCTTTTCGATGCGAGCCGGATGGATGCGGCCATCCATGATCAGTTTGGTGAGGGCTAGGCGGGCTATCTCCCTCCGCACGGGATTGAAAGTGGAGATGGTGACCGCTTCCGGGGTATCGTCGACCACTAGATCGACCCCCATGGCGTTCTCTAGGGCGCGGATATTCCGCCCCCCACGCCCGATGATTCGCCCTTTCATCTCATCGCTAGGAAGAGGGACGATAGAAACGGTGGTCTCCGCCACTTGGTCGGAAGCGTACCTTTGGATAGCCAGAGTGATGACCTTCCGAGCCAGCCGATCGGCTTCCTCCTTGGTCTCTAACTCCACCTCCCGTATCACCCGTGCCGCATCTTGGCGCACCTCATTTTCAACGGCTTTTAGGAGAACCTCCTTCGCCTCCCCGCGGGTCATGGAGGAGACCTTCTCTAACTCTTGGATCTGCTTACGACGCAGTTCCTTCACCTCCTCTCGTCGGTGCGAGAGCTCCCTCTCCCAAGTCCCCAGTTGCCTCTCCTTGGCTTCGATAGGTTCCAGACGGCGTTCCAGGCTCTCCTGCCTCCGTTGTAGCCGCTCTTCCTGTCTCTGGAGGTCAGCTCGCCTTCGCTGGTTCTCTTTCTCTGCTTGATGACGGATGTGAAGTGCCTCCTCCTGAGCCTGGAGAACGACCTCCTTTTGCTTAGTCTGAGCATCAGCCAGGAGCCTGTTCGCCTCAGCCTCGGCAGACCTGAGGCGGCTAGCACCTAGATACTGCTTGGCTAGGTAGCCGATGGCAAACCCCGCTATCGCTACCGCTAAAAACATAACCAAATTAGCCACATCCAACTGAAACATATCCCAAACACCCCCTCTAAGATGAACTCCTGACGGAGAGTTTTTGCCTCTTAGTCACCTCCCCGCTGCTGGAGGAGGGAATCCACTACCTCTCGAATCAGGTGATAAGTGAATCCGCGACGCCGCAGAAACTGGCTCATCTTTTGGCGGAAAGATCTCTCATCCAGGCGGATATATCTAGAGGCTCGTTGGTGAGCCGCCCTATGGGCACTCTCCTCCTCATCGACGGTGTCCAAAGCCTCTGAGATCACCTCCTCATCGAGCCCCTTGCGGCGCAACTCGTAATGGAGCATGGCCCGGCTGCGAGGCCTAAACCTCTCGCGGTTCTCTACCCAATATCGAGCAAAGGCCAGATCATCAACTAGTCCCTCTCGGACTAGGCCTCCCAGAACCTCCTCTATGATCCCCTCAGGCACCCTTTTGCCCTGTAAGTAATCGCTAAGTTCCTCCCGACTCCGAGGCCGATAGGCTAAATAATCGAGAGCCTTCCTGTAAGCACGAGCAAAAGAGTCCCGTCTTTGGAGCTCGTGCAGTTTCTCGGTCGATAGGAAACTACCCTCTTGTAGTTCAGCCGCTAACTGCACTC
>DAOULQ010000012.1:0-9826 GCA_034419095.1 Anaerolineae bacterium | reverse complement strand
TATTCTTGGGACAACCCTCTCGCAGGAGTGCCGTGGCCTCGGATTTGGCGAAGACCACGCAGGTGCTGCTCACTGGCGGTGGCTCCTCATCCACCTCCAACGACTTCTCGCCGATCTCCTCGATGGGCACAGCCAAAAGATCGGCGAAGACCTCCATGCCTCGCCCTGTCCCGGCAGCGCACTTGTCGTTCATCAAGAAAGCGGTTACCTTGCCTCGCCCATCGCAATGGATGGCTTTACAATCCTGGCCTCCCATATCCAATACTGTGCGCACCGTGGGCCCATAGATGTAGTTAGCCCCCCTAGCATGGCAGGCGATCTCGGTGATGGCTCGGTTGGCGAAGGAGACGTTGACCCTTCCATAGCCTGTGCCCACCACGTATTGGATATCCTCCAATGTCAGGCCTGTATCTTCCAGCGCCCAATCCATCGCCTTGCGGGCGCTATCGGGGCTATCGGAGCCGGTGCGCATGTTGCTATAAGCGAAGAGTCGGCCATCGGTCATGATCACCGCCTGGGAACTGACCGAACCGACATCGACACCCCCGCTGATGATATCCGCCTCCCGCCACTCTATATCTGGCGCTTTCCAGTTGTACTCCCTCCAACGCCAATACTCCTTCACCATAGCCGTGAACCTCCGAAGACCATGATTTCGCCATATATATCAGGCTCTCTCCGCTGCCATCAGGGCCGCCCCCAGGGCGCCCACGAACTCCGGCTCCTGGGGCACCGCGAGGTCCATCTCTAGGCCCCTCTTCAAAGCATCGACGAAGCCGATATTTTTAGCCATCCCGCCGATGAGGACCACCTCCTTCTCCACCCCTACCCGTCGCACCATGGAGATGATGCGGCTGGCTATAGCGTCGTGGACGGCACGCA
The DNA here is from genome assembly GCA_034419095.1 of Anaerolineae bacterium. Lineage (GTDB taxonomy): Bacteria > Chloroflexota > Anaerolineae > UBA7937 > UBA7937 > UBA7937. The sequence continues at coordinate 8,944 of DAOULQ010000012.1, read as the reverse complement.
CGATGTCCGCCTTGGGCGTCTTAGCGTGGACCAGGGAGACTACCTCGGATTCAGCGAAGACGGTGCACTGAGCGTTCATGGGGACAGCTTTCGTGGATTGAAGGGATAGTTCCCCCATCTCCTCCAGTCTCAACTCCAGGGCTCTAGCCATCGCTTCGGTAAAAGCGCCGGCCCCAGCAGCACATTTCTCGTTGATGACGAAATCCACCACCTTGCCGTGGCCGTCACACCTTATCCCCCGCCCCTCCTCGGCACCTACATCGATCACCGTCCTAGCCGCAGGGAAAAGGAAGGTCGCTCCCTTAGCATCGGCCCCCACCTCCGTGACCTCATCCTGGGCTAAGGGGGCCCCACGCCTACCAGCGCCAGTAGCGGTGATATGCTGGATCTCATGGAAAGACAACTTTGCGCTCTTGAGAGCCTCATCGAACGCCTGCTCGGCCGACTCTCTAGTATCGAGCCCTCCCAAGAGTATGCTTTTCGATGCCACTTGGCTATCGTTCAGAATAACCACCTTAATGGTCTTGGCACCCATATCTATCCCGGCGGTTATCATGCAAACCTCCTCAGAATAACCTCGCGCTGAATAGAAGCGAGGTATTACAACTTCACTCCCCTTCCCGACCCTCTACGAGTTGAGGCCATAGGTATAAGTCGACTTCACAACGAGGGAGAGGCTCATATTCATACTATCCCCCTCTCACCAACACCCTATACAATTCTCTCAAAGTGGCTATCTGGGCCCCATGATGTAAATCGTGATAGATCATGGTCCAGAAGATTTTCTCTGTAGGCCACAACTCGCCCCAGTTAGTCAGTCGCATCTCGCCCAGATCGGCATCGGTCATCCTCTCCAGCACCGCCCGAAGAGGGGCGTGGCTTTCTCGCAGATATTCGAGCATGCCCGTCGCAGTGGGTGGGAGATCGAGATCATCCCAGGTGAGTTTCCCTCCCCCAAATGCATACTCCACGTACATTACCTTACAGGTAGCGATATGGCCGATCCGCCAGGCGATAGTCGCCACAGGTGGGGGGGCGGGCGTAGGGTCAGCATAATCTAAGGTCCATCGCTCCCCAATGCGCTTGAGATGCCAACAACCGTCGGTCGGTTTCCAGTTGAACTCCTCCTGGGTGAGTCCATCTAAGATACTTTGGAGCTCCTCCCAGGCATCATCCATCTCCATCTTGAGGAGCGCCACTCTTGGGTTTATGGTCTCAGCCATTTTCCCCCCTGAGTCCGGTTTACTCCTCCAACCTCTCCAACCCCAGGCTCTCCATGAAGGCGTCTATGCGAGCCATAGTACGGGTCTCGTCGAACTCCCGCTCGTCGCCCATGTTGCCTTCGAAGGTCATCACCGGGATCCCCGCATCGAGGAGGGCTAACCTATTCTCCGCTATGCCCAGGCTCAACCCCTCGCAACCCCGGTTATAGTGGAGCATAACCCCATCCACACTCCATTCCTTCACGATGCGGATCATCATCTCACTCTTCAATTGAGGGAAATAGAAATGTTGCCATTCGGGCTTGCTCAGGTTCCAGTCGGCCAGAATGCGCAGAGCCTGGTCCCTACTCTTGATCTCTATCCCCTTCTGCTGGGGGGTGATCCGGGGCCCCCAGGTTCCACCCTCCTTCACCTCCCACACGCCGATGAGGCCGAAGGTGTATAGCGAACCGATGGAGAGGGCCCCGAACTTCTCTAGGTATCTGAAGACCCGGAGGAACCCCCAAGGCGGCTGGGTATCGCTGATGAGCCTGCACCTCTCCGTGGCCACGGCAGCGATCCCCTTCTCCACCCGGTCTTTGACTTCATCCCTCAACTCCTCGTAGAAATCGGCCACCTCTTTTTTGTGCTTCTCCAAGGTGCCCAAGACATACAGCGAGTACATGGTCTTCTCATCGAGGGGAGCGGGGATCGCCTTGTTCAAGGTGCAGATCTCAGCCCAAGTGGAGGTGGAGCGGCACTCGTTGTAGACCGCCTCGATCAACTTCCCATCGTCATAAGTCCGGCCGGTGATCTTCTCCAACCATTCGATCGCTTCGTGCATCTGGGCTACAACATAGTTAAGCCTGTTCTCGTTCAGTTCGTCGTAGGGACCGACGCTCACGTCGATGCAGTAGAAAGGGATGCCCTCATACTCGGCCACGTTTTGATACCATTTGGCATGGCTGCAACAGATATGGTCTTGAAAAGCGAAATCGGGCCTAGGGTACCCACCACCCCAGGCGTACTTATCTAGGTACATGGAGCCCCAATAGTTCCGCATGTAGGCACAAAGATCCCGAGCCCACCCCTTGGCTTCGGCGGCCTCCAGGCATTCCAGGGCGAAATCCTTATTCCAAGCGATAGTGGCTCCGTAGGGCTCGCCGGTAATATGTACCACATCGTCTCCTAATCCGGCGGGGATGGCATCAAAGGCCCAGGCCCCCCCAGTCCAACGGAGTCCATCCTTCTCCTTTATGGTGGCATACCTTTGGTAGTAATTTTGCCTCAGTTCCTTGGCCTTGCCCCAGCAATCTAAAGGCTTGGTCTTGTACTTCTTTGCCACCTTTCAACCTCCCGATCTAGAAGAGATCCTCCTCTTCGATCATCTCCAAGAAAGCCTCCACACGAGTCCTAAACTGCCCCACGGGAACGGTGACATCGAACTCCAAGAATAGCGTGGGGATACCCGAATCGTTGAGGGCCCAGGTAAGGGGCGGTATATCGCATTCATGGGGGTCACAGAACTTCTGCTGAATGAGGATCGCCCCTTGGACACCGTAGTCGCGAGCCAGCTCTAAAACATGGTCTCGTCTTGTCCGCTCCGGCCAATCCTTACTGGGGCAGGGCGGCCTCTCCACATAGCGAGCGGCGATGGCCGCCAATCGATCCTCTTGAGGGATGACCTCGTTCCAGAAGTATCTGCTTCCAGTGCAGTGATCATCGACCACGAAGGTGGCCCCCAGCGACTCCACCATCTCGATGAACTCAGTATCATCGTCTTCGCTGCCTACGATCATCAGCCTCATCCCCGGATGGCGTCCATTGCCCCGCGAAAGGCCTTTTAGCGCCTCCTGGAGCCAACTATTGTGATCCGCCTTGTCCACCAGTTGGCTGGAGACCACCATCTGCATAGCATCCAGGCCGGTGAGGGGTGGCTTCTCGCCCTTCCGCAACTGGTAGATCTCCTTCATCAACCGCCGGTTCGTGTTATAGACCTCTATGGCCTGGTCGAGGGCCTGGTCGGTGATCGCTTTACCCATCCACTCCTCCAGCGACTTCTTAAAAGCAGCGAGTTCCCCTCTCAGATAGGGCTTGGCGGCCGGAGTCTGAAGGTTACAGGGCATATAAAGGTAGTAACTGTAGTCGATGGGGATATGGAGTTGCCAACTGGTAAAGGTCTGGCGGATATGCAAACAGGATTGGGAGATCATGATCCCGTCTAGATAATCGTACCTCCCCTTCAGCCCTTGGGCCAGGCAATCGCGACAGAAAGGACAGAACATGCCGAAGATATAGGGCTCGGTGACATCCTGTGGTTCATGGCTTCCCAGGATCCGCACCGGGAGGACGCCGGCGGCATAGATTATCTCCTCGGGCACGTAGGTACAGAAATAGCCCAATACCTTGCCACCCGTCCTGGCCTTCCACTCCCTAGCATACTGGTGGCGGTTCTCCTGCCACTCTCGAAACTTTGCAACCATCTTAAGCCTCCGATGATCTATCGTTGCGCCATACCGGCTTTCTCTTCTCTAGGAAGGCCTGGAGCCCCTCTTTCGCATCCTCGGTGCTCATCAGCCTCTCCAGATAGAGCCTTTCTACATGCTCCATCGCCTTCCCGAAGGGGAGGTCAGCCGCCTCGTAGATGGCTCGCTTGGTGAGCCTAAGGACGACGCCGCTTAAGCCCGCCAACTTGGCAACCAACTCCTCCCTGGCCTTTTCCAGTTCCTCTGGGGGAACAACCTTCGTTACCAACCCTATCCGCTCCGCCTCCCGGGCATCTACAGTCTCCCCGGTGAGCAAGAGTTCGAAGGTCCGCCTCTGGCCCATCAAGTAAGGGAATAGGACGACCGCTATAGGTGGGAAGACGCCCACCTTTATCTCCGGTTGACCGAAGGTCGCCTCTTCCGAGGCGAGGAGGAAGTCGCAGAAGGAAGCCAACTCACAGCCACCCCCCAAACAGGCTCCCTGGACCACCGCCAACGTGGGTATCTCCAAAGAGAGAAGTCTTCTGAAGATCCCATGAAAGGCCTCTATCATCTCCTCTACTTTGTCGGGGGTGTGATCCTTTATATCCACCCCGGCGGAGAAAGCCTTCCCCTGAGCGGCGATGACCAGCAGGTTCGTGTCGGCATCCCCTTTCAACCCCTCAAGCGCCTCGTTCATCTCCCTCATCATGGCGATGTTCAAGATATTGAGGGGCGGGCGGTTTAGGGTCAGAATTGCCACGCCGTTCTTCTTCTCAAAGTGTATCTGCTTAAAATGAGACATCTCCCTCTCCCGGATACGATGAGAACCGCTCTAGATATACTGACCTCCATCCACCTGGATCACCTGGCCAGTGATGTGGCGAGCCTTATCGCTACAGAGGAAGGTGACCACCGAGGCCACCTCCTCCGGCTGCCCCAGCCGCCCCAAGACTATCTCATTGAGGGCCATCTCCTTCACCAACTCCGGGGCCTCTTTTACCATCTCCGTCTCGATGAGCCCCGGGGCCACGGCGTTAACGTTGACGTTATATCGCCCCATCTCCCGGGCTAAGGCTTTGGTGAGGCCGATGATCCCCGCTTTGGAAGCCGAGTAGTTAGTCTGGCCGAACTTGCCTCGCAGGCCGTTTATAGAAGTGATGTTGACGATCTTGCCGAAACCCTGCCCCTTGAGGATAGGAGCCGCGGCTCTTATGTAGTTGAAGAAGCCCTTGAGGTTGACCTCGATGACCCGGTCCCACTGCTCTTCTGCCATCTTCCAGATGACGCCATCCCAGTTCATCCCCGCGTTGTTCACCAGGATATCTAAGCCTCCCAACTCCTCCACCACTCTATGCACCATCACCTGGGCATCCTCGAAGGAGGCCACATCCGCCTGGAGCACCAAGGCTTTGCGTCCCATCTCCTGGATCTTTTGGGCCACCTGTTGGGCCTCCTCCCCATGGCGGCGATAGGTGAAGGCCACATCCGACCCGTTAGCCGCCAGATCCAGGGAGATAGCCCGCCCGATACCCAGGCTGCCCCCCGTGACGATGGCTCTCTTTCCCTCAAGCACTTCACACCTCCGCTTAATTTCTTACAAAGGCCTCACAAACTCATATGAGACCTTCCCACCCTGCAATCTTACGGGTCTCACCTCCAAAGCCATACCGATCTTCAACTCTTCTATCCCCTTACTCATGCGACCGAATATCTGCAGGTCTCCAAATCGAACGAGGGCGATGGTGTAGGGAAGGTCACCCTCGAAGCCGGTAGGTGCGTAGAACAAGGTGGAGAAGGAGACGAGTTCCCCGGGTCCTGAGATCTCAAACCATTCCATGTCGCTGGAAAGGCACCCGCAGCAGTCAGCCCTGGGGGGGAAGAAGGCGGTTCCACACCTTCCACACCTTGTCCCCGCCACCTTCCCTTCATCCAAGAGGTCTACAAACCTGTCTACCTTCGCCTGGGCCGTGTAACTAACCGTGCCGAACCTTTCGAACCCCATATCGTCACCTCCCCAAGATGGTAACGTTCCCGTATATCCCGCCCCCTCCTATGTTGTGGACCAGGCCGATCTCCGCACTCTTCACCTGCGTCTCTCCCGCTTCCCCCCTGAGCTGCAAGACGATGGTTCTAGTCTGGGAACCCCCGGTAGCGCCGATGGGATGGCCCTTTGACAGTAACCCCCCGTCTACGTTGATGGGTATCCTTCCACCGATGTAGGTCTCTTCTCCCTTGATCAATTTTGCGCCTTCCCCTGGCCCTGCGAACCCCAGATCCTCATAAGCCATCAATTCAGCGATGGTAAAACAATCATGGACTTCCGCCACATCTACATCCCCAGGACCAACCCCGGCCATCTCATAGGCTTGCCTGGCGGCCTCCTGGGCACAAGCCAAGCCAGTGAAATCGCCTCGGCCAGACATGGTCAGCGGTGCTGATGCCGCTCCCAGTCCCCATATCCAGACCGGCTTCTTAGATACCTCTTTTGCCACCTCCCCTTTGGCCACGATAAGGCAAGATGATCCATCAGCATTGGCACAACAATCGAACTTCTTCAGAGGGCTGGATATGACATCGGAGGTCAGAACCTGCTCCAATGTTACCGGCTTTCGGAACACCGCCTTTTCGTTGGACATCCCATAGGTGGCCGCTTTCACCCTTATATGGGCCAAATCCTCCTCCGTGGTCCCATACTTGTCGAAGTGGGCTCGGGCATACATGGCGTAGTAGGCGGGCATCATCGTCCCAAAGGGGGATTCCCACATTATATCCGCCCCCCTTCCCATCCTCTCCTGGGAATCCGCCGAACTTATCTCCGTCATCTTCTGGAAACCCAATACCAGGACCAGGTCATGAAGCCCGGATTTTATCATGGAGTAGGCTACCCTCAACCCCATGCTGCTAGATGAACATACGCTTTCCACATAGAAGGTGGGCTGAGGGTTCAAGCCCAGATACTCGGCCATCACGGCAGACGGCGTCCTCTGTTTGTCATATTCGGGTGCTGAACAGATTACGGAGGCATCGATCTCCTTCGCGGTGATCTGGGCATCCTCCATAGCCTCCTCAAAGGCCTCAAAAGCGAGCTCCCTTATGGAGCCTTCATACCCACGGATGAAAGCACTCTGTCCCACCCCTATGATCGCTACATCCTTCACCTCTCTCCTCCCATGATTTCCTAGATTAGGATAGCCCCCTTCATCTTCTATCGGCGATGCTAGTGGGGAGGGATGGGCGCCTTGGCCAGGACGCCATCCACAAAAGCGTTGGCCTCGGGGGTTAAGAGCCCGTGATACTCTTGGAAGAGTTGAGTGGCCTTATCGCCCAGCCAATCTTCAGGCAACAGTTGCGAGGGTAGGTTGGGGTCCACATAGGGGAAGGAGCGGTATTCGTGAACTAGCATGAAACGGCGCACAAAGCATCCGCTGGGTTCGAGACCGTCGCCCTCGGCCACCCTCCTCTTATAGTCGAGGAAATCGGGCTCGTATTTGGCGATGAAGGCCGCATAGGCACGGTTGAGTTCTCCCAGATTCCAACACCGCTCCACAAGTTCCTGGTCGCTAGCGAAGCCGAAGTGCTCAGCACAGAAGATCTCCACGTGCCCCCGGATACCCAAAGAGTTAACGATCCCCTCCACCTCCTTGCGCCGGTCACGAGGGGAGATCCAGGTGGCGTTACCCAGCGAGCCAAAGCCCAACCAGGCTAACCTCTTTCGCAGCCTATGGCGTAGGTGTCGTTCCTTCTCAGGGATGGAATAGACGAGGAGGTACCATTGGCCGCCCCAAACATCGGAACGGGGTTGAAAGATGCGTTGGGCACCCTCTTCCAGAAGGTCAATACTTGTGGGGGTTAAAGAATAATAACTCTTATTGCCCACCCGCCGCCCTTTCAGCCAACCCTTGCGCGACATACGCGAGAGCGTGGAGCGGACAGCCTGCTCCGAGAGCCCCAACAGACCTAGGAGTTCGATGAGGCTTCCGGTCCAGGCTTCACCACCCCGATGACGGATGTAGTCACCATATAGAGTGAAAAGCAGATCCTGAGAACGGGCCACCAGACTCCTAAATATGTCAATAGATAATAATGCGTAATTAAAACGCTATATAAAATTATAGCATACTTTTAGGGGGGATGTCAACCCCTAACTCATCGCTTGTCTATTGGCAATATCATGAAAGCGCTAGAGAAAAAACCTCAGTGTGAGGATAGGAGGGAGTCCGTCAGGTATTTAGATGTAGCCTTCACGAGCAGCAGGTGATATAATGTGACTGAAATGTACCTATTCTATCAAGACGAATCTGAAGATTCTGAATGGTTCTTTCTTGGGGCAGCGGCGATTCATTCGAGCAAATGGAAAGATCTTACGAAGACTATCCTCGACCTGAAGCTCGATGCCTTTAGCAACAAGTTGTCACCACCCAAAGTGCGGCGAGTGAGGATCAGGTCAAATGATATTCGACAATATGGAACTGATCGGGCCATAGAGCCTTGGACGCTTCTGTCTCGAGAAGAGATTGAGGAGTTTGTAACTCAGTTCTATGATCTTTACCAGCGATTCGGCGTCACCCTCTTCTTCGTGGGGATTGAGAGAAAGGAACATCAGCGTAAATATGGAGAGAAGGCACGCAAGTGTTACGAGTATGCTTTCGAGAACCTGTTGGAGCGAATGGACATATTTCTGTCACCGACTCAGGCTAACGATGTAGGGCACATCTTTGCCGACGAATATAAGGAGATGAGGCGCAAGGTAAGAAGCAATTTCCTATGGTATCGAGAGCAAGGGACGTGGGAGAAAAGCTCGATCGATAATTTCATCGAACCGCCAAGTTTCGTGAAGTCCACCTACTGCGACCTTATTTCTTTAGCTGACCTCGCCACGTATAACGTATTCCACGCATATAGGTACGACAAACCAGAATATGCGTACCTGAAACGCATCTTCCCCAGGATATACAAGAACCCCCAAACGGGCCAAGTGTGGGGCGCAGGGATCAAGATTCTTCCATACCAAAGAAAACCCAGCCTACAGCTGTAGGCCGGGCTCATTTTTGATGACGGGCGGGGACCAGGTAGTCCCTCTTTAAGTGCGGTGCACCGCCGCACACCGATCAGTTATAATATACCTTGATTTTCCACTTTTGTCAAGCCCCCGTATTCTGCAAGCTAAAATGTAACCGAAACGGTATTGGTTGTGCAATATAAAATGTAACCGAAACGGGTGTAGAATGGAGGTATGGACATGTATTCTCGCAACCAATACCTCAAAGCATTGAG
>DAOULQ010000011.1:0-5544 GCA_034419095.1 Anaerolineae bacterium | reverse complement strand
GCATCTATGGTGCCAAAACCCAGTCAGGTACCGTCCATCCGCTTAAGAAACAGTCACCGCGCTTGGTTACAAAATATGTTGCACAACCGAGCAAGGTTCGGTTACATGTTTAAATTGCTTGACAGGTCGCCGAGCGCGTGTCCTGGCTATAGCAGGCTAGGGCCCGTCCTGGCATCAACGGACCAGGGGGCAGGCTGGCTGTGGTGGGCCGGGGACAATCGAAACCTGGTGGCGAGTGCTAGCGAGGGCGATTCAGAAGTCGGAATCTACTAATATCTATTGCTTTGTCTCGATAGGACAGAGTGACTTTGGCAGGGCCGAACTTCACATATACATCGATAGTATTCTGCTTGAATGCGCTTGGGGGAATCACGACCTTCTTGATCTCGGACATAGGAATAAGCAAGACACCATTCCTGGGGACCAGAAGGAAGCCCTCGCCGGCTTCGAGTGCCTCCTTGAAACGGTTACGGAAGGTTACTTGCCAGCCCTTGGGTTTCAGGCTTCCTTTTCTTATGAATGCAAGCTGGCCGTCAATTATAGCCTCATACGCTGACCAATCGCCAATGGTTAGCCCAGACTTCTGAAGAATGGCTTGAACCTCATCGGGAAAGACCTCTCGCTCACTCTCTGGCGCGAGCGGCCTCTCTATATATCCCTTCTTGATTAGGAGATGATCTAGTTCCGGAAGAAGTCGTGATACGATGGCCTGTTGGATAGCGTTCATGTCTTGTTGCTGACCTTGGGCAAGGACAGTGTATTGGTTGGCGCGGAAGAGAAGTATAGTGTGGTGCTCGAGGGCTCTTCTAACAACTGTGTCCGTGAAATCTGACTGTTTGGCGGACCTACCATCGTTAAAGATGAATGCTCTCTGCCATTTCGCAAACTTCTTGTCGGGTCGTGAGAAGTGGGTGCGTAGACGGCCAATCAAGTCTTTAGCCTCGCCAACGTATACCCGCTTTGAGTCTGGCAAAACCAGGATATAGTTCCCCGGATAAGGTTGGCTTCCCCATTCGGATTCAATCCCAGCTAGTGCGGCATCAGTGCGAGGGAACTCCCACGCACGCAGGGCTCCAGTAGTTCGAGCGCGAACAATACCGTGTGAGTTCGGGGGATTCTCTGTGTATCCGAACGGCTCCTCAGCTTGCATGTACAACCTCAAGGCTTTAGAAGCGTAACAATGGTCTCTCGGAGTCGGTAACTACGAACCTGGCCCGAAGCTCTATGACGAGCTTTCTCTATAGACTCAAGTTGCAGGCCAATTTCCGGCTCCATCCCGATACGCGCCAACATTAGATCAGTAGGTACGTATGTATCCGCAATAAGACTGTCGCCGACCACCAGAACGAACCTACCCTCGGGGCGGATCGATTTGGCTACGCGCCGCATCACCCTATACATATCGTCGAAGTACTTGTTCACGATGCTAGGCATGTCTGGTCGGCGGTAATTACCGCGTCGTGCTATGTTACTAGCTATCTCATCTTTGATCTGCTCCAACCAGTCGTTGGTGTATTTGCTATCGGAGGATGCGAAGTCATTGATTAGTCCTCGCGATACATTATCACAAACCACCATGTCGTCCTTTATCGACTTTAGCTCCCTCATATAGGTAACAAAGCCTAGCCATGCCATTTCGATCTTGTAATTCATTACATAGTCCAACCCATTCATGTACGGAGGGGAAGTGATGACAAGGTCGAACGGGATTTGGTGATCCCAAGTCGTCGCGTTGGCAAGGACTACATTGCTTGGAGTATGTAGTGTCCAAGGGAAATGATTTTGGAGGCTCGATAGGTCGGTCGCGATCTGAAGAACCTTGGCCCGCATGAGTGTCCAAGGGGCATCATCAGCAACCCGCTTTTTCCGGTCGTAGCCAAGACAGGGGGTCCGTTTGAGGTTGCTGGCATCCACCAATATCGAAGCGAAGGCCAGGCGCATGAGGTCCTTTAGATGTCTCTGGCGGTCCTTCTTGTCTGGTAGGCTATCGATGGCGCCTCTCAGTAGCTCGAGATTGCGTAGCACCGGGGGGTTGAAATGTCTATCCGACTTAAGAAACTCGGGGGCCCTCTTTGGAAGGTTCTTCGGGAGCCGGTCGAAAGTTTCGACAACTGCGTCGGGTGATACATGCCAGGAGTTCAACTTTGTTTCCGCAAGGAACTGGAGCAGTGGATTCAACTCCGTTCCTGATGACCTGATCCCGTTCAATTTGGCCTGGACTAGGGCTGTCCCTGAGCCTGCAAAGGGATCCAGAATAGCTGGATCTTTGTATATTGGACGATATTTGTTGATCACGTATTGGACGAAGGCAGAAGAGAATCCTTGAATATAAGGCGACCAGCGATGTACGAGTTGTGCGCGGTTAGGTGTGAACTGGATGGGGAGGTGATTATCAGTGATCTCGACCCCCATCTCTTGAAGATAGGGTATTGAGTCTACCTTACAAGATCCGTTTCGCTTCGGGGATCGTAAGATGTTCTTCTCTCGAGCAGTCAGCTTAGTCACTAGATTCCTACTTAGCGACACACTGTTCCCGACTAGGATACCATTCCTTGGCCGTAAGGCAATTGATGTGCCTGGGCCTGCAATCGCAACTCCGGGCATATCCCATTCGAATAGTCTTGGAGGTGACCGCCCCAGTTACAGTCTCGCCGACCACATCATAGCCTCCTATGAACCTAGTCTAGCATCCCTTGAATACCAAGTCAAGAGGGAGATCATTACCCCTCGCCAATGCGTTCAGCCACTTGTATTATAGAACAATTGTGCTGCATTGTCAACCCTTTGCGCCAGATGCCCTTTCTCCTCCCCCTGACAATCTAGAACATCTGTGCCCCAATCTTTATTGGGATTTGGTCATTGGTCATTTGCCATTCCGCCCAGGTGGTTGTTTCCCATTTTTTAATTTAACTACCTCCCCTGCGCCCATCTCCACTGCTCAAGCCCTGCCTCTAGGTCTGGTGGGCACCTTCAACTTCCCTTCGGCAGGATGAACCGTACTACAGGTTGTCGCATTCTTGCCAGCCGGAATGACTATCGAGTTTTTGGAGACCCAGTGAGTGATGTGGTACAATGTATAAGGGTTGCGAAATGTGGCAAGTTGTGGGACACCAGTGGGCCATTACTCTCCTTCAAAACTCCCTCACGCGGGGGCATTTATCCCATGCCTATCTTTTCACCGGCCCCTCTCGCATCGGGAAGACCACCCTGGCCCTAAATTTGGCTCAAGCCCTGAACTGCACAGGGGAAGACAAACCTTGCGGGGAGTGCCTCTCCTGTCACAAGATCTCCCAAGGCATTCACCCCGATGTACGGATGGTAGACTTGGCCTATCAGGAAAGGCTTCTCGAGGAACGGGGGGGCTCCACGGCCTTGGGCATCGACACCATCCGTTCCATCCAAAGCGATGCAGCCTTGAAGCCCTTCGAGGGGAGATGGAAGGTCTTCATCATCCCCCAGGCGGAGAATATGACCCCTGGAGCCGCTAACTGTTTACTAAAAACCCTGGAGGAGCCACCGCCCCACGTGGTTCTCCTCCTCACCGCTCTCCATACCGACCTTCTCTTCCCCACCATGGTATCCCGCTGCCAGGTTTGCAACCTGCGACCTCCCTCCACAGACCTCATCCGCGAGGCGTTGGAGCGACTATGGGGCCTTGAAGGGGAGCGGGCTCATCTCATCGCTGCCCTCTCCGCGGGGAGGATGGGCTGGGCGGTGGAGGCGGTTCAAAATGAAGCCCTGTTGAAGGAGCGGAACGAGCGGTTAGATGAACTCTTGTCCCTCCTCAGTGCCAGGCGGCTGGAGAGGCTCTCCTTTGCCCAGCGTTGGGGAAGCCAGCCCGAAAGGGTGAAAGAGATCCTGACCCTATGGCTCAGCTGGTGGAGAGACCTCCTCCTAGCCAAAGAGGGATGCTTGGATAAGATGGAGAACATCGATCGGCGAAATACCCTGGTCGAAGAGGCACAGAAGCATGGGTTAGGAGAGATAAAGGAGTTCATCTCCTCCATACGGAAAGCGTTGCAACAATTGGAGAGCAATGTTAACCTCCGTTTGACCTTAGAGGTCTTGGTGTTGGATCTACCGAGCAAGCGATAACTAAGGGGAAAGATATCATGCCTGAGGTAGTGGGGGTTCGTTTCAAGCCAGCAGGGAAGATATACTACTTCGATGCCACCGGATTGGAGGATTTGAAGGTCAACGAATATGTGGTAGTGGATACGGCGCGGGGGAGAGCGCTGGGGAGAGTAGTCGCGCCTCCGCAAAAGGTGAGCGAGCCTTTCGAGCATCTTAAACCGATAGAACGCCGAGCCACCCCTCTCGACCTCTCGGAGAGGGAAGGGTACCGGTTACAGGAGCGAGAGGCTCTGGAGAGATGCAGAGAGAAGGTGGCCGAGCACGGCCTGGAGATGAAGCTCGTCAAGGCGGAATACAACTTCGACGGCAGCCGGCTGGTGGTCTACTTCACCGCCGAGAAACGGATAGACTTCCGAGCGTTGGTAAGAGATCTAAGCCGAGTCCTCAAGACCAAGGTAGAGTTTCGCCAAGTGGGGGTGCGAGACGAGGCTAAGCTTCTGGGGGGTTTGGGGCGGTGTGGTCGGGTCCTCTGCTGCGCCACCCACCTCTGCGAATTCTCGCCTGTCTCCATCAAGATGGCTCGATTACAGGATGTCTCCTTGAGTCCGGCGGAGATTTCCGGAGTCTGTGGACGGTTACTTTGCTGCCTAGCCTATGAAAGCGAGACCTACCGCTCCCTGAAGGAGAGGTTCCCCAAAGCAGGCACCATGGTGGAGACCCCCTATGGCGTAGGGAAGGTGAAGAGCGTAAACGTCTTGAAGGAGACGGTAGAGGTGGAACTAAAGAGCGAGGTGACCGTGGAGCTCTCGGCCGAGGAAATAAAAGAACGGGGTTAGCCTTACTTTGAGAAGTCTCAAAATCTTGACCGCTTTAGAGCCCGCAGTCGCGGCACCACCTCTTCAGGGATCCAGACCCCTCCCAGATCGGGGGTCTCCAGGATACCTGGGCCGTGGAAATCGGTTCCCCCGGTGGCGATGAGGCCATACTTCTCTGCCGTGCTGGCCAGATCCTGGCTTTGCTCTGGAGAGTATTGGCCATAGTAAGCCTCGAGCCCCGCTAGGCCGGCACAAGCAAGTTCAGGCAAAAGCCCTAAGACCTCCAAGGGGTGAGCCAGGACGGGAAGCCCCCCAGCCTCTAAGATCATCTCTATGGCCTCCAGTGGGGTTATCTTGTAGCGAGGGACGTAGGCAGGACCGTTTCTTCCGATGTAGTTGAGGAAGGCTTCAGTGGTCGAAGCCACATACCCCTCCTCCATCATCGCTCGGGCGATGTGGGGCCTCCCTATGGAACCCTCCCCTACTATCTCCGCCACCCGTTCCCGACTGAGGGGCATACCGAGATCCTTTAGCCTCTCGATCATCTTCCAAGCGCGATGGCGGCGAAAATCCCGTATGGCTCTTAACCTCTCCTGAAGAGGTTCGTAATGATGATCGATGTAATACCCTAAGATATGGGCTTCCTGGGATTCCA
>DAOULQ010000010.1:0-7107 GCA_034419095.1 Anaerolineae bacterium | reverse complement strand
ACATTTCGGGCTGCTATCACCAGCATGATCACCATACCTATGGCCAGGGCGATCCAAGCCGATAGGCGAGGATGACGGGTTACGAACTCTTTCAAAGAGACGATCATTCCTCCCCTCCTTTCCCTTGCATCTTATCCCACTCCCGCTTCACCTGCTCCCAGGTCTCCTCCCGGGAGCCTGAGTTATCGATGATGACGTCCGCTGCTTTGATCTTCTCTGAGATCGGCCCCTGGGCTTTAAGCCGCCCCCGGATCTCCTCTTCGCTCAACCCTTGGGCTAGGAGGCGCTCCTTTTGCCCTTCTGGGCGACAGGTCACCACCCAGAGGGCATCCCACTCCCTCTCAGTGCTGGCTTCCAGCAGTTTAATGGCCTCGATAGCCACCACCTCTTCCTCCGCTTCCCCAGCGATCTCCCAAATCAGGCTTGCCACCACGGGGTGGATTATGGCCTCCAAACGCTTGAGGGCTTCTCCGTCGGAGAAGACGAGAGCGGCCAACTTCCCCCGGTCGATCTCCCCTTTGGGTTTTAAGATCCCTTCTCCAAAGGCCTCCACCACCTCCTCATAGACGGTGGTCCCTTTAGCCATCACCAGGTGTACCAGGTGATCGGCGTCGATAGCCTTGGCCCCCAACTCTTCCAACATGCGGAGAACGGTGCTCTTGCCGGTACCCATGCTCCCAGTTATGCCTATGACCCGTTTCACGGTCACTATTATACCACAAGAGGGGCAAGCCACAAGGTTGTCCGGCTGGTGTTTTTAAGAGATGAAGGAAAGGCTTTTTGTCTCTTCCCAGCAAACTATGATATAATCTTGGGCGTTATGGCCAGTTGGCGCCCAGTCCTTATCTCTCTGGCTCTGGCCTTGCCGTCATGGGCGGGGCTAGCCTATATCATCATGTACGCCGACCCCCAGGTGGTCGCAAACCGCTTTCTTTTTCTGGCCTTCCTTTTCTTCTCGCTAGCCTTTAGCCTCACCCCCCTTTTCCATCTCTTGGAGTACCGCTTGGCCAACTCAAGATCCCGGGGCGGCATCCTTCGCTCCGCTCGGAGGGGTGGGCTTTTGGCCCTCTTCTTCGTGCTTTCTGCCTGGATGAAGATAAGCCAAGCGTTAAATTGGACTAACGCCTTCCTTTTGGTGGTCGCCTTGGTGCTGGCCGAGATATTCATGGTGATGCGAAGCGTGTGAAGATGATCTATAGGGCCATCTTTTTCGATGCTTTTGGCACCTTGATCCTCTGGGAGGAGTCGGAGCCCCACCTCTACTTATCTCAGCGACTGGCCAGAGTGGGGCTTAACGTCTCTCCGAAAAAGGTGGCTTGTATCCTCAAGAGGTGGGAGGGGCATCTGGCGGAGAGAGTCGAAAGGGAGCCGGGCTTTGCCACCCTGGCCACGGAGAGAAACCGTCCCTTCTGGGACTACTTCTACACCTATCTCTTGAGGGAAGCGGGCATAGAGAGAGATCTCTCCAACTATATAACGGGCATGTACGAGGGTTTCCTCGATGACGAAAGCCTCTACCCTGACCCCGAGGCTCTAGAGCTGCTCCCTCGGCTCCGCTCTCAGGGTTTGATTTTGGGGATGATCTCTAATGCCCCAAAGCGGTTGAACGACCTTTGTCAGAGGATGGGGTTGGCTCTAGACCTCATCGTCACCTCAGCGGAGGTAGGAGTAGAGAAGCCAGACCCGGCTATTTTCCACGCTGCCCTAGAAAAAGCGGGGGTTGAACCGGAGGAAGCGATATATGTGGGAGACGACTACAACAACGATGTCCAAGGGGCGGAGAGAGCGGGCTTGAAGCCCCTCCTCCTCGACCGCCACGATAAGTATCGAGATATAGGTTGTCCAAGGGTGAGCCATCTTTTGGAGATCGAGGCTATGCTTTAAAGGGGGAAGCATGATTGAGGGAGTAAAAACTAGAAAGTTAAAGCCCATCCCCGACGAGCGAGGGTATCTAATGGAGATATTCCGCTCCGATTGGGAAGAGTTCGAGAAGTTCGGCCAGGTCTATATCACGGCTGCCTATCCAGGCGTAGTCAAGGCCTGGCACTACCATCGGCTCCAGACCGACCATTTCACCTGCCTCCAGGGGATGGCTAAGGTGGTCCTCTACGATGGTCGAGAGGACTCCCCCACCCATGGGCAGATCGAAGAGTTCTTCATAGGTCATCTCAACCCCCTGCTTATCAAAATCCCCCCCCTGGTGATGCACGGCTTCAAGGGGCTGGGACCGGGGATGACCCTGGTGGTGAACGTACCTACCGAACTATACAACTACCAGGAGCCCGACGAGTACCGTCTCCCCCCCAACACCGACCAGATCCCCTACGACTGGGCGAGGGAAGATAGATAGGCTACTACTGCCATGGCGAAGAGGGTGAAGGTTTTGAGTCCCCTTCAGTTGGAAGAGCAGCATTGGGAGAGGGTGCGCCAACTCTCTCCCCGCCTCTCCCTCTCCCTAGTAGAGGGAGAGGACCAGTTTTTAGAAGATCTCCCTGACGCTGAGGTGGTGGTCATCTGGCCTCGCCCTTTCGATTTGAGCCTCGCGCCTCGCCTGAAGTGGATTCAACTCATAAGCGCGGGGCTGGACGACTTCGTGGGGCATCCCATCATGGAGAGCGATATCATCATCACCACCGCCAGCGGCATCCATGCCACCCCCATCGCCGAATATGTCCTAGCCTCGATGTTGGCCTTCTCCCGCCGCTTTCGGAATATGTGGCGGCTGCAAGAGAAGAAAGAATGGCCTGAAAATCGGTGGGAGATCCTAAGAGGGGCAGAGTTGTGGGGGAAGACGGTGGGCATCCTGGGGTATGGGAGCATAGGTCGAGAGGTGGGGCGTTTATGCCAGGCTTTTGGGATGAGGGTTCTAGCCACCAAGCGCGCGGCCAAGGAGAGGCGAGACAAAGGACACTCCATGCTTGGCCGAGGGGATCCCCAAGGGAGCGTTGTGGATCAGATATTCGACCCTTCACAACTCAAGGAGATGGTGCAAGAGTGCGATTTCTTCGTCGTCGCCGTGCCCCTCACCCCGGAGACCGAGAGTATAGTGGGGCGGGAGGAATTGAAGGCCATGAAGGGGAGCGCTTATCTGGTGAACATCTCCCGGGGCCGGGTAGTCGATGAAGAGGCTCTCATCGAAGCCCTCAAAGAGGGGTGGATAGGGGGAGCAGGACTCGATGTCTTCGCCCAAGAGCCCCTGCCACAGGAGAGTGAACTTTGGGGGTTAGATAACGTCATCCTCTCCCCTCATATCTCGGCTGATACCCCCCACTATCAGGAACGGTTCACGGAACTATTCTGCGAGAACCTGCGCCGCTACCTGGCCGGGGAGGAACTCCTGAACGCGGTGGACAAGCAATGGGGGTATTAGACGTTCTAGACGGACTATCTACCACGGGCCAACGCTTGTCACCGTCTGTAGAAAGCGTGCAGACAACGGTATGCTGTTGGATGCTATTCTGGTGAGCGATGAATAAGGCCCAGGTGGAAGAATGGATATGGAACCGGATCACGGTCTGTCTCTTGATCGGCATCCTGCTTCTGGGGTTATCTCTACGCTTGAACGGCCTCGATGCCAAGAGCCTGTGGCAGGACGAGATCTTCACCGCTGCTATCGCGTCTACAGAGAACAGTATATCTCAAGTCGTTTCTATCCCCCTGCATAATACCCCCCTACCAAAGCCGCCACTCTATTTCCTAATCACTCATTTCTTTCTGTATGTAGGAGACAACGACTTCCTTCTGCGCTTCCCTGCCCTCTTTTTTGGAGTAGTAGGTGTGGCCATAACGTACGCCTTGGGGGTACGGCTGTTTGGGAAGCGAGAGGGGTTGAGCGGTGCTTTCCTGCTGTGCCTGGCACCTTTCCATATACGGTATTCCCAGGACGCTAGGTTCTATTCTTTGCTTCTGTTCCTCTCCCTACTCTCATTATATTTTCTGTATCGGGGTATCTTCAACAAGGAAAGGAAGTGGTGGACAGGTTTCACGCTTTGCAACATCCTTAATGTCTATAACCATCATTTTGCTTTCTTCGTCTTGCTGGGCGAGATGGTATTTGTAGCGGGACTTTGGTTAGCAGAAGCCTTCCTGACCTCGAGGAGACCCTCCCTTAGAAGAGAGACGGCAAACAGATTTGATCAGAAAGCGGCTATGGCTTTTATCGTCAGTTTGGCTGTCATTCTCTTCGCGTATGCGCCCATGTTTCCGCACCTTTTGAGAGGTCTCACCGGGACAAAGGGGCTGGGGGGAACGGCAACGAGAGGGATGAGCCTTACAGCATCGTTTCTGATGAAGATACTGGATTCTTGGGGGATCGGGCCCGGATGGACCATCTTGATACTCTTCATCCCCTTCCTCATCGGGGTAATCGCCTCCGCAAGAGCTCAGCGCAGAAAAGTGTGGCTGGCCTTTTGCTGGCTGGTAGTGCCCTTCGGGGCGTTGTTTGCCCTCCCGGCCAAGCATGGCTTTCGACCTCGATACGTGCTATTTATGTTGCCTCTCTATCTACTCTTCAGCGCTAGAGGACTAACGGCTATGGGTGGGGTGATCAATGCTCGGTGGCTAAGAGGGAGCCTATGGCCACGAGAGGTCAGTCTGGCCATGTTTCTCCTGGTTATCGCGCTCTTGAGTGTGCCGGCGGTGCTCGCTTACTATGCGGAAGACAGGACAAACTGGAGAGCGGCAGCTTCCCTGCTAGCGAGGAGTATCTTTCCCGGTGAAGTGATAGCCTCCCCCGGCCCCTTTGCCCAAGTAGTGTTGCCGCGTTACCAAGAGAGTCTGGGAGAGGTAGACTTCGTAATGGGAGGCAACGAAGTATTCTTCGCCCCTGATCGGGACCACCAGGGAGGGGTTTGGTTCGTGGCACGCCAGGAGGAAGAGATGCCTGCCAGAGAGAGCGAACTCAGGGAAGCGGCACCTTTATTCTTCAAGGTGGTCTTCGAAGTGGATGACCGGAGCGCCGCGCGAGGCAGAGCGTTGAAGATAGCCCCTGCAATGTATGATGATCTTTGGCTATTATATGTGAAGGAGGAGTTAGAACCTCAAGGAGTTCTGCAACTCTACGAGGAAGCCCTAGAAATAGTGCCATCTTCTACAGCCTTCTTCATCCACGTTACTTTGGGAGACCTATATCGAGCAGAGGGCGAGCTGAAGCAGGCGACGGTCCACTATCAAGAGGCCACTATTCTAGATCCATGCGCTCCTGAACCTCATTATGGCCTGGCGCTTGTTTATCAGTCCCAAGGGCTGTGGGAGCAGTACATGAGTGAGTGGCAGAGATATGAAGAGTTGGCAGCGCAACATGGCGCATGGGGCGATGATGAGAGATAGGCTGAGGTCTAACTCCATGCCTCGGGCAGTAAGGGGGGTTGTGGTGCAGCAAAGGTACCTTGTGCTGCTATCCTTGCTAATCGCTCTCCTTGCTGTCAACTGCGCTTGGCTCTCCATAAATGTCGCCATCATAGACCGGGATAGGCCCGGTCATCTTATCGAGAGGTTGGTCCACAATGACCTCCTGGAACGGGTAAATCTCAACTCTTTATCAACCGCATTGACTCATAGTGGCTATTATCTTCCGCTCTTTCACCTGTCCCTGGTGCTTGCAATAGGCCCTCCGGCGTCTCCATGGGCACGGCAGGTGCGACGCCACATTTAGCGTTGCGGCATCCGAGCTTGGCTCGACGTTAAGAGGTGAGAACCTATGAAATCGGAGCAACCCCTCAAGATACTTTATCTCGCTGCCGAGGTGGTCCCCTTCGCCAAGACAGGGGGGCTAGCCGACGTGGCTGGATCTTTGCCCAAAGCGGTACATGCCTTAGGCCATGACATCCGAGTGGCCATGCCCCGCTATGGCCCCATCGACAAGGAGAAGTTCAAACTGAAGGAGGTTCTGCCTCCCTTTCCCGTACCCCTAGATGAGGGGACGGAATTGGCCAGCATCCTGGAAGCCTCCCTGGGGGAGGCATGGGAGCGTTCCCGTCGTGCGGAGCACAGGGGGGGCTGGCCGATACGGTCCAAGACTTCGATCCTCGAACGGGACAGGGAAACGGCTTCTCCTTTGAGCCCTACAACTCCCTGGCCCTTTACACCGCCTTGACACGAGCGGTGGAAAACTACAAGCATCAAACCACCTGGCGAACTCTGATGCTACGGGGGATGACCGCCGATTTCTCCTGGCAAGCCTCGGCGAGAAAATATGTGGATCTCTACTACCGAAGGCTGGAGAGCACAAACCAGAAAATTTATGAGACTTTGAACCGTGGTTCAGGCGAAGAGGGCTGAAGATGTCAACCCAAGGTATAACCCACCTCCCTGATATAATAGCCACCCTCCCGTCCCCGGAGCGCGATCTCTTCCACCGCCTTTTCCATGTGCGCACCACCGTGGGGTGCCTAAAGCCACCACCATCCATGCACCCCTGGATCGAGGAACATTTCGGATCTCTGGAGGCGGTGCTCACCCAGCGGATCATAAAGGTTACCAACCTCGTGACCTGGGAAGGGGCTCTCTTTAACGAAATCCGCTCTCAGCGGCCCATGGAGGCAAGGGTAAGTGCCGATTTAAGAGAGACGATTATTAAGTCGGAGGGCGATCTCTTCTGCCACCCTATGGAGGGGACGCCCGAGGATTCCTTCAGCCGAGTGAAGGGGTCACGCTCCATCACCGCCTCCAATATCGCCAAGTACGATGGCTTCCACGGCGTGGTGATCTTCGACCAACATGACCCTCTCCGCTTCAGGCAAGAGGAAGTGGCCGACTATATCGATACAGCGCTGATTTGGGCCCAGAGGGCGAATAGTGAGGAGCCAGAGGCCAAATATCTCTTCTTTATGTGGAACTGCTTATGGAAGGCAGGAGCCTCTATCATCCACGGCCATGCCCAGATGACGCTCTCTCAGGAGATGCATTACGCCAAAATAGAGCGGTTGAGGCGTGCTGCCCTGGATTACCGAGCCACTTACGGCGGCAACTATTTTGACGACCTATATCGTGTCCATGCCTCCCTAAGGTTGGCTTTCACCAGGAAGGGAACGAGGCTTCTTGCTTACCTCACCCCAGTGAAGGAGAAAGAGGTACTCCTCCTCTCGCTGGAGTTAGATAACGACCTAA
>DAOULQ010000009.1:0-14213 GCA_034419095.1 Anaerolineae bacterium | reverse complement strand
AAGAACTCTTCCGGGATTTCGCCGAGAATGAGGTGAAGCCCTTGGCCGACGCCATCGACCGGGAGGAGAGAACCCCTACCGAAACCCTCAAGAAGATGGCGGAGATGGAACTTTTGGGCTTGCCTTTACCCCTGGAGTAGGGGGGGGCGGGAGTTGGGCTTCTGGGCCACTGCCTGCTCTTGGAGGAGTTGGGCAAGGTCTGCCTAGCCACGGCCAGTATCGTGGCTGTCCATACCGGTGTGGCGGCCAACGTTATCTATCTGGGGGGCACCGAGGAGCAAAAGAAGGAGTACCTGACCCCTTTGGCCAGAGGGGAGAAGATCGGCTCCTTCTGTCTGACGGAGCCGGGGGTAGGCTCCGATGCGGCCAAGGTGGAAACCGTGGCCATGAAGAAGGGTGGGCATTACCTACTGCGGGGCAGCAAGATCTGGATCACCAACGCCGAGATAGCCGATATATTCACCGTCTTCGCTACCACGGACCCGGAGGCTGGAGCGCGGGGCATCACCGCCTTCATAGTGGAGAGAGGGATGGCTGGTTTCAAGGTGGGTCGCAGGGAGAGGAAGATGGGGATAAGGGGCTGCCCTACTAACCAGTTGTTCTTTGATGATTGTCCGGTGCCCGAGGAGAATATCTTGGGTGGGGAGGAAGGGAAAGGGCTGACTATGGCCCTCCAGACTTTGGACTATGGGCGGTTGGGGATAGGGGCCATCTCCTTGGGAGCCGCGGAGGGAGCCCTAGAAGCGAGCATCGAGTTCGCTCAGACCCGGGAGCAGTTTGGGGGGGCCATCGCGGAGAAGCAGGCCATCCAATGGATGATCGCTGATATGGCCACGGAGATCGAGGCCCTCCGCTTCCTCGTTTACCGCACCGCTTGGATGGCAGATCAAAGCCAGCCCTTCCGCCGGGAGGCGGCTATGACCAAACTCTTCGCCTCTGAGGTGGCGTATCGGGCCACCAATAAGGCGGTGCAGATTCACGGAGGAGCGGGCTATGTGCGAGACCTCCCCATCGAGAGGATGTACCGGGATGCCCGCATCGCTCGCATCTATGAGGGCACGAACGAGATACAAAGGTTCGTCATCGCCTCGGATATATTTGGTAAGGAGGGACTCAAACTTAAGCCTTAAGAAGGAGGGTGATCATGGCTGCGAAGATGGAACTTTCGCTGGTCGAGTTGGATAAGCCTGCGGAGGTGAACCTCATCCTGGGGCAATCTCACTTCATCAAGACGGTGGAGGATATCCATGAGGCGATGGTCAACTCCGTTCCCAGGGTGAAGTTCGGCCTGGCCTTCTGCGAATCCTCAGGGCCTTGCCTCGTGCGGGCCAGCGGGAACGATGAGGAGTTAGTAGAGTTAGCGCAGAGGAACGCCTTGGCTCTGGCCGCGGGCCACACTTTTGTAGTCTTCATGCGGGAAGCCTATCCCATCAATGTGCTGAACGCCATAAAGAGGGTGCCAGAAGTGTGCACCATCTTCTGCGCTACGGCTAATAAGGTCCAGGTTGTGGTAGCGGAGATGGAGCAGGGACGGGGGATATTAGGGGTGATAGATGGCGCGCGATCGGCGGGGGTAGAGACGCCTGAGGATGTGGAGGAGAGGCGGGGGTTCCTGCGGAAGATAGGGTATAAGTTGTAGGCTCTTTCATAGGGGAGGGAAGAGATGGAGTGCGAGTTCTGTGCTATCGTGGCTGGCGAGATCGTCTATCAGGATGAGGCGATCACCGCCTTTCGGGACAAGCACCCCCAGGCCCCTACTCATATATTAATCGTCCCCAACGAGCATATCCCCAACGTGACCTCTGTCTGTGCCGAGCATGCCCGGCTGATCTGGAAGGCGGTTTGCGTGGCCAACGATTTGGCCCAGGCGGAGGGGATCGCTCTCAGAGGCTATCGGTTAGTGATAAACTGCGGGCCCGACGCCGGGCAGTCGATAGACCATCTCCATTTTCATCTCCTAGGTGGCCGGCCCATGCGGTGGCCGCCGGGGTGAGAGTCTGCCCTCCACTGCATTAGGCGGAACAACCGATCTATGGGTCAGCACCATCAGTAAGGGAGGTTACTAAAACAGAGGAGAGGGGGCCTTTACAAAGGCCCCTCTCTAGCGTATAATTTCCTAAGAGGGGTATATGAGCCTCAAAGAGCGTTTGACCGAGGATTTGAAAGAGGCCATGAGGGCCAAGGACGAGCGGAGGAAGACCACCCTGCGCTTGCTCTTGGACGCCATCCATAAGGCGGAGATCCCCTCTGAGAAAGAGGCCAAGGCAGGCGAAGGCCCTTCACGCAAAGAATTGAGTGAGGATGATATTTTGCAGGTTGTGGCTTCCGAGGCTAAGCGGCGCCGCGATGCCATCAGGGAATTCGGGAAGGCAAAACGAGGGGACCTGGTGGCCCAGGAGGAGGCAGAACTGGCCATAATAATGGGTTATCTTCCGGCGCAACTCTCTCGGGAGGAGATAGAGGCCTTGGCTCGGGAGGTAATCCAGGAGTTAGGAGCCAGCGACATCTCTCAGATGGGCCGAGTTATGGGCGCACTGATGCCCCGAGTGAGGGGGAGGGCTGAGGGGGGGGTTGTAAGTCAGGTGGTGCGCGAGATCTTAAGGGGAGGCGACTAGTCTAGCGGAGATCTTCTCTGATATGGACAGCGCCGGTAGAGGCGCTTTCCTTTCCTTCGGATGCTGCCCTTCCCTGGACCCTGTCGGGTTCGGGACAGCGCGTGCCAGCCTATCCCGGTACTTGCCAGCCCGGCCTGGCACACCTTGGGGTAGGCGACTTGGGCCAGGGGCCGGGGGGCAGGTGGGCCTGTCCCTTGTCCTGCCTTTCGGGGTCCGAGGGAAGGCAAGTTTGGAGAGCCAGATGGCGGATAGATCGATTTCGGACGTAAGGCGATCCAGAATTCTAAGAGGTGCCATTCTGGGGTTCGTCCTCGTCTTGGCGACCAGTTTCATCCTCGTCTTCCAGTTCTTGCCCAGCAGGGTGGATCTGGAGGTGGGAGATGTGAGCCCGGTGGATCTGCGTGCGCCGCGAGGGATCACCTATACCAGCGAGATCAAGACCCAGGAGGAGCGGCAGAAGGCCGAGGAGGCGGTGGAGGATGTCTATGATCCGGCTGATCCGGAGATCGCTAGGCAAGCGATAGCCCAGGCTCGTCAGGTCTACGATTACGTGGACTCCGTTCGACATGACGAGTACGCTACTCTGGAAAAGAAGATGGAGATGGTGAGTGCCATCCCTGATGTTACGCTGTCCATCTCTGTGACCACCCATACCGTCACTTTGGAGGAGGAGCTATGGGGCGAGGTGGTAGCCGAGAGCCTCAGCGTCTTGGATGAGATCCTGAGGCAAGATATCCGGAGCGCTCAGGTCACCGAGGTGAAACGGCAGGTGGCGGGCTACATAAGCCTGGCTCTCTCGCCCACTCAGGCGGAACTGGTGGAGGCTTGGAGCAAGCATTTCATCGTCCCCACCAGTTTCTTCAACGCTGAGAAGACCGAGGAGGCCAAGGTCGCCGCTCGTAAGAGTACCCAGCCGGTCCGGGTGACTGTTGAGAAGGGGGAGATCATCCTTCGAGAGGGAGATGTCACTACCCCCCTGGCCTGGGAGGCTCTTGAGGCCCTGTGACTGCTCCAGGTCACCATCGAGTGGCCGCAGATCGCCGCTCAGGTTCTCTTGGTCGTGATCATGGTCTTCATCTTGATAGTCTATATCTATCTTTTGCGTCCTGCTTTCTTGGACAACCGGCGTCAAGTTTGTCTTTTGGGTTTCCTTTTCATCTTCTCCGTGCTGGGGGCCAAACTGATGGTGCCAGGGCATATGGTTATCGCTTATCTATTCCCCTTGGCAGCTACCTCCATGTTGCTTGCCGCGCTCGTGGATCTCCATCTGGCTATCCTCACCACCGCTCTCTTGAGTCTCATACTGGGCTTCATCGGCGGCTCTTTAGAGTTAACGGTCTTGGGTTTCGCGGGAGGGGTGGCATCCTCCCTGCGCCTCCATCGCATCGAGAGGCTCAACTCGTTCCTCTGGGCAGGGGCCTATGCGGCTATCACTAATGTTGGTGTGGTCCTCATCTTTCGCCTTTTAGAGCAAGATCGCGATCTAGTAGGTACTTTCACCCTTCTCGGAACAGGGGTAGCCAACGGCGGGCTCTCCGCTAGCCTCACTTTGGCCGCCTTTTATGTCCTAGGGAACTTTCTAGGCGTCACCACTATCTTACAATTGCTGGAACTTGCCCGGCCCACCCATCCTCTACTCCAGGAGCTCTTGCTCAAAGCACCGGGCAGTTACCATCATAGCCTGATGCTGAGCAATCTGGCTGAGCAGGCGGCGGAGGCGATTGGAGCCGATCCTCTCTTGACTAGAGTAGGAGCCTATTACCACGACGTGGGCAAGATACGACGTCCTTACTTCTTCGTGGAGAATCAGGGGGAAGGGATCAACGTGCATGAGCGGCTCGATCCCAAGACCAGTGCCCAGATCGTCATCTCCCATGTGAAGGATGGGCTGGAATTAGGGCAAAAATACAGCCTACCCCAGGCGATTTTGGACTTCATCCCCGAGCATCACGGGACAACTCGACAGAACTATTTCTACCACCAGGCTCAGGAAGAGGGGGGAGAGGTGCGGGAGGGGGATTTCCGCTACCCTGGCCCCAGGCCTCGTAGTCGAGAGACAGCCATACTCATGCTGGCCGATGGGGTGGAGGCCGCCACTCGCGCTGAGAACCCATCGACCCCGGAGGGGATAGAGAAGATCGTGCGAAGGATCATCGAGCGCCGCCTCTCCGATGGCCAGTTGGATAGTAGCGATCTCACACTGCGGGATCTGGAAAAGATCAGGGAAACGTTCATCAAGGCGTTAGAGGGTATCTATCATCCCCGCATACAATATCCTGAGGAGGAAGAACCTGGAGATGCGAGCGCCGAGGGTGAGTCTAGCGATTCAACTCGACCCGCAGATCGAGGCTGAGATCGATGAGGAGCGTCTTCACCACCTAGCGGTGGAAACCCTTCATCTGGAGGGAGTAGCCCAATCTTTCGAGTTGGGCTTATTTATTACCGACGATGAGGGGATAGAGGAGTTGAATCGCCGCTATCGGGGGGTAGATGAGCCCACCGACGTTTTGGCCTTCGGGGGAGAGGTAGAAGGGTTCGTTTCCCCCGCTTCACATTTGGGGGATATAGTCATCTCTTACCCCCGGGCTGCATCGCAGGCCCAGGAGCGGGGTCGTTCCGTGGCCCAGGAGATGGATCTTCTATTCCTACACGGCCTCTTACACCTTTTGGGGTACGAGGACGAGACGCCAGAGGAGAGAACCCGGATGTGGGCCCGGCAAGAGGAGGTGCTAGGGGCCCTCAGATGAGTGAGAAGGCCAAGCCGCTTGCGGCTTGGCCTTCTTATTACTACCCCAATGCAACTTTCAGGAGGCTTGCTGAGACCTCCGGCTCAAGCGAGAACTGATGAAGTAGGCTAGAAACCCAAGGGTGGAAAGGGCAGACCCCAGTACGGCTGCCGCTAGGAAGAAGACCCATGACCGTCGGCGTCGAGGCTCAAGCACCACTTGTCTCTGGGCTATCATCTCCAGTCGACTTTGCAGATCCTTACGGAAGGAAAGCGCAGGCTTCACCGGCTTTAGGATTCTTCTAACCTCCTCCGCCAGCCCGAATGGGATATTCCTCCCCTTGGGAGGGTAATCACTCTCTCCCTTGTGCCCCCTATTTAATCTATTGGCGAGGGCGGCCAAAAGTTTGATGAACATCCCTCTATTCATTCCCTTCTCCCGATCACACCTGGTAGGATACCAGCCCCACGGTTCCGGGGCCGAATTGGACGGCAAGGGATGTGGCTAGGTCAGCGATGAAGGTCTCTTGGCAGTTGAAGATGGTTTTGGCTCGTTCCAACATCTCCTCCGCTTCCTTTGGAGCCACGGCGTGGATCACGGCTAGGTTGATCGGCTTGGAGGTGCCCACAGCCTCCTCCGTCAGTTCCAGCAGCCTTGTAAGAGCCTTCTTCCGGGAGCGAAGGTTCTCCTTCGCTTCCAAGAGTCCTTCCTCCAAGATGACCACAGGCTTCATATTGAGGATGGAGCCAAAGGCGAACTTGAGGGCTCCTACCCGACCGCTCCTACGCACATACTCCAGAGTGTTCATGGTGAGGAAGATATTGATCCTCTCTCTCATCACCTCCAAGCGAGAGAGTATCTCCTCTACGTTCCTTCCTGCCTGAATGAGCCGTGCGGCCTCGACGCACATGAAGCCCATCCCCGCTGAGCCTCCCAGGGTGTCGAAGACGTGGACCGCTACCTCCTCGGCGACCTCGGCTTTGGCCATCTCCGCCGATTGGCAGGTTCCGCTCAATTTGCCTGTTACATGGATAGATAGGATAGAATCGGTAACCTTGGCCAAACGGCGATAGACCTGGGCGAACTCCCCTACCGAGGGTTGGGAGGTAGTGGGGAAGATATCCATCTCCTCAATCATCTTGTAGAAGGTGCTCGGATCGATGGTGACCCCCTCGTAGTCGGTTTCGGTGCCGAACTGGATGTTGATGGGCACGACGGTGATGTCGTACTCTCGCAACCAACCCGCTGGCAAGTCGCAGGTGCTGTCGGTGACAATTTTGATCATCTCTTAGACCCCCCGGGATTCGAGATCCTTTCTCAGAGCCACCAAAGTACGATGGTAGAGCGATTTGATGGCTCCTTCACTACGTCCCATAACCCTTCCGATCTCCGCGTTGCTCATCCCCTCGGCGAACTTGAGGATCAAGAGTTGCTGACGGTCCCCGCTCAGCCCAGAGATCGCTTGGCGAAGAGCATGATCCCTTTCGTTTTTTTCCACTAAACGCTCTGGAGCGCGCCGGCCCGCGGTCTTGAGTACCAGCTCATCCAGAGGGATCAGATGGCGGTGTCGTCGGTCTCGGTGCCAGTTGGCTACTAAGTTGTGAGCGATGCGATAAAGCCAGGCGGAGAATGGCACACCTCTATAAGTATAGCCATCGATCTTGTCCAGGGCGCGGAAGAAGGTCCTGGCTGTCAGATCCTCAGCATCCTGGCAGTTTCCAGTGCGATAGAAGATATATTGATATATCCGATCTACATATCTCTCATAGAGAAGGCCAAAAGCCGCGGGATCCTTTTTGGCTCTCTCCACCAACTCCTGTTCGGACAACTCCGCAACTCCCCAGTTACCCTGGGGAAGGCTAACAATAGGAACACCCCAGGGAGCATAAGGTTACGCCAAGGATCGATCCATTCGCCTAGGAGGAGTATAACATCGAGGTGAAGGATGGTCAATTCCTACCCTTTGTAGCCTTCCTTTTCCCTCCGTGTTATAATCAGATAGCGAGTTCAGGGGAGGGAGGCTATGAAGAGGGTGAGCAACGGTTCCCGCGTGGTGATCACCGGGATGGGGGCGGTCACGCCGGTAGGCCTATCGGTGGCCGATTTCTGGGACAGCCTAACCACGGGGAGGTCTGGGGTGGGGCCGGTTACCCTATTCGATGCGGAAAGGTACCCTACCAAGATCGCTGCCGAGGTGAGAGGGTTCGATCCTCAAAATTATATGGAGAGACAGGAGGCGAGGCGGATGTCTCGCTTCATCCAATTAGCCCTGGCTTCGGCAGTCATGGCCCTTGAGGACGCGAGACTGGATATAGAGAGGGAAGATGCGACCAAGATCGGCTTGGAGATAGGAAGCGCGGCTGGAGGGATAGGGGTGGTCGAAGAGCAAGCCCTGATTCTCTCTCAAGAGGGGTTTCGCCGGGTCAAACCTACCGCCTTGCCTTCAATCCTTATCAGCATGGCTCCTTGCCAGATCGCCATCACCCTAGGGGTGAAGGGGCCGACCAACGCCCCGGTGGCGGCTTGCGCCACGGGGGTGGTGGCCGTGGGGGAGGCCACTCGGCGGTTGCAGCGGGGCGATGCGGAGGTGATGATCGCCGGCGGCTCCGAATCGGTCATGACCCCTGTGGCTATTGTAGCCTTCAGCAGGATAGGTGCCCTCTCCACGCGGAACGAGGAGCCAGAGAAAGCCTGCCGTCCCTTCGACGCCCAGCGCGATGGGACGGTGATGGGGGAAGGGGCGGCGGTCCTGGTCTTGGAGACTCTAGAGCGCGCCGCCAAACGAGGGGCACGTATCTATGCCGAGGTTTTGGGCTACGGTTTCACTGAGGATGCCTACCATATCGCTGCCCCGGATCCCAATGGAGACGGGGCGGCCCGGGCGATGAGCCTAGCCATCCAGGAGGCAGGAATGAACCCCTCTGAGGTCGATTATATCGCCAGCCATGGCACAGGCACGCTTCTAAACGATGTCTCGGAGACCAAAGCGATAAAGGCGGTCTTTGGCGACTATGCTTATCGTGTGCCCATCAGTTCTAACAAATCGATGGTGGGCCATATGCTGGGAGCTGCGGGCTCTATCTCTATCATCGCTACGGTGAAGGCCATGGAGGATGGCCTCCTTCCGCCCACCATAAATTTGGAGACCCCCGATCCGGAGTGCGACCTGGATTATGTTCCCAACGTGGCTCGGTCAGCCCGTGTAGATGTGGGGCTGATCAACGCCTTTGGTTTCGGCGGCCAGAATGGCAGCCTGCTGATCAAGAAGTGGGAAGCCTGATAAGTTGGGGCTGTGCAAAGATGGGCACAGCCCTTTTCAAGTTGCTCCCTCATACTTTCTATGCTAAACTTCCGGATATGAGAAAGCCGTTAACCGTACCTCTGCTTTTCTTGTTCCTCTTCGCCCAGTTTAGCCTTCTGTCGCAGGCAGCACCTCCTCTTTATCCGCTCCCGCAAGAGCCCGCTTGGGAGATCACCTCCCCCGTAGCCAACGCCCGATTGAGAGGCACGATAGAGATCAGGGGGAGCGCCTACTTGGGTGGCAACTTCTGGTTCTATAAGGTCGAGTACGCTCCCCTGAGCGCGCCTGAGGCCTGGGTGGTGATCATATACGCCGAGCGGGAGGTGAGAGAGGGGCTACTAGGCACCTGGGATACGGCCACCGTCCCCGATGGGACGTACAATCTGCGCCTGGCGGTGGTATATCCGGACGGTAACTACGAGCAGACGCCCCTCCGTAAGGTGGTGGTGGCCAACGCTGAGCCGACCGCTACCCCTACTCCCACCGAGACCCCCACCCCTACGCCCACGGTAGTGCTAGCCACACCCACAGTGGTAGTCGTTCAGCCTACGGTGGTTCGTTTCACCCCTACACCAACCCCGGTGGCTACTCGGACCGCCGTGCCGGAAGTGCCATCCAGTATAACCCTCCCTGATATGGGCATCGTCTTCAACTCCGTCCTCTTCGGGGCTTTGGTGGCTGGGGCTTTCTTCGCTTTCATCATCATCGTGAATCTGATAAGGCGTCTCATCTGATCCTCTCTCTAGATAAGCGATCTTGTAGGGGCTGGTCTTTCTAGGCTAGCCCCTAGAGGTGTTAATGTAGAATGGAGAGGCTACGAAGGCTACTCTTCAAAGGGCCGGATTGGCTCATCGTAGGGTTGGGGAACCCCGGAGAGCGGTACGCTCGTACCCGCCATAACGTGGGCTTTCAAGTGCTGGATCATCTAGCGAAGCGCCGCCATTTGTCTTTCGGAAGGGCGCGGCTGCAGGGTCTTCTGGCTAGAGGGGAGATAGAAGGCCACCAGGTGGCTCTCTTGAAGCCTCTAACCTACGTGAACAGAAGCGGCGATGTGGTGGCCCCTCTACTTAGGGGTTACGGGCTACCTTTAGATCGCCTTCTGGTCATCTACGACGATCTGGATCTCCCCCTAGGCAGGATCCGGATTCGGGAGCAGGGTAGCGCTGGGGGGCATAGGGGGATGGCCTCCATCATCGAGTGGCTCGGTCCGGAGGTCCCTCGACTGCGGGTGGGGATAGGACGAACAGAAGAAGACCCTCAAGAGTATGTTTTGAGCCCCTTCACCGTGGAAGAGAGGGTTATCATGGAAAGGGTTTACGGCACGATCGCCGATGCCGTGGAGTGCATAATTAGAGACGGGCTCTCCAAGGCTATGGAGTGGTTCAACCAGGAGGGGAGTTGAGGTTATCGGGCCTTCTATCTTTGGTCGATAGGTTACCAGGCTATAGCGACTTCTTGAGGGGTTTGGTTGAGGGGAAGCCCCTCTCTCCTCTCGCCATCCCTGAGGCGGCCCGCCCCTATTTCATTGCCGCTCTCAGGCGACACCTTGCGGTTCCCCTTCTAGTAGTTATCCCCAGGCAGGATCGAGCTCAGGAGTTCTACGATCAACTTCGAGTTTGGTCCCCTGAACCTGGGATCTACTCCTTCAGGGGGCCCGGTGTTCTCCCTTACGAGAGGATCCCTTGGGATAGGGGGGCGATCCAGGAGCGCCTGGAGGCCTTGACCGCCACGGTAAGCGATGTGGGTTGGGATGAGGGTTGCGCCCCCGTTCTTATAACCACGGCTCGGGGGTTAGCCCAAAAGACGATCCCGCGATCTACCTTTCTTAACGGCGTGCACCGGCTCATGGTAGGGGGAGAGGTGTCTAGAGAGAGGCTCCTTTCTTCCTGGCTCCGTTTGGCCTATAAGCCGGTAAGCATGGTTGAGGAGCCGGGAACCTTTAGCGTCCGAGGGGGGATAATCGACATCTTCCCTCCAGGCAGTGCGGAACCGGTACGGATAGAGTTGCTAGGAGAGGAGATCGAATCTCTGCGCACTTTCGATCCGGCTACTCAACGCTCAAAGGACCGCCTCTCCTCGATTACCATAACCGTGGCCCGAGAATCCTTGCCTCAAAATGGCGATCGGTTGCTAGGGTATGACCTTTCCTTCTCTAACCCCCAAGCAGCAAAGGAGTGGGGCCAAGAAGTGGCTGCCCTCTCCCGGGGCGAGGTCTTTCCTCGTCTAGAGTTCTATCTCCCCCTCCTTTATGACCAACCGGGAAGCCTCCTCGATCATCTCCCCCAGGCGCTTATCATCTTAGATGACCCTTTGGGGATCGAGGGGGCCCTATCCAACTTGGACCAGGAAATGGAGGATCTCCGCCGGGCTCTGGAGGCGAGAAGGGAACTGCCATCCTGGATGGAGTCACCCTGCTTCACTAAAGACGAGATTCAAGAACGCCTATTATGTCCCTCTCTGGAATTTCGCCTTGGGGTGGAGTCAGAACTCGCTTCCTCTTTCGCTCTTTCTCCTTCCTACGGGGGGCTTCTGGAGGAACTGGTAGTCGATACCTTGGAGCAGAAAGGGCGTGTGGTCTTGGTTTCTCGCCAGGCCCCCCGCTTAGCGGAGATATATAGCCAGTGGGGAACCCCCTTGGTCCCTAGTGAGGAGGTGACAGAGGCACCTCCCCCTGGGGCCTTGGTTCTGATTCAAGGAGGCTTGAGTCGAGGCTGGCAGATTAAGGGCCATCTAATGCTCCTCACCGATGCTGAGATCTTCGGCTGGGCGAAGCCGAAGCCTCGTCGCCCTGCCCGGCCCAGGCCTTGGGCCAGGGAGAGTTTCTTTGCCGATGTGAGGGAGGGCGACTACGTGGTGCATATCGACCACGGCATCGGCGTCTTCAAAGGGTTGATTACCCTGGCTACCGATGGCTACGAGAGCGAATACCTGTGGGTGGGGTATGCGGCTGGGGACAGCCTCTATGTGCCCACCTACCAGGCGGATCGGCTCTCAAGATACGTAGGGGCCCAGGATAGGCCGCCGCGCATCGACCGTCTGGGGACCACCGATTGGGCTCGCGTTAAGGCTCGGGCCAAGCGAGCGGTGGAAGATATCGCCCAGGAACTCCTGGCGCTCTATTCCCTCAGAGAGGTGGTGGAAGGCCACGCTTTCTCCCCCGATACCCCTTGGCAAAGGGATCTAGAGGCTTCCTTCCCCTACGTGGAGACGGAGGACCAATTGAGGGCCCTGGAGGAGACCGAAGCCGATATGGAGAAGCCAAAGCCCATGGATCGGCTCATCTGCGGCGATGTGGGGTACGGGAAGACGGAGGTGGCTTTGCGAGCCGCCTTTAAAGCGGTGATGGATGGGAAGCAGGTGGCTATATTGGTACCCACCACCGTCCTAGCCCAGCAACATTGTCAGACCTTCACTCATCGTCTACGCCCCTTCCCGGTGGAAGTGGAGATGCTCTCTCGCTTCCGCTCCCCCCGGGAGCAGGCGGCTATCCTTCGTCGTCTCCGGGAGGGGACCCTGGACATCGTCATCGGCACCCACCGCCTTCTCTCTCGGGATGTGGTCTTCCGGGATCTGGGACTATTGATCATCGACGAGGAGCAGCGGTTCGGCGTGGCTCATAAGGAGCGGCTCAAAGAGATGCGCCATGAGGTCGATGTCTTGACCTTGACCGCTACCCCCATACCCAGGACTCTATATATGTCTTTGACCGGGGTGCGGGATATGAGCACCATCGATACCCCTCCGGAAGAGAGGCTTCCCGTGGTGACTCAGGTTTCTCCCTACGATGAGTCTCTCATCCGGAGGGCTGTGCTCAGAGAGTTGGAGCGAGGGGGACAGGTCTATTTCGTTCACAACCGCGTGAGAGGGATTCGCCAGATGGCTAAACGATTGGTAAAGATCGTGCCGGAGGCTAGCATAGCCATCGCCCATGGACAGATGGATGAGAGGGAACTAGCGCACACCATGCTGGAGTTCGCCGATGGTCACTATGACATCTTGGTCTGTACCTCCATCATCGAGAACGGCATAGATATTCCCAATGTAAATACCCTTATCGTCAACCGGGCTGATAGGTTTGGCTTGGCCCAACTCTACCAGTTGCGGGGCCGGGTGGGTAGGAGTTCCTCCCGTGCCTACGCCTATTTTCTATATGAAGAAGGGTACCTTAGCGAGGAGGCAAGGCGGAGACTTCAGACTATACAGGAGGCTAGCGAGTTGGGTTCGGGGTTCGGGATCGCCCTGAGAGACCTGGAGATCAGGGGGGCGGGGGATATTTTAGGGAGCAGGCAGCATGGCCATATAAGCGCGGTCGGTTTCGATCTCTACTGTCGGCTTCTGGCCCAGGCGGTGCGGGCCTTGAAGGAGGGGCAAGAGATCGAGGAAGGGGCCTTGGTGGAGAGGACAATTGAGCCCTCAACCGCTCCTCTCGTGTGGCCTTCTATAGACCTTCCTTTGGAGGCCCGCCTTCCTGAAGCGTATGTCGAGGGTGAGACCCTGCGGCTAGGCCTCTACCGTCGCTTGGCAGGTCTCACCACCCTGCGTGAAGTGGAGGAGATGAGGGAGGAACTTGGGGATCGCTTTGGTTCCCTTCCGGAAGCGGCGGAGAACCTCCTCTATCTCCTGCGGCTGCGTATCCTAGGCTGGGAAGGGGAGGTAGAGGCCCTATCCACGGATAAGGGCCGGCTCATCATCGAGTTGACCCGGGAGAAGGAGATGGCCCTCCCCCAGGGGGCGTGGAAACGAGGAAATCGGGTGACGATGCCTTTCTCACCCGAGGATGAAGCATGGCCCCAGAGGCTAGAAAGCCTCTTGAAGATAGTGGCCGGTGGATGAGTGACTACTCTTGTGAAGAGGGGTCATTTCAGTACTATCCGGTCCCCTTCCATCTTCTCTACGATAGCCAGGGCCTCGATGGGGACCCCCAAGGGGGCCAGCCGTTCCCGACCGCCTTCAAACGATTTCTCGATGACCGCGCCTATCCCCACCAGTTCCGCTCCCGCCTCTTCAACTATGCTGGCTAAGGCTTCGATGGTCTTCCCCGTGGCTAAGAAATCGTCCACGATGAGGATGCGATCTTGGGGGCTGATCATCTCGGCGGCTACTATCAGATCAGAGGTTATCCCTTTGGTATGGGAAGGGACGGTGCGAGTGTAGACCTCATCGGGCATGGTGATCGATTTGACACGGCGGGCGAAGACCACGGGCGCATCGAGGAAGACCCCCGCTTGCACGGCTGGGGCGATGCCCGATATCTCGGCGGTGAGGACCTTGGTGGGGTGGTAGTGCCAGAACCGATCGGCTATCCCCCGGCCGACGATCACCATGAGATGGGAATCGATCTGATGGTTCAAGAATGTATTTACCTTAAGGATGCCGTTACCCAGGTTCTTCCCTTCCTTCAAGATCTTTTCTTTCAGTTCCTCCATTGAGCCTCCTCGTATATGACTACCTTCGGTAAGTGACCCAGGAGTCCGGCGCCTCCCAGCCCTCGACCGCCTCCAAGCGGACCTTAGGGTTCGTTTGGAGTTCATCGTAGAGGAAACGGGCGAGATTCTAGGAACTGGGGTTGCT
>DAOULQ010000008.1:0-7057 GCA_034419095.1 Anaerolineae bacterium | reverse complement strand
CTCAATGCTTTGAGGTATTGGTTGCGAGAATACATGTCCATACCTCCATTCTACACCCGTTTCGGTTACATTTTATATTGCACAACCAATACCGTTTCGGTTACATTTTAGCTTGCAGAATACGCCCACTTGACATAGTTGGCTATCTGTGCTATACTTTACGTGTTGTAGGACGCAGTAAGTTCCAGTTTCATACTAAGAGGATGGAGCGCCTGGACTTACCAAGTGCGGGCGCTTTCTCTATCTAGATGAACACCGAACCAACTCCGCCCTACAAAACATCGTAGGAAAGGAGGTACAAGGCAGTGGAAGAGCGAACCAGAGGCACAGTCAAGTGGTTCAACGGCTCCAAAGGCTACGGCTTCATCACGCCAGAAGAGGGCCCGGACGTCTTCGTCCACTACTCGGCTATCCAGGCTGAGGGGTTCCGTAGCCTGCAAGAGGGCGATCAAGTGGAATTCACCATCGAGAGCAGCCCTAAGGGGCCCCAGGCCACCAACGTCACTAGACTGTAGCCTGCTCTGAGAATGCACGTCCCAGCCCCGGCGTAAGATCCGCCGGGGCTTCTCTCTTGCAGAAAGAAAAAGCCCCTCTCGCAGGAGAGGGGCTTAATTGCGCTGTTGCCGGCTTAGTACTGCGGCGGCATGGGCGGCATAGGCTTCTCCGCCTCCGGGATGTCGGTGATGAGAGCCTCCGTGGTCAGCATCATGGCCGCGATAGAGGCTGCGTTCTCCATCGCCGCCCGCGTAACCTTGGCCGGGTCGATGATCCCCTTCTTGTACATGTCGCCGTAGTCCTCTTCCAAGACATCGAAGGCGATATTCTTATTCTTCTTCGACTTATGGAGGCGACGCACCTCTTCCAGGATCACAGCCCCGTCGTAGCCCGCGTTCTGGGCCAATATACGCATCGGCTCCTCCAAGGCTCGCTTGACGATAAGGTAGCCAGTGCGTTCATCACCCTGGGTGTCCCTGGGGTCGATGGCCTCGACGGCGTTCACCAAGACCACCCCACCGCCGGGGACTATCCCCTCTTCCACGGCCGCCCGGGTCGCGGAGAGCGCATCCTCCACCCGGTGTTTCTTCTCCTTCAACTCCACCTCGGTGCCCGCGCCGACCCGAATGATAGCCACGCCACCAGCCAACTTGGCTAGCCGCTCCTGGAGTTTCTCACGGTCATAGTCGGAGGTGGTGGTCTCGATCTGGGCCTTTATCTGCTCGATCCGGCCCTTGATATCCGCCTCCTCGCCTTTCCCGCTGATAATGGTGGTATCATCCTTGGTGACTATCACCTTGTCCGCCTGACCCAGGTCGTTGATGGTGGCCGACTCCAACTTGCGGCCCACTTCCTCGCTGATCACCGTAGCCCCAGTGAGAATGGCGATATCCTGAAGCATGGCCTTCCTTCGATCTCCGAAGCCGGGGGCCTTCACCGCCGTGGCTGTGAAGACGCCCCGCAGTTTGTTGAGGACCAAGGTGGCTAACGCCTCGCCCTCCACATCCTCCCCGATGACCACGACCTCTCGCTTCCCTACCTGGGCCAACTTCTCCAGAATGGGAACGATGTCTGTGGCCGCCGAGATCTTCTTGTCGGTAACCAGGATATAGGGCCCCTCCAAGACGGCCTCCATCCGCTCTGGATCGGTGATGAAGTAGGGGGAGATATATCCTCGATCGAGTTGCATCCCTTCCACGTACTCTGTCTCGAAAGCCAGACCGGTCTTGGACTCCTCGACGGTGATCACCCCGTCCTTGCCCACCTTGTCCATCACCTCGGCGATCAGTTCGCCGATCTCCCTATCCGCGGCGGAGATAGCAGCCACATGGGCTATCTCCTCTTTCTCCCTCAACTCCCTTGCCTGGGCCTTGATAGCCTCCACTACCTGCTTGGTAGCCTTCTCGATCCCCCGCTTGAGGATCATGGGGTTGGCACCAGCGGCCACGTTTCTGAGGCCCTCGGTGACGATGGTCTGAGCCAACACGGTGGCCGTGGTAGTGCCATCGCCAGCCACATCGTTGGTCCTGGTAGCCGCCTCCTTGAGGAGTTGAGCGCCCATATTGGCGTAGGGCTCCTCCAGTTCGATCTCCTTGGCCACCGTCACCCCGTCATGGGTGATGGTAGGGGCGCCAAACTTCTTATCCAAGGCTACGTTCCGCCCCTTAGGCCCCAAGGTAGTTTTTACCGCATTGGCCAGTATATCCATCCCCTTCTTGAGACTGGTACGGGCTTCCTCTGAGAATACCAACTGCTTAGGCATAACTCTCCTCCTTTTGGACTACTTCACTATAGCCAGGACATCGCTCTCTTTTAGGATGAGAAGTTTCTTATCATCCAGTTTCACTTCCGTCCCAGCGTACTTGGCGAATATCACCTTATCCTTGGCCTTCACCTCCATGGGCGCGCGCTCGCCGTTCTCCAAGAGCCGGCCAGGGCCCACAGCGACGACTAACCCCTCCTGGGGTTTCTCCTTCGCCGTCTCGGGCAGATAGATACCCGCGGCTGTGGTCTCCTCCTTCTCAATGGGCTCCACGATCACTCGATCGCCCAGGGGCTTAAGTTTAGCTGCCATTCCATCCTCCTCCATCGCTAGTAGTGTAAAGATTTCCCACCAAAGCCCTGAAGAGGACCTTGGTCCTCGCGCATACTATTAGCACTCTCAAAGCCAGAGTGCTAACAGCCTATATCATAACCGATAAATTACAAAAGTGCAAATCGATTCAGAGGCAATAAATTAAGTTTTTAGCGAGTTATTCGCATATTGTATCACAAAAGTGAAATGATTTTCTCCTTATATCCAAATTATTAGTTTTTTCTCGCATTTTCGAGAACGAGGGTTTTAGGCCAACGGTTATAGGAGGACTCTTCAGCCCCGGCGGTGAGGAGGAGGTACTCCTAGATCCTCTTCCAAACGACTACCCTCATGGGCACCTCACTCTCCTTCTCCCTGTGCTTCACAATAGTCCAACCCTTCCCAGGCCGGCTGGGCATTGGGGTCCAAACGCACCGCGGCGTCAAAGTAGGGGATCGCCTTCTCACACTCCTCAAAGAAGACGTAGGACCAACCCAGTCCATAGTAGTATTCGGCGGACTGGGCGCCCAACTCTATGGCTCGCTCGAAATTGCGAATCGCATCCTCATATTTCCGTTGGGCATAGTAGGTGAAGCCCAGGTCTCCATAGGCGTTGGCGAACTGGGGATCTACCTCTATCGCTCTTTGAAAGAAGACTAAGGCCTTTTCATAATCCTCTTGTCCGCGATAGAGAAGGCCTAGAAGGTCATATCCCTCTGGGTCTTTAGGGTCCACCTCTACAGCCTTCTGGAGTTGAGCGATGGCTTGCTCATAATCGCCCAAAGCCAGAAAGTTCTTGCCCAGGCGGATGAGGAGGTACCCTAAATGGGGCGCCAATTCCGTAGCCCGTTCATATTCAGCGATCGCCTGGCTGTAGTTCCCCATCTTTTCCAGGACGCAGCCAAAGTTGAAGTGGGCCACATAATTTCGATCATCCAACTGGATGGCTATCTGGGCGTTCTCCAAGGCCTCATCGTATCGATCTTTATCAGCATAGGCGGCAGCCAAATAGGCGTAGGCCTCTCCATATCCAGGGTTGATCTCTATGGCTCGTAGCGCTGCCTGGATGGCCTCATCGTATTCCCTGTTCCAATCGAGAGCCATGGCCAAAAGAGCGTACCCCTCGGCATCCCCGGGGTCCAACTGCACAGCCTTCTTGTTCTTTTCCACAGCCTCCGAATACCGCCGCCTGATAGCCAGAAGTTTCCCCCAACGGGCATAAGCCGTAGCGCTTTCGGGGTCGATCTCCGTCGCCCGCTCATACTCCGCCAAAGCCTTGTCTATCTCTCCCTGGGCGAAGAAAGCATCCCCGTTCCTTAAGTGCTCTTCCGCCGTCTCTACGACCTGGGGGGTCGGTTCCTGACCCACTAGTTCTGGCCTTTGCTTGACCAGGTAGAGTCCCGCCGCAGCGACGATGATAGCCACGATGAGCGACCACCTGAGAAGCGGATTTCCCTTTCTTTCGGGACGAAGATGCATATAGAGGGTTTCTCCTCCAAAGCCGAAAACGTTCGCCTCAAAAATCACACCACCGCTAGTGCCATAACCACAAGGTCATCTCTCTAGCAGGTCAAGTAGACCCAGATCGCTTAGCGTTCGGCAGTAGGTAATCAGGAGTTCGACTGCTCTTTTTCCCGTCTCCATCTCCACCAAGTCGACTATCTCATGCAAGGTTCTCTCTCCATCGGCCCAGTATAGGGTAAGGGGCAAGAGGTACCATAGGGCGTGGCCATACCTGTGCTCTAATCGCCACCACCTCTCGCGCTCTTCAGAACTCAGGCGGCAAAGGTAAGGAGTTACATGAACGGGCCCTTTGTACAGCCGGTGGGGCACTAGCCGCCGGACTTCCTCCTCCCACTCGTTTTCAGTGGGGTTCACCTCCTCGTTCCTTAACCCTGGAACGTTTTTCAACTCTCGCTGGGTGAAAGAAGAGATCTCCCTCTCAAACCCCTTCAGCTCTATATCCGCTAGCCGTCGGAGGGAGCACAAACCCAAAATCCCCTGGTTTTGAAGGCCATGGGCTTTCTTAACTAATGCTTTCCCTGCCCCTCTTTCCTCCTGCACCAGGCGCACCAACCTCTCCTTGAAACGGGTTAGCACCTCCCAGGCCAGCCAGATGGTCTCTTCGCGCCCGGCCGAAGCCAAGAAATAGGCATAAGTGCCTGCCACTTGGCCCACCCTGCCCAACATCTGGGGATCCACCTTATCCTGGGTATCGAGGCTGGTATGATAGAACCTGTCCGGCCATTGGATGAGAAGAGGAGAGGGGATCCCCACGGTCGGATCGGAGAGGATAATATGATCGCTGCCTCCCGAGAAGGGAGTACTACCATACCGGAAGGAGGGGTAACCTCCCACCCCGGCATCGGCCAGCGCCTCTAACAGCCGCTCCAAGAGCTCCCCTGAGAAAGCAGGGGTCGATCCAGGAAGCCGCTCCACCACCAAGGTGCTCCCACAAAGTTCTTGACTCTCTCCCACCATATCTAGATTGAGGCCGGCGATCATCTGGGGTAGCCTCTCCTCATGGGCTGCAAGGTAGGCGTAAGTACCGGCCAACTCCGGGACCAGGAGGAAGCGGATACTCCGCCTAGGCTTCTTGAGTCTGCCCCTAAGGGTTAGTCTATGGAGGGTACGGGCCACTTCCAGGAGGGTTGCCGAGCCGGAAGCGTTGTCGTTGGCCGACCACTGAGGGTGACAGAGATGAGCCACTACCACCACCTCCTCGTCACTCTCCCCCGGCAAAAGGGCCGAGACCACCTCCAGACTGCCATCCCAGAACCGGCTTATCACCTTAGCCCGAACCTTGACCACCGAGCCCCTCTTAATCGATCGTCGGAGCCGCTCCCCTGCTCTGGGTGAGAGCACGAAGCCGAAGCACTTCTTCTCCCCCCCATACCACCAGAAAGATGTGTATTGAAGGGCGTTATCTAGGCGACGCTCCAGGCCAGGTAACTCCTTTATCCCATCGTAGATGATGCCCGCCGCTCCCCCCTTCTCCACGGCCAGATAGTGAACCCTTCTCACATCGCCCCTGGTAAGCACCACCTTGCCTCTTAGATCCAACCCTTCATACTCCTCCACCCCTAGCCCATCCTCCAAGAGCACGATTTCCGTCTCCCCCTCGAAGGGAGCGCTCCGTTGGATGAGAGAGAGTTTGATCTCCCGATAGTCAGCCAATTTCCGAGCCTCCGGCTCGAGGAGGTGCAATGCCCCCTCTCTCGCTTCCCACTCTTGGAAGGAAGGCTGAGCCCAGAAGGTGACCCCTTCCCTGGCTGGATAACTCAGGATCTCGGCCTCCAAACCAAAATCCAACAACTTCTGGTAGGCGTACTCCGCCGCCCGGCGGTAACCGGGGCTGACCTGAAGGCGATGGTATTGTATGATCTCCCCTACATACCGATGGGCAGCCAGCCCCGAGAACTCCTCTCCTACCGCTTCCATGATCTCTCTGAACATCGTAAGAAGAGTGTACACCATCTCTTGTCGAGATGGCAACTAGACAGGGGGAAGGAAAGAGGCTATAATCGCTTCCGATGCGAAGAAAGGTCCTATTGTCTCTCCTCTTCCTGCTCGCTTCCTGCCGCACCGCTACACCTCCGAGAAGCGCTGCGGCCCTGGTTACCGTGGAGATTTACCTCTCCCCCTGGGGCTCTACGGTCACGATCGATGGGACTCCCAAGGGAGAGACGCCCCTTACCCTCACGCTCCCCCCTGGGGCCTATAAGGTGCGGGTGGAGAAGGAGGGGTATGAGCCTTTCGAACAAGAACTCACCTTGGATCAAGAGGAAACCCTGCGAGGCGAACTCAAGGACATAGCACCTCCAACCCTGAACCTCTCCTCCCTGCCCGCCCAAGTCGAGGAAGGTACACAACTAGAGATCACACTAACCGCTTCGGACAACGAAGGGGTGAAGAGGCTTGAACTTCTCATCGATGAAGCCGTTGTTCATGAATCCCCTGGCGACTCTCTCTTTTATCTCTGGGATACCTCTTCACTTCCGGGCGAGCACCTCCTCATAGGTCGGGGCTACGATGAAGAAGGGAACATGGGGCAGACAGAGGTGGAGATAGCAATACTTAAAGTGGAGATGGCTGCGGTTACACCTACCACAACGATACCTACAGTCACCCCCCAACCGACGCCACTCGCCGTTCAGGCAACGGTACAGGAAACCGAGATCACCATCCCCTCCTACCCTTACGAAACCTACCTCCGTGAGGCTTTTGATGCTGATTACGGGATCCCTTACCTTTGGCTGGACCGGGCCGCCTACGAATCAGCCTCCCATACCCTGGTCCCCAGGGTCTTCGAAGCGATCATCCTAGAGAACGAATATCTAAGGCTCACTATAGTTCCGGAGTTAGGAGGGCGGATCTACAGATGTCTCTTCAAGCCTACCGGCCAGAACCTCTTCTATGAAAACCCGGTGCTAAAACCCTCCTACTGGGGCCCCCTCTCCAGGGAGGAGAACTGGTGGCTGGCCGCGG
>DAOULQ010000007.1:0-44713 GCA_034419095.1 Anaerolineae bacterium | reverse complement strand
CTCAATGCTTTGAGGTATTGGTTGCGAGAATACATGTCCATACCTCCATTCTACACCCGTTTCGGTTACATTTTATATTGCACAACCAATACCGTTTCGGTTACATTTTAGCTTGCAGAATACGCCCTCTTGAACTCCACCCTGATATGTTGTATA
Organism: Anaerolineae bacterium; assembly: GCA_034419095.1. Taxonomy (GTDB): domain Bacteria; phylum Chloroflexota; class Anaerolineae; order UBA7937; family UBA7937; genus UBA7937. Next base: position 44,557 of record DAOULQ010000007.1, on the reverse strand, counting down.
CTGATTGTGGTCTTATTCCCTGCCCTAGGAAATCCGTAAAGGATCTCGAGGGAAAGGAGGTCTGAAAGTGAAACTCTCCTGCTTGCAAGAGAACTTATCTAAGGGGTTGGCCGTTGTGGGGCGGGCGGTGAGCCTTAGGAGTGTCCTCCCCGTCCTTCACAATATCCTCTTGGCCACCGATCAGGGCCAGTTGAAACTCTCGGCCACCGACCTTTCCACCAGCATAACCTGCTGGATCGGGGCCAAGATTAAGGAGGAGGGGGACACCACCGTCCCCGCTCGGCTCCTAGTCGATTTCGTCAACTCCCTCCCCCCTGAGCAGATCGACTTAAACCTCGTAACTCGTACCCAGACACTCCACCTCAAATGCGCCCGCACCGAGGCCAATATAAAGGTCATAGATGCCCAGGAGTTCCCCCTCATCCCCACGGCCATCGAGGATAAGAAGATAACCCTTCAGCCCGAAGCGCTGCGCCAGATGATCGAGCAGGTGACCTTCGCCGCGGCCACCGATGAGAGTCGTCCCATCCTCACCGGGACCTTGGCCGACTTCCACGAGGAAAAACTCACCCTAGCCGCAGCCGATGGCTTCCGCCTCTCCGTTCGCTCCGCCCCCTTGAGCGAGCCGGTTCCGGAACCGATGAGAGTGATCATCCCCGCCCGGGCCCTTCAGGAACTGGGCCGCGTGGCCGCAGAGGAGGGAGAGCCGGTGGAGATGATCATCCCTTCCGCTAGGAATCAGGTGCTCTTCCACCTGGCGGGAGGGGCCCTGGGAGGGCCCATAGAGGTGGTCTCCCAACTGATCGAAGGGAACTTCCCCGATTACAAACAGATCATCCCTACCAGTTACAACACCCGATCGGTGGTAGATACCAAGGAGTTCCTGAGGGCGGCCAAGATCGCTTTGCTCTTCGCCAGGGATGCGGCCAACATCGTCCGCGTACAGATGACCCCCGGCGAGGGGGAACCGGGGAGCCTCACCTTGGCCGCCACCGCCGCCGAGGTGGGCGACAACGTGGGCCAGATCGATGCCACCATCGAGGGACCAGCGACAGAGATAGCCTTTAACGGCCGCTACCTTATCGATGTCCTGAACGTCATAGACTCGGCCCAGGTGGCTCTGGAGACGAGCACCTCCTCCAGCCCCGGCGTCTTCAGGCCCGTGGGCGACGAAGATTTCGTCCATGTGATAATGCCCATGCATATCAGCCGGTAGCCGACGACCTTGAACTGGCAAAGGGACCACTTCAGGAGTGGTCCCTTTCTCTTTGCCTCTACCCTTGATATAATCGCCTTAGAATGCGCTTGAAACACCTCTCTCTCACCAATTTCCGCAACTACCGCCGCCTGGAGTTGGATCTCCCCCCTCAGATCACCCTGTTGCAAGGGGGCAACGCCCAGGGGAAGACCAACCTCCTAGAGGCGATCTACTACCTCTCCGCCGCCACTTCTCCCCATGCGGAGGCCGACCGCCAACTGATCAACTGGCGCGCCTGGGAAGAGGATCTGCCCTTCGCCCGACTGACAACCGATATAGAGGGGGGTCCTCTCAGGAGTTTGGAGGTAACACTTCTCCCCTCATCCCAAGGGGCCCTGCGCAAAGAGATCAAGATAAACGGCGTGAAGCGGCGGGTAGCCGATCTCCTGGGGCTGCTCAAGGTGGTGATCTTCCTCCCCCAGGATGTGGGGTTGATAGCCGGCTCCCCCAGCCCCCGCCGCCGCTATCTGAGTGCTCTCATCTCCCAGGTCGACAGGGCCTACCCTCGGGCTCTACAGGAGTATGAACGAGTCCTCGTCCAGCGGAACCATCTCCTCCGCCACCTGCGGGAGAGGGCCCACTTAGACCAGTTGGAGTTTTGGGATGAGAGGTTAGTGGCGCGAGGCTCCCAACTGATAGCCGCGCGCTTACGGGCGGTGAGCGCCTTGAACAACCTGGCTAAGGAGATCCATCTCCACTTGACGGGAGGGGAGGAATGCCTGCGCCTCTTCTACAAGTCCAGCCTTCCTCTAGAAGAGGGGGCCAGGAGCCCTTATCAACTGCCCTTGGATATGCTTCACCATCCAGCATCTCAGATGCTCGAACCGCAACTGCCGGCGGAGAAGATCGCCAACCTCTTCCACCAGCGGTTGAGGGAGGGGCGCAGGCGGGAGATAGAGAGGGGACTTACCCTCGTAGGCCCCCATCGGGACGACCTCCGCTTCTTCGTAGGGGGGATGGATCTGGCTATCTACGGCTCTCGGGGGCAGCAGCGCACCTGCGCCCTATCGTTGAAACTGGCTCAGGTGGGGCTGGTCCGCTCCCAAACCGGGGAGGAGCCCATCCTCCTTCTGGATGATGTGATGTCGGAACTCGATCCGGCCCGGCGAGAATACCTCCTGGCCTCTATCGGCGAGGAGCAGGTGATCATCACGGCCACGGAACTGGCCCCCTTCCCCTCCAACTTCTTGAAAAAGGCGGCCCTCTTGCGCATCGTGGAGGGGAGGGTGGAGCCTTTCTCCCTGCCCTAGGTGATCCGAACAGACGATTGATATCTGTGCTGTCAAAAGGTAAAATGCCAAACAGGTGAAGTCTTCTGAGTCTTGGCTGCACTCTTGCGCGAGTCAGACTTCACCTGGGCAATGAAAGGTTCGCTGGCATTTTGAATAAGGGGGTAAAACAGCATGTTGTCCCATTTGGGTAGAGAAGATATTAATGTCGAAAGCACGGCTGAAAAGGCGTTAAAGGATAAGGAACTACTTTCTGAATTATTAGGAGGAATCACATCCAAAGAAGATGAGGTGAGGCACAACAGTTTCAAACCCCTATTAATCATAAGCGAAGAGCATCCGGAAGTGTTGTATCCTCACTGGGATTACTTCTCTAGTCTGTTAACCAGCGAAAACTCCTACCATAGGTATATTGCGGTCTACATGATCGCAAACCTGACAACAGTTGATGCAGAAAACAAGTTTGAAACAATATCTAATGAGTATCTCAATCTGCTCAATGACAAGAGTGTTATGGTAGCCGGACATCTTGCGGGCAACTTAGGCAAGATCGCTAAAGCGAAACCACACCTACAAGCGAAGATAACAAAGATGTTACTAGATATAGACAAGACATATCCCCGGCCCGAGCGTAGGGACTTAATAAAGGGAAGGGCCATAGAAGCATTCAGTGAATACTTTGAAGAAGCCAAGGATAGGAACAAGATCATGGAATTTGTCAAGGAACAATTAGAGAGCACGAGTCCGACGACTAGAAAGAAGGCGAAGGAATTCCTAAAGGGGTGGGGGAATTGATGTGGAACCCCGTCCTGCTCTTTCCTTCTGGCCCGTTTCGCCTCGCCTTCTTGAAAAAGGCAGCCCTCTTCCGCATCGTAGAGGAGAGGGTGGAGCCCTTCTCTGTGTCCCGGGCGCTCTGAAAAGCCGGTTGACGTTGACTGTATTACAGAGTATGGTGTGAATAGGTCAAGTTTGTTTGGGTTTTGCGTACATTTTTGGGCAAATTCGACATTGTGCGAAATCACCAAGTGGCTTGATTTCGGGGCTCGTAGTGGGATGAACTAGAGAGTAGATTTCAAGGAAGTGTATGTTTATGAAGCGCAGGTGGAAGATTCTGATCGTGATGGTTATGTGCGCGGTGATCTTCGCAGTTGCAATACTGACGGTACCCTCGCTCAAGGGGGCGATGAAAGCGACCCTGCGAAAGACGGGATTGACCCCAGTAGTGAAGAAAGTTCTGCAAAAGGCAGGACTAATTCACGATGCACCGATTCTCCCACAGGCACCGATCCTCCCACCCGATCGCCTCAGCGCTCGTCGGCACATAGTGGCCGCTTTGCATAACGCGCTGGAGCGGGGCGATTTTGAGCAGGCTGCCTTGCTGAATTCTATTCTCGCGCAGGAGGCCTTTCAACGTGCCCATAGGGCCCTGAAGGCCTGGGAGGGGGCACGAGATCCCCAGACAGGTCTCGTGCCCGAAGCCATCTCTCCTGAGATCGGTTATTGGAATGCCAGAAATACCGCCGCTGACTTGTTCCCCTTTTTGCTGCTGGCTAGTCAGTACCTCGACAAAGACAACGAACCACTATGGCTCAATACGCTGGCCAAGGAACGTGAAATCTGCGGGCCTATGCCATGTACGATATATTTTCGGCCGACCAGGGTGATAGCAGAGGATTTATCTGAGGTGATCTTCGGTGGTTCCGAATATGGTAAGGACGGTTTGCTGGCCGTGGCTGAGCGTTCTGGCCGTGGACCTTGGTTTGTGCGCCTGGAAGAGATCACGCAAGCCCTCATCGACACTGCTCATGTCGAGACCAAATCGGGCAAGATCTGTTCGTTCAGTACCGAGGTCAATGGCGAAATGCTTCAGGTGCTTTCCCGACTCTACTGGGCAACACAAAAGGACGAATATCTACAAATGGCCGAGCGTATCGCGGAGGCTTATCTCTTTGACATACTTCCGAATAGTCAGTATCTGCCGGCCAGCGATTGGAACTTTGCCAAAGGAGAGCCAGCGAGTTCATACTTCGGTTTTCGAGACCATGGGAACGAGATCATTGCAGGCCTCACGGAACTGTACCTTTTGGAGAAAATACAAGGGCGACCTCAAGCCGCTCGTTACCGCGAAGCGCTGAAGAAGTTTCTTGATCTCACCCTCGTGGTTGGGCGAACCGAGGATGGCCTGTGGCATAACAGTGTCGATATCAAAACTCACGACCCCCTTGACAAGGGGGTCGTGGATACTTGGGGCTACATCCTCAACGCCTACCAGATGTTTGATATCGCTGAGGGTACCTCTATTTATGCGGGCGAGATCAAACGCACAATGCGGGCTGCTGCGGCTCGTAAATCCTTCCCCTGGGAAGGAAGCTCTCACGACGGATACGCCGACGCCATCGAATCGATGTTATATTCGCTACCATGGTTTGATATCTCAGAATGTCATCGCTGGGTGGATGATGAGATTGAAGTGATGTTTCGAATGCAGTCTCCTTCTGGTTTTGTCAGTCAGGGGTACCTGGACGGAAATTTCATTCGAACCTCACTTCTGTATGCTGCTTATAAGACTCAAGGCGTCATAGTTCGTCCATGGCGCGAGGATGTCTATCTTGGTTCTGTGTACGATAGGGAGGAAAAAGAGCTTTACCTTTACCTCAGCGCTGATGCTCAATGGGAAGGCGTTCTCAAGTTCGATTTGCCCCGCCACCGTACTATCTGGAACCTTCCCCTTGAATATCCGCGCCTCAATGGAACACCCGAATGGTTTGTTGTTGAGCCCCAAAAGACCTATGTTGTAGTTGATCTCGATAGTGGCGAGGAATCCTTCCGCTCGGGGCAATCGCTTGCCGAAGGCCTAACTATAACCTTGGATGAGAGGGGGGTTCCACTGTACCTGAGGGTGTCGGGAAAATAGCACAAGGAATCTGGCCCGGGCCCAGGCTGGCTCTAGAAGGATAGGACTAATGACTTCGCATAACAGCATGTTTGCGCAAGAGCCTCGCCACATTATTCCTTTCAGTCGCAACATCGCGAGCACGCGAGACGTTAGGCGCCACTAGCCACATGAGAATAAGCCAGTAGAGCAGGCATCCTTCGCCCTGGCTTCCTTCGGACCCTGCGGACCCTCGGGGCCCGAAGGGCAGCACAAGTGGAACCCTGCCCTATTCCCTGTTTCACAACCCCTACGTCAATGGCCGCTTGGCTGGCACCCCTGGCCGACGGGGGTATTTCCCCGGGGTGGGAGCCACCTTTTCTACCACTACCAAGTTTCGGCGACCCATAGAGAACGGCAACTCCAAACCTCTCACCTCTCGCATTTGCCCTCCCAAGACGCTGAGAGCCACCTGAGAGGTCTCTAACTCCTCTTTTATGTCTGGCCCCTTCTGGGCTATAAGCATCCCCCCTATGCGGCAAAGGGGCAGGGCGTACTCTAGAAGCACGGGCAGGGTGGCCACGGCCCGGGCCAATACCAGGTCGTACCCCTCTCGGTGTCCTTGCTTTTGGCCCAGTTCCTCGGCCCGCCCCCTTATGACCGCCACCCCCAGCAACCCCAACCTCTCCACCAGGTGTTCCAAGAACCGGACCCTCTTCTTCTTGGCCTCAAGAAGGGTGATCTCCATCTGGGGCCGGGCTATCTTCAAGGATAGGCCGGGGAAGCCGGCCCCGGCCCCGATATCGAGGTGTCGCCAGCGCCCCAGGGGCAGCCCCGCCAAAACCAGGAGGCAGGAGAGAGAATCCAAGAAGTGCTTGACCTGCACCTCTTGGTAGTCGCTGATGGCGGTGAGGTTGGCCCGCTCGTTCCAGGCGATCAGTTCCTCATAGTAGGTCTGGAAGGCGACCAACGCTTCCGACGTGAGGTCTAGCCCCCATTGGCGGGCCCCTTCCTCCAGAAGTTCCATCATCTTCTTAATTATACTCCCACTTCATGCCAAGAGCGACCTACTGTGCTATAATGGGTTTGCTTTTTTGAAAGGAGCCTATATGTCTAAGGTCTCTAGTTATGGGATCTATTTCTCCCTTGTGGTTTCCCTCATCCTCATGGCGCTCTTGGGGTGCGCCGCGGCCGAAACCCCTACGCCAGAAGCCACTCCTCTACCCTCCCCTACAGTCGCCAAGAGCCCTACGCCTTCGCCCTCTCCCTATACCACCCCCCCCTCGACTATCACCCTCACCCTCTGGACTACGGAAGCCCTCATCCCCTCTCCTGATACCCCTACCGGGCAGGTGATGGAGGGGATATATCAAACTTTCCAGGAGGCGCATCCCGATATCGCCATCCAATTCGTGCCCAAGCGGCCCTACGGGAAGGGGGGTATTTTGGATTTCCTCCTCACGGCCAGTGCCGTGGCCCCCCAGACCCTCCCCGACCTGGTGACCATCGACCTCTCCCAAGTGGAGTCCCTGCTGGGGAAGGAGATCCTCCAGCCCTGGGAGGGGCTCATCCCCGAGGAGGTGGCCGAAGACCTCCTCCCCCGCATACGCCAGGCGACTAGCAAGGAGGAGCAACTCATAGCCCTTCCCTTTCATCTCGATATAGAACATCTGGTCTATAACCCCTCCCTCATAGATAGTCCACCTCGCACCTGGTATGAGTTGCGGAGCCAGGAGACCACCTACGCTTTTCCCACCGGGGGCGAGGAGGGCGCCAATTCCTTCCTCATCCAGTATCTGGCTTTGGGCGGCTCCCTGGTGGATGAGGAGGGGAACCCGGATTTAGATGGGGCGGTTCTAACCCAAGTGCTGGAGTTTTACAGCGACGGATATGAGGCAGGGTATATCTCTCCTTCCGTTCTGGAGATGGAGAGCCTCGATGACTCCTGGGCTCTCTTCAAGAAGGGCGGGGCGGCCATGGCGAACGTCAGTTCTCGACACCTCCTCATGGAGGGAGCTGGGGTAGCCTATGCTCCTCTCCCCACCAAGAACGGGGCCCGGGCCACCATGGCCCGATGTTGGGCTTTCCTGCTCTTAACTCCCCATCCCCGCCGTCAGGCAGCAGCGGCGGAGTTCGTCCAATGGTTCTTGACCCCAGAGAACCTCGCAGCTTGGGCTCAGGCCAGTGGTCACCTACCCCCCGGCCGTTCGGCCCTCCGCCTAGCGATAGAGGATACCACCTACCGGCTCTTCGTGCGGCGTCAAATGGAAGCGGTCTATTTCCGCCCCCCCAACGAGGAGATAACCACCGCCCTCCAGCAAGCGGTAGTAGATGTTTTGAGCGGCAACGCCACCCCCCAAGAGGCCGCGGATCAAGTTGTGCAAGCCTTGCACTAAAAGAGGGGACGGAGCGATCACCCCGTCCCCTCTCCCTAGGGCTTACTTGCTCTTCACCTTGATGACCTTGGGCTTCGCCTCCTCGGCCTTGGGGATGGTGAGGGTGAGGAGACCGTGCTCGAAGGTGGCTTCGGCCTTCCCCCCTTGCACGCCGCTAGGTAAGGCTACCGAACGGGAGAAACGGCCGTATCGCCGCTCACGACGGATGTAGTTCTCCTCCTCCACCTTCTCCTCGGCCTTGGTCTCGCCCACGATGGTAAGGGTATTGCCGGTGATGGTAATGTCGATATCCTCCGGCATGACACCAGGGACTGCGGTCTTCACCACCACGTTGTCGGGCGTTTCATAGATATCAATAGCCAAGGTCTCCTCGGTGGGCAAGAGCCACCCTGCGCGGGGCCGAACCCAACTCTCCTCGAAGAGCCGGTCCATAGCCTCCCGCAAGGAGATCAGACCCCTAAAAGGTTCCCAACGAGTGATGCTCATGGCTACACCTCCTTCTCAAGGGTTCTTCACCATTATTATAGCGTCTTTAGTCTTCTTTGTCAAGTCTCTTTATAATAACTTATCAAGATAGTTGACAAAATTGCGCTAAGATGTTATAATATTCGTAGAGCGGTGGTCAATCGATAATGGAGTACAAAGATTACTACAAGACCCTGGGGGTCGAGAGGAAGGCTGACCAGAAGGAGATAAGGAAGGCTTATCGTCGGCTGGCCCGCCAGTACCACCCTGATGTGAACCCTGGAGACCGTTCGGCCCAGGAGAGGTTCAAAGAGATAAACGAGGCTTACGAGGTTCTCTCCGACCCTGAAAAGCGCCAGAAGTACGACCAGTTGGGGAGCAGTTGGCGCCAATGGCAGAGGATGGGGGGAGACCCCTCGGGTTTCAACTGGACGCGCTGGTCCACGGGACAGCCGGGGCGGGTCCACGTGCAGTATGGCGACCTGAATGAGATCCTAGGTGGTCTGGGTGGCTTCTCCGACTTCTTCCAGGCTATCTTCGGAGGGGTGCCCCGGGGTTCCTGGCGCACCGCTCCCCGTCAAGGCCAAGATTACGAACAAGAGGTGGAGATCACCCTAGAGGAGGCGTTCCGAGGCACTACTAGGATCCTCTCCAAGGATGGCCGCCGTTTAGAGGTGAAGATCCCGCCCGGCGTGGCGACCGGCTCCCGAGTACGGATGGCCGGGGAAGGCAGCGGGGGGTACGGCGGAGCCAGGGGGGATCTCTATCTGAGGGTTAAGATGACCCCCCATCCCCGCTTCAAACGAGAGGGCGATGATCTCCATGTTGAGGTCCCTTTGGATCTCTATACCGCCCTTTTGGGAGGGGAAGTTAGAGTGCCTACCCCGAAGGGCGATATCATGTTGAAGATCCCCCCAGAGACCCAAGGCGGCAAGACCTTCCGTCTCCAGGGGCAGGGGATGCCTAATCTGAAGGACCCCCAAAAGCGAGGCGATCTTCACGCCAAAGTGAAAGTGAGAATGCCTCAGAAATTAACGCCGCAGGAGCGGGAACTGTTTGAAGAACTTAAGAGGTTGCGCCAAGAGAGGTGAATTGGATGGTGGAACATCTGCCAAAAGATGATGAGCCCTGTTACATAATCAGCGTGGCCGCCAGGATGGTAAGCCTACACCCTCAAACCTTACGCTACTACGAGCGCTTAGGGCTGGTGCAGCCTACCCGCTCTGAGGGGAACCGTCGCCTCTATTCACCTCGGGATGTCCAGAGGCTACGCCGCATCGCCCGCCTAACAGATGAACTGGGGGTTAACCTGGCTGGGGTAGAGGTGATCCTGAACATGGCTCGCAAGATGAACAAAATGAGAGCAGAGATGGAGCAGATGGAGGCTGAGTTCGAGAGAGAGATGGCGCGGCTACGCTCCAGACTGCGCCAACTGGGAGTTAAGGGGCTTGGTGATGATACCCCTAGAGAAGCAGAATAGATACCGGGCTATCTACCAAGCCATGAAGCCCGGATACAAGCATAGCGGCTCTATTTATGAGGGTTTGGTGAGAGGGTATCTCGCCCCCAAAGCCCGGGTGCTCGATGCCGGCTGTGGTCGAGGGGGGGTGATCGAGCTCTACGCCGAGAAAGCAAGACAGGCGGTGGGGCTGGACACCGACTTGACTTCCCTGCGAGAGCATCGCTGTCTCAAACAACTGGTGGTGGGGAGCCTGGCTACCATGCCCTTTCCAGGAGGCTCCTTCGATGTCGTCCTTTGCAGCTGGGTGGTTGAGCATTTGGAGGAGCCAGACGCCGTCTTCCGTGAAATGGCCAGGGTTCTGAATAAGAGGGGACACCTCTTGCTCCTGACCCCCAACGCCTGGAGTTATGTCACCTTGATTAGCCGTCTCATCCCCGCCCGTCTCCGCCACTGGCTGGTGCATACCCTATATGGGCGTCAATCTAAGGATATCTTCCCCGCCCTCTACCGAGCCAATTCCAAAGGACGGCTAGACACGAAACTACACCAGGTGGGGTTAAGAAACGAAGAGTTCTACTATGTAGGAGATCCATCGTATATCGCCTTCAACGATGCTTTCTTTAGGTTGGGCGTGCTCTTGGAGAGGCTAACTGATTGGCCCCCCTTGCGCCCGCTTAAAGTTCATCTGGTGGCCTCCTACCTAAAGGAAGAGAGGTGAGCGCCGTGATGCCCTTCGATCGTTTCACCCAAAGGGCCCAAGAGGCTATCGCTCAATCCCAAGAGGTCCTTCAACGGTATAAGCATAGCCAACTGGATGCGGAGCACTTGCTTCTGGCCTTGATCGAGCAGCCAGGAGGCGTTATCCCCCAGGTTCTCGACAAGTTAGGAGCAGATGTGGAGATGATAAGGGGGCGGCTAGATGATGTCCTATCCACCAGCCCACCTACCCAGTTTAGCCCCCCGGCCTCCCAAGCCCAGATCTATGTCACCCCTAGGGTGAAGCGGATCATAGACGTAGCCATGGAGGAGTCAAAGCATCTGGGGGACGAGTATGTCTCCACAGAGCACATCTTTCTAGCCATAGTCGGCGAGGGGGGTGGCGCCGCTAGCGCCATCCTCCAAGATGCTGGTGTGACCAAAGATGAGGCCTATAAGGCTATCGAAGAGATAAGAGGGGGACAGAAAGTGACAGATCCTCAAGCGGAGACCAAATATCGGATACTGGAAAGGTACGGTCGAGAGTTAACTCAACTAGCCCGGGAGGGCCGGCTGGACCCCGTGATCGGTCGAGAGACGGAGATCCTCCGCCTCATGCGCGTCCTGGCCCGCCGCACCAAGAACAACCCTGTCCTTATCGGCGAGGCAGGGGTGGGGAAGACAGCCATCGTCGAGGGGTTAGCCCAGAGGATCGCCGCTGGTGATGTTCCGGAAAACCTGGTAGGCAGAAGGATTGTAGAGTTGGATCTGGGCGGCATGGTGGCTGGCTCCCGCTTCCGGGGCGAGTTCGAGGAGAGGCTCAAAGCCGCTCTCCAAGAGGTACAGCGATCTCATGGAGGGATAATCCTCTTCATCGATGAGTTACACAACGTGGTGGGGGCCGGAGCGGCCCAGGGAGCCATCGACGCCTCGAACATGATGAAGCCCGCTCTGGCTCGCGGGGAGTTGCAATGCATCGGGGCCACCACCCTCGATGAGTACCGCAATCACATCGAGAAAGACGGGGCCTTAGAGCGCCGATTCGCCCCCATCTACGTGGAGGAGCCCTCGGTGGAGGAGACCATCGAGATGCTCCAGGGCTTGAGGGAGCGGTATCAAGAGCACCACGGGGTGACCATCACCGATGCGGCCCTAGAAGAGGCGGCAAGACTCTCCCACCGGTATGTGACTGAACGGTATCTCCCTGACAAGGCGGTGGACCTCATCGATGAGGCGGCGGCCAAATTGCGTATCGACATGTTCGGGTTGCCGGAAGAACTGAAAGAGAAGAAGAACCGCCTCCAAGGGCTCCAAACCAAAGAGGAGGAGGCCTGGCAGAAGAGGGATTACGAGCAGGCAGCGAGGTTCAAGAGCCAGCGGTTGCAGCTGGAGAAGGAGTATCAGGCAGAACTGGGCGCCTGGCGCAGGGAAAAGGGGATAGATGAGGTGGTTGACGAGGAGGATGTAGCCCAGATCGTAGCCGCCTGGACCGGGATACCAGTGAGCCGTATGATGGAAACGGAAGCGGAGAAACTCCTCACTATGGAGGAGAGGATCCACCAACGGATCGTAGGGCAAGAGGAGGCGGTTTCCGCCGTGGCCGACGCCATACGGCGGGGCCGCTCGGGGCTGAAAGATCCCCGACGCCCCATCGGCTCCTTCATCTTCCTGGGGCCCACGGGGGTGGGGAAGACAGAGTTGGCCAAAGCGCTGGCCGAGTTCCTCTTCGACGATGAGGAGGCTCTAGTGCGGGTGGATATGAGCGAATATCAGGAACGACATACTGTCTCCCGCCTCGTCGGGGCCCCGCCGGGTTACGTGGGGTACGGTGAAGGGGGGCAACTCACCGAGGCGGTCCGCCGACGGCCCTATCAAGTGGTCCTCTTCGACGAGATCGAGAAGGCCCACGCCGATGTATGGAACGCTTTACTGCAAGTCCTCGACGAGGGACGGCTCACCGATGGCCAGGGGCGGACGGTGGACTTTAGGAATACGGTCTTGATCATGACCTCCAACATCGGGACCCAATACGCCCAACGGGGAGGCACCTTGGGCTTCCGCACCGGTGAGGAGGGGGATAGGGACTCCGAGATGCAGGCCCAGATGCGGGAGCAGTTGCAGAAGACCTTTCGGCCCGAGTTCCTGAACCGGGTCGACGAGGTGATCATCTTCCACACCCTCAAGCCGGAGCATATCAAAGCCATCGTGGACCTCCAGATGAACGATATCCAGAAGCGTCTCCTGGAGCGAGGGATCGCCATCGAGCTGAGCGACAAGGCACGGGATCTCCTGGCGGAGAGGGGTTACAACCCCTCCTTCGGAGCCCGCCCCCTGAAGCGGCTCCTTCAGCAGGAGGTGGAAAGCCCCCTCTCCAAGCGGATCCTCAAGGGAGAGTTGAAAGGGGGAGACAGGGTGCTGGTGGATGCCGATGAGACAGGGATAGTTTTCACCAAAGAGGCGTAGCCACTTCGTATGCCCACATTAAAAAGGGTGCTCGATGGTGAGCACCCTTTTTGCTCATCGATTTATCATGCCCTGGCTAAAGCCAGGGCGACCTCGGCAGCCACCAGGGCGTTATTCCTAAGGAGGGCGATATTGGCCTTCAATGTGCGCCCTTGCGTCAATTCGTTCAGTTGCCTCAGGAGAAAGGGCGTCAAGGCTGCTCCCCTAACGCTTTGGCCCTCTGCCATCTCCAACGCCCTGGCTAACGCTTCCTCCACCAGAGCACGGGGTACCTCGTCTTCCTCCGGCACGGGGACAGTTACCAGTATGGCGGTCGATAGCCCTAACTCATCCCGCGCCCGGGCTATCTCCGACACTTCTTGGGGGGTATCCACCCTTTGCTCTAAAGGCAGGCCGCTACTTCGAGAGTAGAAGGCTGGAAACTCATCGGTGCCATAACCGATAACGGGAACCCCAGAGGTCTCCAGCCATTCTAAGGTGGCGGAAAAGTCAAGGATCGCCTTCGCCCCCGAGCAGACCACGACCAAGGGAGTCCAAGCCAGGGCGAAAAGGTCGGCGGAGAGATCCCCACCCTCGCCCCGATGGACCCCTCCAATCCCTCCCGTAGCCAGAACTCTTGTGCCCGCTTTATGGGCTAGATAGAGGGTAGCAGACACCGTCGTCCCCCCATCCCATCGGCGGGCTACGGCTAAGGGGAGATCCCGAAGGCTCACCTTGCGCACCCTTCGCCCCTCGGCCAAGCACTTCAGATCCTCTAGCGACAGGCCGATCCTGGGCTCACCTCCGATGATCCCTATGGTGACAGGGGTGGCTCCCCCCTCCCTGACGATCTCCTCCATGGCCTGCGCCGTCTCCAGGTTCTGGGGATAGGGGAAGCCGTGGGAGATGAGGGCCGACTCCAGGGCTACAAGCGGTGCTTTTAACGCTTCCTCATCGAGCAGAGGGTGGGTCATGCTGACCCCTTATATGGCGCCGCGATGTTGAGCGCGAAGCCTAGATCACTAACCGATCGTAGAGTCGCTCCAGGCTGAGATCTGGACAGACGGTATCGGTACAGGTGAGGGTCAAGGTGGCGGCCGAGACGCCCAAGCGAACAGCCTCGGAGATGGGGAAGCCGTTTACCAGACCGTACACCACCCCGGCGGTGAGGGCATCGCCAGCCCCGGTAGCATCCGCCACCTCGCAGTCTATGGCCGGGATATGGCCCATCTCCTGGGAGGTGGCGTAACAGAGCCCCTCTTCAGCCAAAGTGATGATCGCCACCCCCACCCCCAAGGAGACCAATTTCTGAGCAGCAGCGGTCGCTTCGAAGTGGTCCCTGACAGGGGATTCGGAGAGGACCTCGGCCTCTTGTGCGTTGGGGGTGATGATAGAGAGGTAGGAGAGATGCTCTTTCAGGCGGGGAGCCAAGGTTACCGATACCGGGTCCATGCAGACAGGGACCCCAGCCTTGGTGGCTACCCGAAGGGCGGAGGCTATCGCCGCCGGGCTCAGATTGGCATCCATCACCACCATCTTCGCCCCCTTGATAAAGCGTCGGCGGTCGTAGATATAGCGAGGGGTGACCTCTTCTATGATGGCCATATCATCGATGGAGAGCCTCATAGCCCCCTTCTCATCCAGGACGGCTAGATAGGCCGCGGAGCGGGAGCGAGAGACTATCACTTGGCTTACATCGACTCCACCAGCCGCGGTCACCTCCAAGATATGCCTCCCGGCCTCATCATCGCCCACGGCGGAGAGGAGGAGCGTGGGGACCCCCAAGCGGCCCAGGTTCTCGGCTATGTTTCGACCCACGCCCCCAGCGCTGACCCGGATCTGGCCGGGGTTAGAGGTGGCGGGGATCAACCCCCCCCTGGCCCGGCCTTTGGTGTCGATGCTGGCCGCTCCGATGACCACCGCCCACGGCAACTCACCCATCTCCTCTTTTCCTTCACGCCCCGAAAGATGCCGTCCCCAAAGAGAGGTCTCGCCCTGCTAGCCTATACGATCTTCTCTCTCACGATGGCACTCACGTAGTCCAGGGCCCACACCACGATGGCGATAGCCCAGACGGCTACTCCTGCCTCCTCGTACATCAAGAGGCGAATCCACTGCTGCAAGAGGAAGCCGACCCCTCCCCCGCCCACGAAGCCAATGATGGTGGACATGCGGACGTTTATATCCCAACGGTAGACGGTGAAGGCCACATAAGGGGGCACAATCTGGGGGATTACGGCGTAGACGATGGTCTGCAGACGGTTGGCCCCCGTAGCCGTGATGGCCTCGATGGGGCCAGCGTCGATCGATTCCACGGCCTCGGAGTAGAGTTTGCCCAGGGCGGCGACTGAGTGGACAGCCAAGGCGAGAACGCCAGCGAAGGGGCCCAGCCCCACCCAGACCACGAAGACGATAGCCATAATCAGGGGCTCTATAGAGCGGAGGATATTGAGGATAGTGCGCGTCAGGTAGTAGAACCCCATAGTGAGGGGGTTGCCACCCATCAGGTTCCGCGCCGCCAGGAAACTCACCGGGATGGCTAAGACTATGGCTAAGGTGGTGGCCATGAGGGCCAAGAAGATGGTCTCTATCATCTTCTCCGCCACCAGAAAGAAGGTCTCGCTGAGGTGGAGGGTTCCTACTTCGCGCTGAAGCCGCGCCTGGAGGCGGTTCAGTTGGGGCCCTATGCCTACGGCTACGGCTTCACCCCATGGCGCGGGCACGACGACAGTGAGGGGCGAGATATTCCCCTCTTCGTCAGTCTCGAATCTCAGATACTCGCCCTCTTGGCGAATCCGACGCTGCATCTCCCCGGCCATATTTACCCACCATATCTGACCCTGAGAGGAGGGCCAGAAGTTCCCGCCCTCTACCGTAAAAGTATCGGCCTCCTCCCCACACGTCTTGTCCAAGAGGATGAGGTAGGGCTCGTCCTCCAGAGGGGTGCCCTTCGGAGGAGGAGAATCGGAGCAAGGAACCTCGAAGAGAATTTCGCCCACCTGCGTCTCCATGCCCCGTTCCAGGATAGCGGGTTGCAGGAGGTCGGAAACTAGGGGCTTGATGTCCGCCACATCGGTTATCAGGCGCAAAACCCTTATCTGGGTTACCCCCCAGCCGATCACATATATAGTGATGGCTATGATAAGGAAGGGCGGTATAGGCGATACCCGCCTCCCCTGTGCCAGGTTGTAGGCGTCCCAGATATTCCACAACCAGACTAGGATGATGCCGATGAAGAGGAAGTTGCTCTCCCGCCAGTATATCAGGAGCGTGGTGATGGCCATGCTCAGGAGGAGGATCGCCCCTCGCGAGAGAGCCCCAGCGTATATCTGTCCTAGGCCAGGGACGACCGATAGGAGTGAACTGAGAAGGGGTGACTTCTTGCCTTCCATGTTGCCCCCTATGTAACCGTGATCCGCTCGGCCTCCTGGCCGTAGATCTCCTTAAAGCGTTGGTCGGTGATCTCGTCGGGACGCCCCTGGAAAACCACCCGCCCATCCTTCAGTCCCACTACATTGGTACCGTAGCGGCGGACCAAATCCAGGAAGTGGAGGCTACAGATGACGGTTATGCCGTCTTCTCGGTTCAGTTGCTCCAGATACCTAAGGATAGAGTGGGCTAATACCGGGTCCAGACTAGCCACCGGCTCATCGGCCAGCATGAGCCTGGGCTCCTGCATCAGGGCCCGGGCGATGCCCACCCGTTGCCGTTGCCCGCCGCTCAGGTCATCGGCTCGCTTAGGTGCCAGATCGGCGATGCCCACCCGCTCCAGGTTCCCCATAGCCCTCTTCACTTCCTCCTTGGGGAAGCGGATGATGCTTTGCCAAAGGTTGACATACCCTAGCCTCCCTGAGAGGACATTGGTCAGGACCGAGGACCGCTCCACCAGGTTGAACTCTTGGAAGATAAAGCCGATGTGGCGGCGGATCCGGCGCAACTCCTCGCCCGAGGCGGCGGTGATCTCCATCCCGTCCCAGATGATCCTCCCCTCGGTGGGCTCGATGAGGCGGTTGATGCATCTAAGGAGGGTCGATTTTCCCGCTCCGCTCAGGCCTAAGATCACCAAGAACTCGCCGTCCGGCACCTCGAAACTCACGTCGTCTAGGGCCAGGGTGTCATCCTCATAGATCTTGGTCAGATGCTCTACCTGTAACACGATATCCTACCCTTATATAGGTAGAGAAGGGGGAAAAGGAGAGTCCCCTTCTCTACCCTTGCGCAACGACCACCCTTGCCTACTCGGCCAATTCCTCGACGCTAACACCGGCGGCCTCGAGGGTTGCCCGGAAGGGGTCATAGAAGGAATCGTCCTTCTCCGCCACCTCGTCCCAGCCATAGGCCGCTCCCATGGCTTCTGCACCCTCCTCGGTGGCCATGATCTCCAGGAAAGCGTTGACGATCTCCTCCCTCATGTCGGCTGGGAAATCCTTGATGAACTGGAGGCCATCGTTGGGGATCTCATCCGATTCGGCGATGACCACCACCTTCTCGTTGACATCGGGGTTCTCATCCTCGATGGTGCCCCGGGCATCTATATAAGTGGCCCCCGCATCGCAGTCCCCACTATAGACCGCTAGGACGACATTGGGATGGGAGCCGGCCTCTATCTGCTGAGCCAGGTCGGTGTCTGGATCCACCCCCGCTGCCTTGAGCATGATGCGCGGGATGATGTAACCCGAAGTGGAGGCGGCATCGACCCAGCACATAGTCTTACCCGCTAGGTCCTCGATCTTGGTGATGCCTGTATCGGCCCCCACAATAATCTGGCCCTTGTAGTAGGGGCTCCCGTAGCGGACGCTGACCAAGGCCACATCGACGCCGTACTTCTCGTTGGCCAGGAGATA
The DNA here is from genome assembly GCA_034419095.1 of Anaerolineae bacterium. Taxonomy (GTDB): domain Bacteria; phylum Chloroflexota; class Anaerolineae; order UBA7937; family UBA7937; genus UBA7937. The sequence continues at coordinate 26,893 of DAOULQ010000007.1, read as the reverse complement.
GGCGAAGGTGGCTAGCGTGCCCACGTGGGCCTTTCCGGCGCCCATGGCCTCGATGACCGCCGAGTAACTGGTGGCCACGCTACCTTCGATGACGTAACCCGTCTTCTCAGACAGGAGGTCCGCTACCGTCTCCGCGCTGGCGATGATCTCCGGGGCCTCACCCGAGGGCACGAAGGCCAGGACGATGGGGTTGCCCTCCGTCCCCAGGGCCGGCTCCGCCGGCTTGCACCCGGCCAAAACCACCAAAGTTGCAATTAAAGCCAAGCCCAAGAAGAAAATTGTATACTTTCTCATCTCTTAACTCCTTTTCTCGGTCGAATTTTATACCCTCACAACTTGTGAGTGATCTCTATCTATCACCTCCTTCCCCAAAAATCGGTGTGACTTTTGAAATATGATACTATAAATCCATTTCAAAGGCAAGAATCAAACACATCAGATATTGACACCTTCATCCTACCCCTCTATACTTACTAACTTCTAACCTATATATCATAGTAGTGGTAGTAGGACCGGTTGAAAGGTGAAAAAACCCGCAGGCTAGCCTGGCCCGGGTTCTATTCCGGTCTAGCAATCGGTGGAGAAGGTATGTATGGGATGGAGGGGAGCAGGGCGGGGAAGAGGTGATGGGTTCTCCATCGCTGTGTAAGCCCCAAGTTATCCCCAGACCGGAGACGTTATCCACAGGAAAAGGGGGAGTTATCCACAAACATTGAAAAAAGGGCTTCCATTGCTTCGGGACCTGGAGGGGCTCGGGCAAGACCCTTAGGAAGAGCACCCTGGTCTAAGGGAGAGCATGGTAGAGTATCTCCTTGATGGAAAGCAACTCTCGCCGTAAAGAGTCCTCCTCAGCGAGGGAAGATATCTTCTCGTAGCCGTAGAGAATGGTGGAATGATCTCGGCCGCCTAGAGCCCTACCGATTTCCAGGAGAGAGGCAGCGGTCTCTTCGCGGGCTAGATACATAGCCACTTGGCGAGGGAAGGCCACCGCCTTACTGCGGCGAGGGCTTTCGAGATCCTCCACCGAGAGTCCATAGAAGTGAGCAACCGCTTTTACGATCTCTTGGAGGGAGGGGGGGCGATGGGGGGTGATATCTTGGAGAGCGGCCTTAGCCACCTCCACGGTGAGAGGGCAGGCCATCATGCTGGCGTAGCCCATCACCCGGTTGAGAGCCCCTTCCAATTCCCGAATATTGCTTTGGATCCTATGGGCCAAAAAATCGATCACCTCCGCCGGGATGGGGCAGGGGCCGAGGTGCCGGGGCAGGCTCTCTGCCTTGAAGCGGAGGATGGCGGTACGGGTCTCCAGATCGGGAGGCTGGATATCGGCTATCAACCCCCATTCAAAGCGGGAGCGCAACCGCTCCTCTAGGGTGAGGATCGCTTTTGGCGGGCGGTCGCTGGAGATGACGATTTGCTTATTAGCAGCACGCAAGGTATTGAAGGTGTGGAAAAACTCTTCTTGAGTGCTCTCCTTTCCAGCGATGAACTGGATATCGTCCACCAGGAGTAGGTCTATATGGCGGTATTTCAAACGGAACTCTTCGGTCGTCTGGTTGCGGATGGAGTTGATCAAGTCGTTAGTGAAAGTCTCCGAGGAGATGTAAAGAACCCTTAAGTCCTTTGCGAGGGGCACATGCCCGATGGCATGGAGGAGATGGGTCTTCCCTAACCCCACGCCTCCGTAGAGGAAGAGGGGGTTATAAGCCTCAGCAGGCTTATGGGCCACGGCATAGGCGGCGGCATGGGCCAAGCGGTTGCTATTCCCCACGATGAAGGTTTCAAAGGTGTATCTGGGGTTAAGGGAGAGCGAAGATGGGAGGGGCGAGGTACGGGCAGAATCCGAAGGAGAGGATCCGTCCCTAGCCTGCCACGCGCCAGGCCAGGCAGGATTCTGAACGGATAGGAGGGGCGGGGAGGGTTGCGCCTGATGCGTCTTGACTATGAATCTAACTTCTGCTGTGTGACCCAGAATGCCCGCCAGAGTCCTCTTGATGGTGCCCAAGAAGCGGTTCTCCAGCCACTCTTTGGCGTAGGGGCTCTCCGTCCCCACGATAAGAAGGCCGTCCTCGTAGGAGACGGCAAAGGTCTCTTTGAGCCAGGTGTCGTAGGTGGCCCGGGTCATCTGGAGTTGTAGCTCACCCTGGGCGGCCTGCCAGATTCGATGGGCGTCCACGCTCTCTATGACCTCTCCTGGGCGGGAGAAAAACGGCAGCCTCCCAAGATTGGGAGGGATGCTTACTTCCCTCAGGCTGCCGAGCGCACTAGGTTGTCCTTGATAAGTTTCGGTGGTACAAATGTACCTGCGGGGTCTTACTTTGGTGCCCCAACCCTGGGAGCGAAGGATCCTCCAAACGATGGGACGCCATGAGGGGTCTCTCCCCCTGGGGTAAGCCGCCGGGCCAAGACGGGCCAAGGCTCTTGGGGGAAGATGAGCCCGTTCCCCAAACCGTTTTCTATTGTAGCAGAGAAGTTATCCTCTGACAATATGTTAGACCTTAAAATCTAAGGAGGAGGCCGATTTTTAAGGAAAGTTATGGTCAAGCGGAAGAGGGCAGGAGGCGGCTTCTTGTCGGCCGTTATGGCCTCTTGATAAAGGGGGTAGTCTTCACCCTCTTGACTTTCTCGCTGTTGGCGGCAGTGATGATCTGGTTCCTCTATCTCGACGAGAAGGTGGTTCTGGGGGTAGTTACCGATGAGCTCTCGGGGCTGCCCCTAGCCGGTGCTGTGGTCACCGTTGGCGAGACCGTCCAGGTCACAGATGACCAGGGGCGGTTTCAGATTCAGGGTTTGAGGGGGGCCCTGGCCGTCTCCGTCCAGGCGGAGGGGTATCTGGAGACCAAGGGAGAGATAGAGGTGGGAGGGCTCTTCGCTAAGGAGTTCCCTTTAGAGTTGATCCTTCGTCCTAACCTCCTGATAGGCACCGTGCGAGATGGAGAGAGTGGAGAGCCCATCCCTGGGGCCAAGATCTCTACAGGGAGGCAGATCACCTGGAGCGATGCTGAGGGAAGTTTTATGGTTCGTCGCCTGAGAAGGGGGGCCACTATCTCTATCATCGCCCCAGGATATGAGCCCGGGGAGGCGGTTTTTCGGGGAGAGGAAGTCCAAGAGATACTCCTCCAGCCCTGGATCATGGTGGTAGAGGTGAAGGATGAGAAGGGGCTACCCATCGCAGAGGCGATCGTCTTCGCGGGGAAAGAGGCGGCGGAGAGAGGCCCGGAGGGGGTTTTCTTCCTACGGCGCTTGGAGGAAGGGGCCCAGATCTCTGTCCTGGCCGAGGGGTACTATGAGGCAGAGGTCATCTACGAGGGCCACTCACCTTTGGAGGTAGTATTGCAGCGGAGCAGGGTAGTGGTAGCGGTCTATGACCTCTACACCGACCAGCCGTTATCAGGGGTTTCCCTATCCTGGGGAAACGACTCCTTCGTAACCGATGCCCAAGGGCAAAGCCTGATAGAGGGGGTTAAGACGGGAGATCAATTCCAACTGACCATGGAGGGTTATGAGGGCGAGGAGTTGATATACGGCGGGGAGGGGATCCTGGAGATCGCTTTGCGCCCCCATACCCTTCAAGGGGTGGTAAGGGACGGGAGTACCGGCACCCCTATTCCAGAGGTCGTTGTTCAGGTGGGGGAGAGGCTCTTTCATACCGATGCTAACGGGGGTTACTATCTGACCGATCTACCTGCCCAGGCGGTTTTGACCTTTAGCGCTTTGGGGTTCAAAGATTTCCAAGTCACACTTCCCCGTTCGACTATCCTGGATGTGGCCTTGGAACCTGTGAAACCTGGGGGGGCCACCATTCAGGCCAAGGGCATATATATCGCTTTTGGCCTCTTGGCTTTTGGGGAGAAGGTAGAGACTCTCCTCGATATGGTAGCCCGCACGGAGTTGAACGCCATAGTGGTGGATATAAAGGGGGATTCGGGAGGCCTAGCCTATCATAGCCAGAACCCTCTGGCCATAGAGATAGGGGCGGAACAGAAGGGGTTGATGGGGGTTGAGGAACTCCTTGGCCTTTGCCAAGAACGAGAGATCTACACTATCGCGCGGCTGGTGGTCTTCAAAGATTCGGTCCTGGCGCAGGGCAGGGCGGATTGGGCCGTGAAGCGGCCGGATGGGACGCTCTTTGCCGATGGAAAGGGCTCTTTATGGGTCGACCCCCTCCGCGAGGAGGTGTGGGAGTATAATATCGCTATCGCCCGCGAGGTGGCGGCACTGGGTTTCGACGAGTTGCAATTCGACTATATCCGCTTCCCCACCGATGGGGAAACCGGATCGCTGGTCTATTCCCAGCCTAGCACGGAGGAGTCTCGCTATGGGGCCATCCGGGATTTCATGGCCCGGTTAGAAGGGGCGCTGGAACCCTTTGGCGTCTTCACCTCCGCTGACATTTTCGGCCTCACCGCTTGGCAGGACCACGAGGCCAATATCGGCCAGATGATAGAGAACGTGGCTCCCCATGTGGATTACCTATCCCCCATGCTCTATCCCTCCACCTTCACCCCCGGCCTCCTGCAGTGGGAGGTGGGTAAAAGGCCCAGCGAGTACCCCTATGAGGTAGTTTACGAGAGTCTCATGAGGATAAAAGGCCGCACCGATAAGCCCCTACGGCCTTGGCTTCAACATTACGCAGACTACCAATACCATCTCCCCTTCGGCCTGGAGGAGTATCGGGCGCAGAAGCAAGCGGCCTACGATGCCGGGGCTAACGGCTGGCTCTTCTGGAACGCTAGTGGCATATACGAGGAGGAACTCTTTCGAACCGACTAGGCTTGTAAAAGAAGCCATCCTCTGATAAACTAGACTGATTTAAAGAGGAGGGGGTACAACATGGAACTAGCGGAGATGATACGCAGCATCCCTGATTTTCCGGTGGAGGGGATACTTTTCAGGGATATCACCACCCTGATCAAAGAGCCTGACGCCTTTCAGGAGGCGGTGGACTCCTTGCTTGACAGTTGCGTAGGCAAGGAGATAGATGTGGTGGTGGCCATAGAGGCTCGGGGCCTCATCTTCGGGGCCCCTATGGCCTATGAGTTGGGAGCGGGCTTTGTCCCCGTGCGGAAGCCCGAAAAACTACCTGGGGAGAAGATCTCCGCCTCCTATACGTTAGAGTATGGGACCAATGTCCTGGAGATGCACGCCGATGCCATCGAGCCCGGGCAGAGGGTGCTCATTGTAGATGACCTTTTAGCCACGGGTGGCTCGGCCAAGGCCACAGCGGAACTGGTGGAGAGGCTGGGCGGGGAGGTGGTGGGGATCGTCTTCCTCATCGAACTCACCGACCTGAGAGGGATAGATGAACTAGAAGGGTATGATGTCTTCTCCTTGATAAAGTATTGAGCGAGAGCGACCAACCGATAATAAAGCCTAGCGCCCAGCGCTAGGCTTTATGGTCATTGGGGGGTGTTTTTCAGAGTGCTATGGTCTTCCGCCTCCCATACTGTCTTTCATACCACTCTCTATACTCGCCACTCTTTATCTTCCGCCACCACCACTCATTCTCTATGTACCATTTGACCGTCTTCTCCAACGCCTCTCGAAAGGTATGGCGGCTCCTCCAGCCCACCCCCCTTAGTTTGGCGGTATCCAGGGAGTAGCGGCGGTCGTGGCCGGGCCTGTCTTCCACGTGTTGTATCAGGCTTTCTGGCTTATCAAGGAGTCTAAGAATCTCTTTGACCATATCGATATTGCGGATCTCCACGCCACTGGCGACATTGTAGATCTCGCCTATCCTCCCTTGGTGGAGGACGGCGTCTATCCCCTGGCAGTGGTCGATGACGTATTGATAATCTCGCATCTGTAAGCCATCGCCGTAGAGGGGGAGAGGCAGGTCGTCGAGGGCGTTGGTGATGAAAAGCGGCACCACCTTTTCGGGATACTGATAGGGGCCGATGCTGTTGCAGCCCCGGGTGATGACCACGGGAGTGGTGTAAGTGGTATAGTAGGCCAGGCAGAGGAGATCCCCCCCGGCCTTGCTGGCTGCATAGGGGCTCCGGGGGCGTATGGGGTCACTCTCCACCGAAGAGCCGGTCATGACCTCCCCATATACCTCATCGGTGGATATCTGGACCATCCGTTCCAGGTCGAACTTCTTAGCGGCCTCGAGTAAAACATAGGTGCCATAAATATCGGTCTGGATGAAACTGCCTGGCTCTAGGATGCTCCGGTCCACGTGGGTCTCGGCGGCGAAGTTCAAAATGATATTGATCCGCTCTTCTTGGATTACCCGGTCAACAAGGGGCATGTCGCAGATATCACCCCTCACGAAGGAGTAGTGGGGGTTGTCCTCTAGATCGTGGAGGTTGTCCAGATTCCCGGCATAGGTGAGTTTGTCGTAGACCACCACACGATAATCCGGGTATCTCTCCAGGATGTGGTGGACGAAATTAGAGCCGATGAAGCCGGCCCCCCCGGTGACGAGTAGGGTTTTCAGGGCCTCCTCCTACAGTTTCTTGCCCCGGCGAACGCGGGCTTCCCTCATCAGATCTTGGAGATCTTCCACGGTGAGGAGATAGGTCTCCGTCTTCTTCTGGCCCCTTATGTCCCCGGCAGGGGAGACGCGACCCTGGAGAATCATCCCCTCTTCGGTCTCGATGAGGCGGATATCGGTGAAGCCGCTCTGGTCGATATAGTGGCCGATGGTCCTTAAGAGATCCTGGTAATCTGTCTTGGGCAACCCTTGGAAGAGTTTCATCCTTATTTCCTCTTCAGGAGCCCCTCTAGGTCATCGTGGCTTAGGACCTTGGTTCTAAGGTCGTAGTTGAACCCCTCGCGGGTGCTTATGAGGGCCCACCCTTGGATTATCATACCCCCCTCCACCTCGAGGAGGCAGATATTGCGTAACCGTTCCTCTTCTGCATAGCGCCCCACCGCCCGGAGCGCCTCCTCATAGCGTAATTTGGGTTGGGGCTGTTCGGCCATGAGGGCCTCCTTTAACCGGCGAGCGACCGGGCAAGTTTCCTGGCCACCTTTCGTGGCGAGGCGTACCTTTTCCACAGGTAACGGAGTTTGCGCCTGAGGGCGTTCCAGGGGGTGCGCCGTTGAGACTCCTCAAGAGCCCATCTGAGGAAGTCGTATTCCTGCCCCCTTATCTTGGTCTCCGTGGGGTTGCGACGGTATTGGTCATGACTGGTGATGAGGCAGAGGTTATTCTCCAGGCAGTAGTCATAGAGGTCGCTGCCCGGGTGGGGGGTATAAAAGGCCGGGCTGTAGTAGTCGGGGTCTATCTCCTTCAGCATGGAGATGGTATCTTTCACCTCTTCTTTGGTCTCTGTGGGGATGCCTAGCATGTAGTTGGCCCAGATCTTGATGTCGTATTTCCGGCAGATGCGAGCCGCCTCTAGGTTGACCTGCCGGGTTGTCCCCTTGCGTAGAAAGCGCAACACCCGATCGTTGCCGCTCTCGAAGCCGATGAAATAGCCTCTACAACCGGCCTCAGCCATTAACTTTACCATCTCCTCATGCCGGACGATGATATCGGCCCGGCTTTGACAGAAGAAGGGTTGTTCAAACTCCTCTTTATACCTCTGACAGAACTCGGTCACCCACTGTCTATTCTCGGTGAGGGTGTCGTCGTGGAACATGAAGCTGGCGAAACGATACCTTTCGCGAAGTTCCCTCAGTTCGGCCATGATGTTTTCAGGGCTGCGCCGGCGCACCTTTCGGCCAAAGAGGATACGCTCCGCCGGCTGGCAGAAGCTACAGTTGTATTGACAGCCTCGCCCGGCGATGAGAGTCACAAAAGGCGGCGGCAACTCCTCCACAAAGGGAACCTCCGGGGAGTCGAGGGAGTAGCCGTGGCGTTGCCACTCTTGGAGGAAGAGGTCCCGATCCACGAAGGGCAGGGAATCGAGGTCCGGCCGTTCGCCTTTCAAAACGCGCCGTGACGGCGGGGTGCCATCCTGAAGGGCATGCAATAGTTCGACGAAGGCCATCTCTCCCTCATGGGTGACGATGTAGTCGATCCTTTGGTTCTCCACCACCTCCTCGGTGACCAGGGTGGGGTGGGGGCCGCCGACCACGGTAATAATCTGGGGGCCTGTCTCCTTGACCACCTCTATAGATCTCATGGCCGGGTTGTAATCGACGCTCATCATGGTGACCCCCACCAGATGGGGCTGGCGCCTTTTGATCTCTGAGGCCAGATCGTCCCAACTGGAAAGGGCCCGCAGGTCGATGAGGTTGACCTGGAAACCGTGGCTCTTGGCGCAGGCGGAGAGTTGCGCCAGGCCATGGCTAATCCAGCCGGCTTCCATCCCCTTCCCCAGCGAGCGGAAGCCATAACCGGCGATGCCGGGATAGATGAGGGTGGTCTCCAGAGCGCGCATTTTCAAAACCAGGCCCCCCACTCGGCCTCGCGAGCCCGTGCATCTCGCTCTACTTCGTCGAGCCTTAGCCTTCGTCTAGCCCTTGCTCGCGCGGCGAGGAAAGATAAAGATATTGATATTAGAGCCAAAGCGATGATCCCGCTGCCTAGGCAAATAGTTGTGCTCATCTCTCTCTTAACTGGGCATCACTTCTTCCGCTTCCGTTGCCAGCGGGTCCTCTTCATGAGTTTTCGGTATTTGTGCTTGGCTAGCTTCTTCTTCCGCCACTTCTTGACGTTAGGCACTTTGCATCCTTCTTCCCAAGATCTAGGGTAGTACCCCCTATAGTATCCCTACCTTACTATGGTCTCCCAGGGTCATCTTATAGGCCTTTGGTTTCTTAGGAGAGCGGGTGATCTCTACATACCGTCCGATGAGGCTGTCTTCGATCCGGCTCTCCACATCGATGATGCGGCTATGTTCCAGGACGATGCAATATTCCAACTCCGAGTCTTCGATGAGTACGTGGTGATAGATGGAGGTGAAAGGCCCGATATAGGAGTTGATGATCTCACTCTCCTCGCCGATTATGGCTGGCCCTCGGATAACACTCTTTTTCACTTGGGCTCCCCTCTCGATGGTCACCTTGCCGTTGACCTGGGAATCCTCGTCTACCACTCCCTCCATGCGGGGCTGGAGTTCCTCTAAGACCAGACGGGTGGCCTCTAGGATGTCGCCCGGCTTTCCGGTGTCGATCCAGGCACCGGCGATGACTTGGGGAGAGACCTTATGCCCCTGGTCGATGAGGTATTGGATGGTATCGGTGACCTCCAGTTCACCACGGGCCGAAGGCTGGATATTGCTCACCGCTTCGAAGACGTGGTGGTCGAACATATATATCCCGATCACCGCCAGATCGCTCTGGGGTACCTGAGGTTTCTCTACCAGCCGAACCACCTTACCATCCTTCAGTTCCGCTACACCGAAGTCTTGAGGGTTGGGGACCTTGTAGAGATGGATCTGACAGGCTGGAGCCTCCTTTTCGAAGTTCCGCACCAGGGGTACGATGCCATCGCGGACGAAGTTGTCGCCCAGAAATAGGACGAACCGATCCTTTTGGATAAAATCTTGGGCGATTTGCACCCCGTGGGCGATGCCTAGGGGGACCGGCTGCTCGATGTAGGTAACTTGGGCCCCGAATTTGCTACCATCCCCCACGGCGGCCATGATCTGATCTTTGGTATCCCCTACCACTATCCCCAGGTCGGTGATCCCGGCCTCTACCAGGTTCTCGATAGCGTAGAAAAGGACCGGTTTGTTGGCCACGGGCACCAGTTGTTTGGCCCCCGTATAGGTGAGGGGGTAGAGACGAGTACCCTTGCCGCCGGAGAGGATCAAGCCTTTCATAATGTACCCCCGATGAGGATAGAGGGACGGGCACGGGTTAAGACGGCGCCCTTATGCCCTCTACGCTTGTTTCTGTTCCGCATAATAGCGGTGGAGAGTGATATCCATACGCACGTTGTTGAGGACCGCCCCTACTAGGCGGGCGTTAACCTTCTCCAAGAGCGCTTTCGCTCGCTGGGCGTGATCTCGCTTGGTGGTGCCAGCGTTTATCACTAGTAGTACGCCATCCACCTTGGAGGCTAAGACCGCCGCATCGGTCACCGCTATGACGGGCGGGGCATCGAAGAGGACAAGGTCCGCCCTTTCTCCCAAGGTGGCGATGATCTCCTCCATCCGCCGGGAGCCCAGAAGTTCCGAAGGGTTAGGCGGGAGAGGTCCGCTGGGGAGCAGTTTCAGGTTCAGGACTGGCGTCTCTTGTAGGGGAGGGTTCTTGAAAGCCTCTTCATCGACGACCATGCTGGTCAGCCCGATGCCGTTGGCCACTCCAAAGATCTCGTGTTGAGAGGGGCGGCGGAGGTCGCAATCTACCAAGATCACCCTCTTTTCCGCCTGGGCCAAGGTGACGGCCAGGTTGGCCAGGGTGGTGGATTTCCCTTCCTCGGGGCCAGCGGAGGTGACGACCATGGTCTTGAAGGGCTTATCCAGGCTGGAGAACTCCAGATTGGTACGCAAAGTCCTATAAGCCTCGCTGATGGGAGAGCGAGGGTTGCTAATAGCAACTAGGCTTTCCTGGTGGTTGTTAGCCATTATCATCCTCCACATCAGTACGCATTAGAGTTATCTACGGCGGAACCACCATGGCCATCGAGTAGGGTTGGCGCTCCCTTCCCCGGCGGAGATGGTGGGGATGGAGCCCAAGACCGCCACTCCTACATACCGCTCCATATCCTCTGGAGAATGGATGATATCGGCCTCTTGGTATTCCAAGAGGAGGGCGGCAAGAGCCCCTATCGCTAAGCCCAAGATGGCTCCTACCAAGACCAAGGGTTTCGTCCGGGGCCAGTGTTGCCAGTAACTCCTGGCCTGCTTCAGGACCTCTATCTCTATCCTTTCTGTGGGGTCTACGTTCAGATTTCTTTTCGCATGATACTCCACGAACTCTTGGGCAAAGGCGTTGGCTGCCTGTTTGGCCATCTCTCCATCGGGGAGGTCGGCCTCGACCTGGATCAAGAAGTTTTCCTCCTCGGGGATGGTGTGCACCCGCTTCAGGAGATCTTCCGGAGAGAGCGCCAGCGGAACACGATCCAGAACCCGTTGGGCCATAGCGGTATTGTGAACCTGGAGGCTGAATTGCGTTAGCAGTTGGTTGGCCGACAAGACGATGTTGTAGTCCCAGACCGCTGGGGCCACCTGGAGGGTGGCTTGGGCGCGGTAGACAGGTCTCTGGGTCATGTCGAAGAGGAGAGCCCCCGAGATGGTGAAGATGGTGATGAGGATGATGACCCCACCGCGTCTCCAGAGGAGTTGTCCATACTTCTTCAATTCCATGATCGATCCTTATCTGACCCCCTCCGTTTCCGCCGCCGCAGTGAAACGCCAGTCTCCTTCTCGGGGTTTACGGCAGGGATGGTCCCTATCACCGCCACCTCCACATAGCGCTCCACATCCTGGGGAGAACGGATGATACCAGCCTCTAGGTATTCAAGGCCGAAGGCTAGAAGCCCCCCTAGCAGCAAGCCCAGGATGGCTCCTGAGAGGGCCAAAGTGGTGGGCTTTGGCCATTGCACGTGTCCCCATTTAGCGGGCTCCAGAACGAGGGTGTCCACCTGATGGCGGCGGTCGATGCCCAGGTTACGGGTGGCTTGGTACTCTGCGAAATCCGTAGCCAAAGCGTTAGCCAACTCTTGGGTTGTCTCTGGGTCTGGCCAGTCCACGTCGATTTGGATGAGGAACTCGTCGGCTCGGGCGGCCGCGGTGATATGTTCTAGCAACCTCTCGGGTGGGATGTCTAACTCCAACTGGTTGATGACCTTTTGAGCACGGTCTGGGGTCTGGATTTGGAAGCAGAATTGCCTCAGAAGGTTCTCCGCGGCTTGCGTCAGGCCGAAATCCGGCCGGGCGGGGATAACCTGCAAGATAGCCGAGGAGCGGTAGGTCACCTGTTGCATCTTAGCGAAGGCCAAAGCGCTGGCCGCGGTTATCACCGCCACCAAGAGGATTATCCACCCTCGCTTAAGAAGGGCCCCGGCGTATCTTTTCAACTCCATTCTCGACTCCTAAATAGGCAAAAACAATTTTACCACACCTTCCCATAGCGGGCAAAGGGCTATCTCCCGTGGTGCAACCGTTCCCAGATAGAAGCGGCGGGGATGCGGCCCAAGACCGGTATCCCCAAAGCCTCCACCTCCTCCGTCTCCCTCAGGGAATCATCGAGGTAGTCGAGGAGGAAGGCTAGGCCCACCCCAGCGATGAGACCCAGAACCACCCGGATGGGGAGGTCGAGTCTCTGCCGTAGAGAGGGCCCCAGCCTTACAGGAGTCCAGCCGGGGATAGAGGGGCCATCGATGACGAAAACCTGGGCCTGGGCAACCCCCAGTTGGGGGAAATATTTGGGACCTTCCTCTTCCAAGGCCGCGATGGTGGCTTGGGCGATGGTCCTGGCCTCCTCCTCGTGGGGCCAGGTGATGATTACGGAGAGGATACGATGTTGCTTCTGAGCCACGGTGAAGCCCTGGATAGCCCCCGGTTGAACCTCGACCCCCTGGGTCTTCAGACGGTGACTCACATCTTGGGCGAAGGCCCCGCTTTTAACTATCTCGCTGAAATCGTCGGCGAAATACTCGGAGGCCAGTTCATAATTGTAGAGGTCCTCCCCGGAGAGGGGGGTATTGGAGGGAGGGTTGACGCCGATGGTGAAGCGCATGCTCGCTTGATAGAGGGGGATGGAGGAGGAGCGGAAGAGAAGCCCCGCCATTAAGGCCACCAGGGGTAATAGGATGACCACCCACAGATGCCGTCTTATGATCTTCCCATATTGGCGGAGTTCCATGCTATCCTCCTCTTCTCGTCTGGGCCCATCTCTCCTCTATGAACGCCTGCAGTTGGGCTTTGAACCTCTTGCGATCGTACTTGGCCGCATGAGCCCTTATAGCGAGGGGATCAAAACGACGATCATCGAAACCCTTAACCGTCGTGGCCAAAGCCTCAGTCGATTGTTGGCTGAACAGGAGGCCGGTCTCTCCCTCGACCACTGTCTCCAGGGCTCCACCGCCAGCGTAGGCGATGACCGGCTTCCCGCAGGCCATCGCCTCCAAGGGAACCAAGCCGAAATCCTCGTGGCCGGGGAAGATGAGGGCTCGGCAACGGGCCAGGTGATAAGTCAACTGCCCATCCGGTAGGCGACCGAGAAACACGATGTTCGGTCCAGCCATGGCTTTGAGCCTCTTTTCGTCTCTCCCCTCGCCGATGATGAGGAGAGGGAGTCTCAAATCGTTGAAGGCCTGGATGGCGATATCGATCCGTTTATAAGGGATGAGGCGGGAAACGATGAGAAAATAGTCCTCAGGGCTATTTGCTAACTGGAACCTCTCTGTGTCCACCGGCGGGTAGATGACGGTGGAATCCCGCTGGTAGAACCTCTTGATCCGCTCCTGCACCTCCTGGGAGATGGCCACGAAATGATCCACCCTATCGGCCGCAGCCCGGTCCCAGAGGCGCAACCGATCTATAAAAAGGGGCAGAAAGGCCTGCATTAACCAAGGTATCCTCTCCCTCTCCACATATTCCTCGTAGTTCCATAGGAACCTAGTGGGGGCGAGGCAGTAGCAGATATGCAGAGTTCCTGGCGATCTCTTCACCCCGTGGCAGAAGGCGCTTTTGTTGCTGATTATCAACGCGTAGTCGGTGAGGTCGAAACTTTCGAAGGCCCGGGGATAGAGAGACAGGAAAGGCTGATGATGTTGGTTTATGAAAGGGAGGCGGTTCAACCAAGAGGGACGGATATCCCACCCTTGCCACCCCTCAGGCATGGCTTCTGGCCAGTAGATAGAGGTGAAGATGGGGGCCTCGGGGTAGATCTCATGGAGGGCAGAGAGCACCTGTTCTGCCCCCCCGTATTGATTTAGCCAGTCATGGATGATGGCCACTTTCATGACGCTTGCTTTTCGACCATCCCTTCAATGGCTTTGCGCACAGTTTGTGCGAAGCTATCGGGGTGAAGACGAACTGTGAGATGTCGATGTAAGTATACCCTGGAGCCTCTTTTCCATCAACCGCCGCAGTTCCTCCATCGTCGGCGCTATCCTCGGCGGCTCCTTGGTGGCCTTGATAGCGCTCTCCACATCCTTGAGCCCGTTCCCGGTCACCAGGACGACTATCAACTCTTGGGGGCCGATCTCGTCCGCCAGTTTGACCAGCCCGGCGAAGCCGGTTGCCCCCGCTGGCTCGGCGAAGACAGCGGCTTCTCTTCCCAGTTGCCTCATAGCCTCTAATATCTCCTCATCGCTCACGGCCACGTATTGGCCGCCTGTCTCCCGCACGGCGCGGAGAGCCTTCACCCTGTCCCGGGGGATACCCACGGAGATGCTATCGGCCAAGGTGTGGGGAATGACAGGCTCAAATTTGCCCGTTTCCCAAGCCCGCACTAGAGGAGCCGCACCCTCCGCTTGTACGCCCACCAGTTTGGGGAGGCGGTCTATGAAGCCCAAAGCCAGGAGATCCTTGAACCCCTTATGCAAGCCGCCGATGATGCAGCCGTCCCCCACGGAGACGAAAACCCTATGCGGGGCCTGCCAACCCAACTGTTCGCAGACTTCCAGGGCGGCCGTCTTCTTGCCCTCGGAGAGGTAAGGGTTATAGGCGGTATTCCTCGAATACCAGCCGAACTCATGGGAGGCCTCAAGGCAGAGGTCGAAAGCCTGATCGTAGGTGCCCTGTACCATGATCACCTGGGCCCCGAAGATGAGGAGTTGAGCTACCTTAGCCTTGGGGGCAGATTCGGGGACGAAGATGACGTTTCGCATGCCCACGCTGGCCGCCAATCCAGCCAAAGAGGAGGCCGCATTCCCCGTGGAGGCACAGGTGATGATCCTCTTCCCCAATTCTTGGGCTTTCACCACGCCGATGGCGCTGGCCCGATCCTTCAGGGAAGCCGTGGGGTTGCGCCCCTCGTCCTTCAAATAGAGGTTCGAGAGACCGAGATTCTCCCCCAAGCGCTGGGCCCGATAGAGGGGGGTCCAGCCTACCTGAAGAGGGGGGATAGGGCTTTCGGCGCCCACGGGGAGGAGCGGCTTGTACCGCCAGATGGAGTGGTCGGGGTTTTTGGCCAACTTCTCTTTGGTTAGCCGCTTACCGATGAGTTTGTAGTCGTATTGAACGTCCAAGATGCCCTCATAGCCATGCTTAGGGCAGACGTAGAGCGCCTCGTCAGTGCCATATTCCTCTCCGCAAAGGACACACTTCAAGCCGACAACGTGATCCATCTCATCTCTTATGGGTTCGGTATTCCTCTAGGATCTCCTCGATCTGGCTTAGGTGTTCCCTTTCATGCTCCAAGAAGCGGCGGAAGACCTTGCGGGCCGTCCACTCCTCGCCATAGTGGATAGTGACTCGCCCTAGTTCCTCGGGAGTGAGGTTTCCTAAACGCTCCACAGCCATCTGGCGGATGGCCTTTAGCCTCTCGAAGAGATCATCAGGCCAGTCGGTTAAGTTCAGGACGAACCACCACTCATCATCGGCCACCTCCATTGCTCGCTCCCGCAAGGAGAAGGTGCGTCCCTTGGGCTTCCACCCCTGGTCCTCGGCTGGCAGTTGACCTATCTTCTGGATGGTTTCCAGGATCGCCTGTCGACCGACCTCGACTTGGTTCAGAAGGGCGTCCCTTTCCTTCGCCGAAAGGGGTTCTAGATCGGAGGGCTGGTCATCACTCTGGAAGTAGACGACCTGGAAACTCTCTAGTTCAGCAGGGGATAGCCTCTCTTTATCGCCCCTGGTCATCGCCGCCAGTTCTTTCTTTATGATCTCGTTTTGAAACCGGTAGTAGGTGGGCAGGAGGCGCAGGACCTTGCGGGGCGTCCATTTGCGGCCGTAATGGGTGACCACCCGGTTCAACCCCTCTGGCCCCAGGCTGCCCAACTCGCTCATGAGGTGGCGATGAATCGCTTCCAACCGCTCAAATGGATACTGAGGCCAGTCTTGGAGGCGCTGGATATACCACCACCCGGCGTTGGCGATGTGTTCTAGGATTCGCCTAATGGCCCAGGACTCCTCGTCGCGCTTCCAAGCCAACACCTCGTCAGAGAGACCGGAGACCGTGTCCAACAGGGCTTGGCGAGAGAGTTCCATCTTTCGCAAGAGCGTCCCCACCTCCTCCGGCTTCAAGGACACCTTATCCTCAGGGAAGGTGAGGGCCTCGGTCTCCTCCACATCCACTTCTACATCAGCGACACTGGCCGGGAGGCTTTCATCCTCCTTGCCGAAAAGAGCAAGGTAGTCTCTGAGGAGATCTTTGAGGTTGCTGAGGGTTTCCTCTTTGGTTCTCCCCCGGGCGGCGCAGCCGGGTAGGGCCGGAATGTGGGCTAAGGGGCCTCCCTCAGAGAGGGTCCCTTCCTCTACATCTAGATAAACTTTATACCTCATCTTCCCTCCTAATGGGGCGTGATTCTCGTTCCCGTCTCCCCTCGCAGAGCGCGGACCAGGTTCTCTGGTGAGGTGATAAGGGCCTCCTTACCTCCCTCCTCCAGGAACTTTATCACCGCCTCTATTTTGGGCCCCATGCTCCCCGGAGGAAAGTGCCCTTCTTGCAAGTAGTTCTTGGCCTCTGACAGAGTCATCCCATCTAGGTCGACCTGGTTCGGCTTTCCGTAGTTGAGGGATACCTTCTCTACCGCTGTGGAGATGAGAAAGAGGTCAGCCTTGATGCCGGTGGCTAGAAGCCCCGAGGCGTAATCTTTATCGATAACCGCGTCCACTCCCCGCAGGGAACCATCCTCCTCGACCACCGGAATTCCTCCTCCCCCCACGCCGATGACCACGAACCCTAGCCCGATGAGGGCCTTTATAGCCTCCTGCTCCACGATGTGCATCGGTAGGGGAGAGGGGACCACCCGCCGCCAGCCCCTGCCGGCGTCCTCCATGATATGCCACCCCTCCTCATCTCGGTACCTCTTGGCCCTCGCCTCGTCGTAGAAGGGACCGATGGGCTTGGTGGGGTTCTCAAAAGCCGGGTCGTCCTTATCCACCACTACCTGGGTAACCACGGTGGCCACGGGCTTTTGGATGCCCCGCTTCTGAAACTCGTTCCCCAGGCACTGCTGGATCATGTAGCCGATGGCCCCTTGGGTATCGGCGCCACAGGAGTCCAGGGGGACGGTGTGCAGGACGTGGCTAGCCAACTCAGAACGCATGAGGATGAACCCTACCTGGGGGCCGTTGCCGTGGGTGATAACCACGTCCCAGCCTTGCTTGATCATATTGGCGATGTGGATGCAGGTCTCCCGAGTGGCGGCGAACTGGTCGGGCACCGTTTGGTGGTCTTTATCCTTGATCAGGGAGTTGCCGCCGATAGCTACTACGGCTACCTTAGCCATTGTTACCTCCTGGTTGGCAATCGATCTGATATAAAAGAACTATATCATCTTTTCAACTGGCTATCAATGTGACTAGGAGCCCTCACTGGTTCGCTGAGAGCTCCTTGGAGATAAGTCCTTTGCCCCATGGTGAGCATGATCATGGCTGCGCATTCTCTTGGATGAAGCCCAGGATTTTTGCCTCCACCTCAGGGCCTTGGGCCATCTCCAAGGCGAAGGTTCCGTGGCCGTCACCGGTGTATATGAAGAGTTCAGCGTTGGGTGCTGCCTCGCTCATCCGCTGTGTGTCCGTGGTGGCTGGATCGGCCTCTGCACCCAAAAAGAGGGCAGGCATGGTGAGGGCTGCCGCCTCTGACAACTCTGCGGTCAAGCCTCTAAAAGCGAGGGGGCTTGACCATACCACGATGGCGGCAAAGTCGGGGTCCGCCGCTGCCACCTTCACCGTAACCGTGCCACCCATGCTGGCTCCTACCAGCACCATCTTCCCCGCTCCCTGCTGGCGTATGAAGGCTACCGCCGCCCGAAGGTCTTTGTCTATTTGATCGATCTGCACCTGCCCTCCAGAGTGGCCGTAGCCGCGGAAATCGTAGGTGAGCACTAGGTAGCCCAGGTCAGCCATCTTCTGGGCTATATCAGCCCAGCTAGTCTGGTCGGTAGGGAACATGTGGGAGAGGACCACCCCTACCTCCCCTGAGCCATAGAGGGTACCGCTGAGGGAGATCCCATCTTCGGACTGGAAGGTGACTATCCGCGGCCCCTCGACCGGGGCTGTTGGGGATGGTGCTTCCTCGGGCTGCGGAGTTGGGGATGCTGCCTCCTCGGGTTGTGGGGTTAGGGATGGAGTCGCTGTGGGAGGGAGGGGAGTGGGCGTAGCCATAGGAGTAAAGGTGGGGGGCGGCGCCGCTGTGGGCCCGGCACAGGCAGCGAGGAAAAGGAGTGGAATCATAAGGGTGGTTAGTTTTCTCATCTTCCTCCTCAGGGGCTTTTGAATCAGTATACCATAACTCGAAAAGGTTAGCCCTGGAGGAGTTGAGGGAGCTCTCTCTGGTTATGCTGTTCCATTCGTGGCTGCGATGTACAAGACTTTTTGGTAAAAGACCAGCCACCACATAGATACCGTTGGGGCACCCCGAGCAAATGCTGGCCACCAGATACACACGTCTCCCCCAATTTTATACCCTGTCAGACGTTGCCAAATATTGACTAGGGGATCCCTCGGCTTGGGCCAAAATAGGTAGGAATTCGCCTCAAGTCGCACACGCTGGTGGTGAAAGTACAGTCCCTGGACAATTTTCTTCAATACACGCTCGATCCGGTTCTCATCTCCCTTCCACACAACAGCCTGCCCAAGTCTACCGGGTTGATCCAGGATGTCAGTCAAAGCCAGTTCGCCAGCGATTCGTCGTCTTAAACCAGGGCTTCTTTTGAGGGAGCGACGCACCTTAGAATCCCATATTCGCTTCGCCTCAGGATTGTCATAGCTCTGCGCTAGAATATAGGCGCGGAAATACTCTTCGTCCTTCGAGAAGGACTCGTTGCAAGCTTGGCATGGCGGAACGGTGATCAGATCATGCCCCGCGGAGGCATCAAACAAACACCTCGGAATGACGTGGTCCCTAGTGTCAGCAGGCGCTCCACAATAGCAGCATTCCTTCGTGTTCGTTTTCACCTAGTCTATATCTCCCCCATAGTCAAGGCCATGATCGCCTTTTGCACGTGTAACCTATTCTCCGCCACCTCGTAGATGATGGAGCGGGGGCCAGAGGCTATCTCATCGGAGACTTCATGGCCCCGGTCCACGGGCATGGGGTGGATGAAGAGAGCATCGTTGGTGAGGGCCATCTTTTCCCGGTCGCAGATCCAATCTCTATACTCCATGGCCCTCTCGCTCTCGCCCTTCTTATCGAGTTGCCCCTCTTTGTAGGCCTCAGGGCTCATCCAATTGCGGGAATAGACTACATCGGCTCCCTTATAAGCCTTCTTTTGGTCATGGGTTATCTCGAACCTGCTTCCGGCTCTCCTGGCGTTTCCCTCACAAGCGGTGATGACCTCCGGGTCGAGGTCATACCCCTCGGGATAAGATAGGGTTACGTCCATCCCCAAGCGGGTATTGATGAGGAGGCTCTCTTGGACCGAGCACCAGGACCTGACCAGGGCTCCATGCCCCCAAACTTGTAGCAACCTCTTCCCCTGGAAATCCCTGCCTAGGTGGGCGCGCAGACCCATCACATCGGCCAGCCCTTGACAGGGGTGGTATTTGTCGTGGGCCATAGATATTATGGGGACGGAAGCCCATTTGGCGTATTCCCGCAGAAGCGCCTCGCCCTCCCCATAGGCCGATATCTTGTCTTCCAGGATGCGGATGCCGATGCCGCAGGCGTACCGGCTCATCACCTGGGCGGCGTCTTCTACCGTCTCCCCCGGGGTTGTAGCCGTCTTGAGCCGCATCGCCTTGGGCTCCAGGAACTGGGCGTGTCCGCCCAACTCCGTGGCTGCGCACTCGAAAGATTGCCTGGTGCGCACCGAGGGGTTATAGAAAAACATGAAGAAGGTCTTGCGGTTCAGGCAGTTATTATAAGGGTGATCATAGCGATGGGCCTTCATCTTCTCGGCCAGAGAGAGCACCGCCTCCAGTTCTTCTATCTCCCAGTCTTGGGTGCAGATCAGGTCTTTACCGTGAAGGTTCATGGCACTTGCCTCCTAGAAATCCAACTCCTGTTTACGAGGTAGGGTCATTCATATTGAGTTAGGACTAAGATGTTTTTATCAGGGTCAAGCATTACGGCAGTCCTACCGCCCCAAGCCTGTTCTTTTGGTTCTGCAATGAATTCTACACCTTTCTCTTTTAACTTTCTGTAGATCGAATCGAGATTTTCTACTGCGAGGTAGATAACAGAGGTTGTAGTAGGAGCCTCTTTGTCTCGACCCATCTTTCCGGCTGAGAACCTGAGCACACAAGGAGAACAACTTCTGCATATCTTTGCGCCTTTTTCACTTCCCTTCGTACCACTGGCTGCGAGAGCAAATGATGTACCTTCTATATCAAAGGATGTCCATACAGGATGCTCATAGGTTTTCTTGAGCCCTAGCACATTTTCATAAAAGCCCACCGACTCTTCCATGTTTGACACGGGGATTTCTATACAATCGATTTTTTGGATCACAGTGCGCCTCCTCTAAATCAGTCTTCAAGAGCGAAGCAGGCCTGCGCACCAGCCGAACCTTAGCCGACGTTGCTGGATAGATCGTCAAAATCGATCTCGCTCGCCCCTTTCAATTGGGCAAACCATCCACCCAATACGTCATTATGATGTGCGATAATCTGCGGCGCGGTGAGATGATCCGTGCCCCAGGTGCTGTGTGCGTCCTTGACCAATGTCACGTCGTAGCCTAGGCTGTACGCACGACGACAGGTAGTATCAATGCAGTATTCGGTTTGAATACCGGTGATGATTAACCTCTTGATACCCTTAGATTCCAGTTCACGCTGCAGGTTCGTGTCTTGGAAAGCATCCGGGTGATGCTTTTGGACCACCACATCGCCCGCAAGGGGCGCAATAGCGGGGTGGATTTCCCACCCTGGAGTGCCGGGCTGGTCGATTGCACCCTCTGGGCCGCAATGTTGAACGTAAACAGTGGAAACTGCTGTGGCCCGTGCTCGAGTAATCAGACCGCTGATTGTCGCAAGAAGGTCGCCACCCCTGTAAACGGGTGCGGGATCCTCGAAGTTACATACCTGCACGTCGATGACCAGTAG
Organism: Anaerolineae bacterium; assembly: GCA_034419095.1. Lineage (GTDB taxonomy): Bacteria > Chloroflexota > Anaerolineae > UBA7937 > UBA7937 > UBA7937. The sequence goes on along the minus strand of DAOULQ010000007.1, from coordinate 5,891 downwards.
CGCGGTATTGTTGCTCATAGATATACTCCTAGTCTAGAAATCCAAGCCCTATTTTTGAAAGCCTTCGCATAACGCAGCATTAGACACACTCTTGCTCCCGTTTCTTCCATGCTTCAGCAAAAGCCGGGTAGTTGTTAAAGAACTCCTGCTGGATATCTTCGGGCACCCGATTTAGCGGGCAGGACAGGTTGTAACAGCGCGTACATTGCGTGCGGAGCAGTGTTCAAAACCAGGTGAGTGCTGCCCAACTGGCGATGACCAGTAAGAGCCATTGTTGCCCCAGGATGAAGAAGGGGATGTAATAGAGCAGCAGCACCGAACCGTACCCCACGAAGACAACCTTCTCGATGCGGTTCAAGGGCCGCGGGTTGAATCGGGGTATTTTCGGAAAGCCGTAGTTGGCATGACACTTCAGTGTAAACCCCGGCTCAGCATAATGAGGACAGTGCCGGCAGAGGATCAAGGCTTCCACATACCCGAAGAAGATAACCGCCAATCCAAACCAAACAGCCAATCCGATCCAGAATCCGCTGATGGTCATGCCTGCTATGAAGGGAATGAAGAAGCCAATGGCCAGAACCCCAAAATCGAGAACATCTTTGGGAGAGTGCAGGCACAACAGTTTCCCCTCTATGGGGCAACCACTACAGGTTTCTCGCGAGCAGGCGGCTGCTGTTTTCATATCCGTTTCTACCTTCGCTTTTCTCTCCAAATGTGCGTTCCCTCCATTCTACGGCGAATTCGGTAGGATCAGCGACATCACGGAAAAGCCTCTGAGGGGGTAATTATGGTCTGCTCCCGCTCGAGCCCCACCGAGATAAGGGTTATCGGCAGCCCCACCAACTCCTCTACCCGTTTCAAATAGCCCAGAGCAGCCGGAGGGAGGTCAGCCCCTGATCGGGCCCTGGTGATATCCGCCTCCCAGCCGGGAAGTTCCTCGTAAATGGGCTCGCATTGAGCCTGAATATTAGCGCTGAGGGGGAAATCCTCCAACCGCTGATCACCATAGCGGTAAGCAACACATATCCACAGAGGGTCTAACCCGGAGAGGACGTCTAGTTTGGTAACGGCCAGTTCCGTCAAGCCGTTAATCCGAGCGGCATAGCGCAGGATTACGATGTCTAACCACCCACAACGGCGGCGTCTTCCGGTGGTAGTGCCGTATTCGCGACCCGCCTCCACTAGGTGATCGCCCATCTCATCGGTGAGCTCCGTGGGGAGAGGCCCACTTCCCACCCGCGTGGTGTAAGCCTTAGCCACGCCGATCACCCTCTCAATCCACCGTGGGCCGAAGCCCAAACCGGGTAACGCCCCGCCAGCGGCGGAGGAGGAGCTGGTGACATAAGGATAGGTGCCATGATCCAGATCCAACAAGGTGCCCTGGGCCCCCTCGCACAGCACCTTCTTGCCTATTCGCAAGGCACCCTCTAAGAACAAAGAGGTATCGAACACATAAGGAGTTAGTTGCTGGGCATAGCCAACATACTCTTCGGCGACTTGCTGTGGGTTCAAAGGGGGGAGCCCGTGGATCTTCTCTAGCATTTTGTTTTTGGCCCTCACTGCCCTCTGGACCTTCTCCTTGAATTCATGTTCCAACATATCCGCAACACGGAGGCCCGTCCTGGCTGCTTTATCGGCATAGGCTGGGCCGATGCCCCGCATGGTGGTGCCGATGACTTCCTTACCCCGTGCTTCTTCCGCGGCCCCATCTAAGGCGATGTGGTAGGGCATGATCAGATGAGCGCTGCCGCTGATCTTGAGTCGCCCGGGCGAAACATCCACCCCCCTGGCTGCGAGTTCCTTCATCTCCTCAAGCAGCCCCTGGGGATTGATCACCATGCCGTTGCCCAGGAGACAGGTGACTTGGGAGTGGTGGATGCCCGAGGGTATCAAGTGGTGTCTGAAGGTGGCGCCTTCTATCACTACAGTGTGACCGGCATTATCGCCACCGCCATAGCGGGCTACGATATCGACCTCCCCAGCCAGTAGATCAGTGATCTTCCCCTTTCCCTCATCTCCCCACTGAGCGCCTACGATTACTATTGCGGACATGTTATTCTCCTTCATACACTCATTGGATTCGAGCCTTTAGGTGGTGATCTAGAAATCATCATAATTATGCCAAACTTGTCTACCTGCTGTGTCGTCGCTCTGATTGATCTGGCGAGAGGTGCTGCCGTTAAGCCGTCCGAAGAATCGAGGGAGAGCACTGCCCCGCTGGGCTTTGAAGACCACGTGGTAATGATTATCCAGGATTACCCAGGCGAGTAAGGTAAGGCCGAATTCCGGCACGAGATCCCTTAGCCGATCACGGATGAGAGCCTTGGCATATCCGTCTGAGAGCAAGGGGGCGTGGTTTAGTGTAGCGGCGGTGACAATGTACCAAGTCTCATCAAGGAGGATATGAGGCGGGTGGTGATTTTTCATCTTACTCTCCGGCTAAAGCCTCGATTCCGGTTTAATCGATAGGGATTGGAGTCTTTCCCATCCCTCAGGATCCCTGCGGGACAGGGATCCTCTAAGGATAGGCAGCGATTTAACAATTACCCTAATCACCGCATGGTCAAGGCCATGATCGCCTTCTGGACGTGGAGCCGGTTCTCCGCCTCGTCGAAGACCACCGACTGGGGCCCGTCTATCACCTCGTTGGTCACCTCGAAGCCTCGGTCGCAGGGGAGGCAGTGCATGTAGATGGCATCCTTGTGGGCCAGTTTCATCTTCTCCTGGTCGCAGATCCACCCTTTGTTGGCGTCGAAGATCTCTTGCGTCTTTCTCTCATCCCGTTGGCCCAGCGGCGGAGCGTACATGACGGTTGCTGTCCAGGCCTTGGGATAGACCACATGGGCTCCCTTTAACGCCTCTCGCATATCGTTGGAGATGGCGAACGACCCGCCGTATCTCTCGGCGTACCCCTGGCAGGCTTTAAGTACTTCGTCGTCCACTTCCATCCCCTTGGGGTGGGCCAGGACCACCTCCATCCCCATCATGGTGGCGGCGATGATGGCGCTCTGGGGGACGGCGCGGGGCTTATGGGCGCTGGGAGAGTAGGCCCAGGACATGACGAATTTCACGCCAGAGAATCCGCCGAACTTCTCCTTGACGGTGAGAATGTCCGCCAGGCCCTGGCAGGGGTGGTATTTGTCGCACTCCATGTTGATCACCGGGATGTCGGCCCATCGAGCGAACTCACGCTCGATGGCGTGGGCCCCTCCGTACTCCCACTCTACCGGGTCGCCGTAACACCGAATAGATATACCATCACCCATGCGCGAAAGCACTCGAGCCACATCCGAGACGCGCTCTGTTGCATAGGCGACCTCACGCCCCTCTAACGCTGGCGTGTAGATCTTTTGAGGGTCAAGGAAGTGGGCATGACCGCCTAGTTGGGTCATCCCCGCCTCGAAGGAGTTGCGGGTCCGCAGTGACTGGTTGTAGAAGATCATGAAGAGGGTCTTGCCCCGCAGGAGGTGGTCATGGGGCTCGCCGATGGCGAACCTCCGTTTAAGATCCAAAGCCACATCTAGGATAGTCTCTGCCTCTTCCCGGCTGTAGTCGAGCAAAGTAAGGAAATCTCTCCCTCTGAGGCTTTCTGTCTTCACCTTGTTTTTTCTCCTTTCCTCAAGACTAGTGGCGAGATGCCAAAACAGTGATACCCTTAGGATATTATATCAGGGGCCGCATTCGCCGTCAACAAAGGCTTTCTATTTCCAGGAGAGTAGATGGCGTGGCCGGAGGAGATAGCCTTAGTGGTGGCGGGGGAGGTGCTGATGGAAAAGGGGAACTACCTCGTCTGGATTCCCAGGAAATCGAGGGCCAACTGGGCGTAGACCCTCGCTGCTTTGACCACGTCCTCCACGGGAAGGTGTTCGTCTGGACCATGGGCTTGCGCCTCTTCCCCTGGCCCGAAGCCGATGGTGGGGATGCCCAGTTCTCCTTTAGTGGCTACTCCGTCGGTGGAGAAGCGCCAGCCTATGATCTGGGGCTCATAACCCAGGGCCCTTTTCACCCCCTCTTTCCTTTGTGGAGGGGCTAGGGATGCGGATGATGGCTTGAGGGAAGGAGAGCAGGGACTCTTGGTCTGGGGGTGAAATCTTCAAGGAGCACCGCTAAGTGGGGATACCTTTGTACACCGCAATCACATTGACGACCTGTCCCAGCGTATCGTCGAGAACTACGCGAGGTGAAAGAATCCGGCGGTACCGCTTGAGTTTTCTGATTAGAATCTCAATACGCCCCTCTACCGGAAAGGACGGTGGGGATGGTCATGAGCATGATTTTGAGATCGAGCCACAAAGACCAGTTCTCGTTGTAGAAGAGGTCTAACATCACCATCTCATCGAAGGTGAGTTCGCTCCTCCCCATTACCTGCCAGAGGCCGGTTAAGCCGGGGAGAACCCCTAGCCGCTGGCGATGCCACTCCTTATACCGTTCCACCTCTTTGGGGAGAGCCGGGCGAGGGCCGACGAGGCTCATCTCCCCTCTCAGGATGTTGTATATTTGGGGGAGTTCGTCGAGGCTAAAGCGGCGCAGGACCTTCCCCACATGGGTGCAGCGGGGATCCTTGCGGATCTTGAAGAAGACCCCTTCCGCCTCATTCAGGTCATGAACCTCGCTCAGTTCCTCCTCCGCTTCCGGCCGCATGGAGCGGAACTTATATAGGGTGAAAGGTTTTCCGTTCCGTCCTATTCTCGTCTGCCGGAAAAGAGCCGGCCCCGGCGATTCCAACTTTATCAGGGCGGCTGCAAGGAGGATGAGTGGCGACAGGAAGAGGAGGATCGTGGCTGAGACAACCACATCGATAGCCCGCTTAAGGGCCAGGTTCCAACCCCGGATCGATACCTCCTTCACCCCCAAAAGCGGTATGCCTCCCACCTCTTCCACGTCCACTCGGCTGAGGCGCATCTGGAATAGATCGGGGACTATTCGGGCTGGCACCCTTGCCCTCTCGCATTGAGCCGCCATTTTGATGATCTCTTCATGGGAGGCCCAGGGAAGGGTGATGATCACCCCATCTATCTTTCTTTCCTCCAGAAGCCGAGGCAGATCCTTTGTGCTTCCCAGGCTGGGAAAGCGACCGATGCTCTTCTCTGGCACCTCATCGTCTACGAAGCCCACTACTAGGTAACCTAATTGGGGAAGGGCCATGATGCTGCGCATGATGGCGCGTCCTATCTCTCCTGCTCCTACGACGAGAACTCGATCCACCCCCATGCCTCGTCCCCTGAGGTACTCCCAGATCTGTCTCACTACTAGGCGGCTCAGGCTGAGGGTGAGGGCAATGGAGATGCCCGCGTAACCGAAGAGGAGGCGCGAATAGAACTGGGGCCGGTAAAAGAAGGTTATCACGGTCATGATCCCTATCCCTGCCAGGGTGCCGATGAGGATAGCATAGACCTCATCGAGCCAAGAGGTGCTGCGCTTTGGAGTGTAGAGCCCTTCCATTCTGTAGACCACCAAGAGGATGGCCGTCAAGATGAGGGAGACGGGGATATATTCGCCTAAAGAATGGTAGTATGCCTCCTCCAAGGGGCGGATCAACTGCCACTCGTACCGCGCATGGTAAGCGATGAAGAAGGCGACATTGATGAGGAGGGTGTCCAGCAAAGCGAGCCCCAAGGTGAGCCAAGCCCGATAAGACCTATGCATTTTCTCCCCTCATAACCTCTTCGTAGACCCTTACCGTCTCTTCCGCTGTCCCCTGCCAGGTGAACCGCTTGGCCCTTTCTATCCCCCTTTTTCGCATCTCTTCTTGTAACCCCTTGTCTCGGAGTACCTTGAGCATCACCCTCGCTATCTCGTCTACATTTTGAGGGTCTACCAGGACCGCGGCATCGCCCACTACCTCTGGCAAGGAGGAGGTATTGGAAGCGAGTACCGGAGTGCCTGAAGCC
>DAOULQ010000006.1:0-5324 GCA_034419095.1 Anaerolineae bacterium | reverse complement strand
GAGAAGAAGAGCGAGGGCCTACCCTGCCCCACTCACAAGGCTTTCTCCCGTCAACAGCAGGATGCACCTCTTGACTAAACCAATATAGCATGCTCACTGTTGATGGAGCAGGACAATGCAGGCAAGGGAGTTGGGGGGAACCTTGAATGATGGATGTAGTGGATAGCAGGGCACAGGGGAGCATTTTATGCGGATCATCGTCGTTCAGGAGACGGATTGGCTAACTCGCGGGCCGCATAAACAACACCATTTGTTTGAGCGGTTGTCTTTGCGGGGTCACGAGATCGTGGTGCTGGATTACGAGATCCTGTGGCGGGAGGGGGATCATAGAGGACTCCTGGCTAGACGACAGGAGTTCCCCAGCGTTTCTAATATCTACTCTGGTGCCGAGATTAAAGTGATACGGCCAGCAACTATCCGGCTTTTGCCCCTATGCCGACCCTCCTCGGTGGTGACGCACTATTTCGAGCTGCAAAGGCTAGTCAACCGCTTCCAACCCGATGTCATCGTCTCCTATGCCCTTTCTACTGGATATGCTGCCCTGCGGGTTGCTAAGCAGCAGAAGATACCCTATGTTTTCGACGTGATAGATGCCTTGCACACCATCCCACCGGTGAAGTTTTTGCAAGGTATCGCCCAATGGGTAGAGAAGCTGCTTTACCGAGAAGCAGACCAAGTCATCCTGCTCAACGAGGGACTGCGTGACTACGCCATCAAGTTAGGTGCTCCTGGAGCAAAAACCATAGTGCTGAGGCAGGGGGTGGATCTGGAACGGATCAATCCGCAAGTGGATGGGAGCAAGGTAAGAAAACGCTGGGGGTTGGCGGATGACGACGTTGTGCTTTTGTTTATGGGATGGCTGTATGAATTCTCGGGTGTAAAAGAGGCGGCCAGGGGGCTTATCGAGGTCGTCAGGGAGCAACCTCGATTGAGGTTTTTGGTGGTAGGGGATGGGGATGGCTACGCTGAACTACGTCAGATGCGCGATGAGGAGGAGCTGCGAGGGAGATTGATACTCACAGGCAGGCAACCTTACGAAAAGATACCCCACTATCTGGCTGCGGCTGACGTTTGTTTGTTGCCATTCCACCGCAACGAAGTGACAGAGCATGTTGTCCCCATTAAGGTATATGAATATATGGCCGCGGGTAAGCCTGTCATAGCCAGCGAATTACCTGGGGTGATGCAGGATATCCCAAGGGGGAATGGTGTCTTCTACGTGGGAACAGCAAGCGAATGCGTACGTGCTATTCCAAAGCTTGTCCAGGATTCAGAAGAGGTAAAGAAGCAAGGAGAGAAAGCACGCGCTTTCGTGGAAGCGCACTGCGATTGGGAGAAGCTTACGCTTGAATTCGAGGAAGTGTTGATGCAGCAGATACAAGGTAAGCGATAATGCGAATTCTGCTAGTGATTCCCTACTTCGCTCCAGCCTGGGCCTACGGTGGCCCACCGAAGGTGTTCTACGACATGGCGGTTCGGTTATCGAAGCGGGGACATGAGGTCACCGTTTACACCTCAGATGCATTCGATGCGCACAATCGAATCGCCAAACGATGGGACGAACTGGACGGAGTGAGGGTTTACTACTTTCCCAACCTGAGTAACTGGCTTGCGTGGGAGCAGAAGATCTTCCTCGCCAGAGGCTTTGCAAAGAGGCTAAGGCAGACCATCGCCCAGTTTGACTTAGTGCACGTCGCGGAATTTCGCACCTATCAGAGCGCGGTGATTTATCAACAAGCCATCTCCCAAAACGTGCCCTATCTCCTTTCGGCCTTCGGGCAATTGCCGCGAGGACACGGCTTCAAGCGACCCCTCAAAGCCATCTATGATCAGGTCTTTGGATATAAGATACTGCGAAAGGCAGGTCAAGTCCTGGCTCAGACCGAAGACGAGGCACAAGAGTACGAGCGCTTTGGGGTGCCCCGCGAGCGGGTGGCCCTGATCCCGCTAGGTATCGACCTCTCTGAGTTCGAGCCCCTGCCGCCGCGTGGGCTCTTCCGGCAGAAGTTCTCGATTCCGGAGGATGCGCCGATGGTGCTCTTCCTCGGTCGGTTGCACGCCTACAAGGGCCTGGATCTGCTGGTGCGGGCCTTTCAACAGGTGACCTCTCAATTGCCGGAGGGGCGCTTGGTCATCGTGGGGCGAGATGATGGCTACCTCAGTAGATTGCAGGCTCTGATTACAGCGCTGAACCTCGATGGGCGGGTGATCCTCGCTGGGCCGTTATATGGACAGGACCGCATCCCGGCCTATGTGGACGCCGATCTGTTCGCACTGACCCCTTCGCACGCTGAGCAAACGTCATTGGCGGCGTTGGAGGCGTGTGCGGCAGGGACACCCGTGGTCGTGACCCGGCAGACTACGATTCCGTGGCTGGAGAAATACGATGCCGGGCTTACTGTGCCCTACTCCGCACCGAAGGTCGCTGAGGCAGTCGTTTCTTTGCTCCAGGCACCCGAGCGGCGCGCTCTCATGGGCGATGCAGCGCGGAGGTTAGTCTGCGACAGATTCACTTGGCCCCGCGTTATGGAGGCGCTGGAGGCCCTCTACCGAGAGGTCACATGCAAACAGTAGAGCAGGAGTTCTACGAAACCCAGTTCGCCCACCAGGAGCAGGTGCCGGTGCCGTTCTTGGTACGTACCCTGGGGCGGTACGTTGTCTCTCGTACCGACGTGGTGCTGTCGCTCCTCTCAGGAGGCGGCACCCTGGTTGACGTGGGTTGTGGGGACGGCGCTCTGGTGCTCAAGGCGGCGCCGATCTTCAGAGAAGCACATGGCTTGGATATTGCCGAGGCTGCAATCGAGCAGGCTCGTGTTCAGGCCAGGCGGCAGGGAGTTGCTAACACCCAATTCATGGTGGTGAACGTCAACTCGGAACGGCTGCCCTTCCCCGATGGCACGGTAGATGCAGTGACGTGCGTGGCTGTCTTGCCGTGGTTGTTTGATCCGTATGCCGTCATGCAGGAATTCCATCGTGTGTTGCACCCAGGTGGTGAGTTGGTGGTACAGACCAATAACTTGGCCTACCTGCCCCGCCGCCTGACGTTACTGGTGGGCAAACTGCCTCGCACATCGCTACAAGTCGGCTGGGATGGTGGCACTTTGCACTATTTCACCATGGGTGCGTTGTGCAAGTTGCTTGAGGAGAGCGGCTTTCGGGTCGTGGCACGGACCGGCTCCGGCGCCTTCGCCCGTTGGCGCAACTGGTGGCCATCGTTGTTGACAGGTGATTTGATCGTCAAGGGCATTAAACGTTGAGCGAGGTGTCATGAGGATCGTCTGTTGTGTGGACTACTTTCAGCCGAAAATCGGCTATCAGGAATACTATCTAGCCAAAGAGCACTCAAAGACAGGCCATGAGGTGCAGGTGGTAACATCGGACAGATATTTCCCCTTCCCTGATTACTCAGAAAATGTCGGTAAGGTTCTAGGGGATAGAAGAGTCAGCGTGGGCACATTTCAGGAAGAAGCCATCGCCGTACATCGCTTACCTTGCCTATTCGAGTATGCTCCTAGTTCATTTATCATCATTAGGGGTCTAGAAGGAACCTTGTGGGAACTTCGACCCCATGTGGTCAGCGTAGACGGCATCTTCTCACCGATGGCCTATATGGCTGCACGGTGCAAAAAGGCTCTAGGATACGGTCTAGTCTACGACACCCACGCCTCAACCTTCAACACCAACCTGACGAACACTCTGCCCAAGCGCTTCTACCATTTCCTCTTCCAGAAACTGATGATGCCGGTGATCAGAGATAACGCTGATGCGATCATCGCCGTAGGCGAATCGGAACGGTGGCTGGCTTGTAGGGAGTTTGGCCTCAGCTCCGAGCAGGTGCCTATCATCTACCTGGGGGCAGATGTGGATATATTCAGATTCGATGAGGAGAGGAGAAAACAGGTAAGAGAATCGCTGGGAGTTGGTGAGGATGACGTTCTGCTGATCCATGCCGGAAAGCTGACACCCCATAAGGACGTTCATGTGCTTCTGGAGGCTGTAATACCACTAATGCGAGAGAAGGGGTACCTAAAGTTGCTCATTGTGGGAGGAGGGGAGAAGGGCTACATGGAGAGTCTGAGGCAGATCGTTCGGGAGGGCGGCGTATCACCTAGCGTGATTTTTCATGATTTCGTTGATGCAAGGGAGTTGCCGTGGTTCTATAGCGCGGCTGATGTCGGAGTGTGGCCAGGCAACCTATCTAACACCATTCAAGAAGGTATGGCTGTGGGTCTGCCGGTCATACTACCGGAGGTCGTCTCAGAATGGCAGACGAGCAAGCATCTGCTTACCAATGGCAACGGGTTCGGCTTCCCAAGGGGGGATTCAGTGGCCTTAAGCAGATGTGTGGCCCAGTTGGCAGGGGATGCGGCCATACGCCGTGAGATGGGGCAGAGATCACGGGAGTTGGTGGAGCGGGAGTTCAGCTGGAAGGCGATTGCCAAGCAGTTTCTGGACCTGTACGAGGCAGCCTCAGACAAAGAGTACGTTGGAGAGTTGTAAGCCATGATCGACGTCGGTGTCATCGGTTGCGGTTATTGGGGCCCCAACATGGTCAGAAATTTCCATCAACTGCCTGATTGCCGGCTGGCGATGTGCTGTGACCTCGACTCGGAGAAACTGGCTGTCATTCACAATCTATACCCCATGGTCAGGACAAGCACTAACTACCTTGACCTTCTGGATAGCCAGATCGATGCTATAGCCATCGCCACCCCGCCCAGGACGCACCACCAAATCGCAAAAGAGGCGCTGTTGCACGACAAGCATATTCTAGTGGAAAAACCCCTGTCCATGAGCAGCAGCGAGGCGGAGGAGTTGATCGACATCGCCCAACAGCGTCACAAGGTGCTGATGGTGGGCCACACTTTCGAATACAACCCCGCTGTCTGGAAGATCAAAGAACTGATTCGCACCGGCGAGATCGGCGAATTGTATTATGTATACTCCAACCGGGTGAACCTGGGGCGGGTGCAATCGGATATTAACGCTTTGTGGAGCATCGCTCCTCATGACATCTCCATCTTGCTCTACCTCTTGGAGACCCTTCCCCTGGAAGTGAGCGCCAGGGGAGCGAGCTATCTCTACCAGGACGTCGAGGATGTGGTCTTCATCACCCTTGCCTTTCCCCACAATATCATGGCCCACATCCAAGCCAGTTGGCTGGATCCCAGCAAGGTCCGCCAGATGACCATCGTGGGCAGCAAAAAGATGATCGTCTATGACGATGTGGCCAGTGAAGGTAGGGTCAGGATTTATGACAAGGGGGTCTATCGCAAGGGAGAGAATATCTACGGTGAGTTCCAGTATAAACTACACTCTGGCGA
>DAOULQ010000005.1:0-82307 GCA_034419095.1 Anaerolineae bacterium | reverse complement strand
GGCCAGTTGCTGCTCCAACCATTGTCGTCCCTCCTTTCGTGCCATGTAGTGGTGCCGCCCACAGAGGGTGGGGAAGAGGTCTCGGTGTTCTTGTAGGAAGGCCATCAATCTCTCCTCATCCCCACTGGCGGCGATCTTGTAAGCTCTCTTGACCAGGGAGCGGCGTCCCTTGTCGTGGTGCACGTGCAGGGTGGCCGAACCGTCGGAGCATGAGCCGGAGATGGGATAATGGGAGAGCCGGCACTGGCCCTCATCCCTTTGCCTGGCCAGCCTCTCCTTCGGATGCTGAGGCATCCTCAGGATGCCGAACGCACGGATCAGCTGCCACTCGGGTCCGTAGTAGTTGAATCGCTTCAACTTGCTCACCGTCCCTCCATCCAGCGGATAGCCTCACAGGCCAGCTCTAACGCGAGTCGCTTTCTCGTGTCCAAACCATCCCCTTGAGATAGGCTCTCAATCAGTTCTCCCAGGGTCTCGAGAATGTCTGAGGGTGTGAAATCGTCCACCTGAACTATCGTCCCTTCCGCATCGATCTCTATCAGCTCCTTCAGCGCACGAGCAAAGAGCATCGAGAAGAGACCGGGTACGGATTCGGTCTCATCCCTACATTTCACCCCGCAGGGTTCGCGGCTCGTGATGCCGACAGGTTTTGGGTGATGCATGGTCTATCTCCTTTCTACGTATACTGGTATTCGAGGGCTTCTCTCGGCAGGTCTCGCAGGAAACGGGACCGGTCTCTCATTCGCAGCTCGCCATTGATCTCTCGTCTGTGGGCGTGGACCAGGTATAGCTTTTCCATGGCCCTTGTCACCCCCACGTAGAAGAGTCTCCTCTCCTCATCCAGGGTGCCTCGGTAGGAGGCTCGGTAATGGGGGAAGGTGCCTTCCTCCATCCCCACTAGGAACACAACTGAGAACTCCAGTCCTTTCGCCGCGTGGACGGTGGTAAGAGCTACCGCGTCCCGCTCTCTGTCCCAGTCCACCAGATCTCCCTCGGAGAGAAGGTCTATCTCCTCGAGGAAGCGCCGCAGGGTCTCCCTTGGTGAACCCTGAGTATGGGGTTTGGCCAGGCGCTTGAGCAGTTGCAGGTTCTCGTTTCGCTCACGGGAGAGCACATCCTTCTCCAGCCAGTCGAGGTATCCCGTCCCTGTCAAGACGTAGTCGATGAGGTCTACCGGATGCATCTCCTGGCTGGCCCGTTGAAGATCGGAAAGGAGGTCGAGGAAGTCGGCCACCTTCTCCATGAGCTTCGCCGGCAGGGCGTTGTCTGCGTACACGTCGGTGATCACCTTCATTGATAGACCTGCTTGGTCACCCTGGAGGGTCTCGATGCTCTTCTTGCCAAACCCTCTCGGTGGCCTGTTGATGATCCGCTCCAGGCTGATACCATCTTGAGGGTTGTGGATGAGGCGCAGGTAGGCGAGGATGTCCGCCACCTCCCGCCAGCGCAGGAAGCGGAGGGTCCCCACCAATACGTAGGGGATTCCCGCCGCCAGAAAGGCCTGTTCTAGCGGTCGCGCCTGAGCGTTGACGCGATAGAGGACCGCGCAGTCGCGGTACTCTAAGGGGCCGGTCTGTACCAAGCTGGTGATCTCCTCAACGACGAAGCGTGCCTCCTCCCTCTCCCCCAGGAGGGTGACTATCCGCACCGGGTCACCGGAGGGTTTTGAGGGTACCAGTTCTTGCTCGTCGTAGTTGAGACGAGCGATGCTTGTCTTTGCCACCGAGAGGATGTTGCCCGTCGATCGATAGTTGCGCTCCAGGAGGAGGGTGGTTGCCAGAGGGAAATCCTCTCTGAAGCGCTCGAGGATGATGCGGATGTCCGCATTCCTCCAGGAGTAGATGGCCTGGGCCGGTGATCCAACGCAGAAGAGGTTCTGGTGTTGGCCAGCCAAAAGTTTGAGGAGCCGGTACTGAGCGGCGGCGGTGTCCTGCAACTCATCGACCAGGAGATAGAGGTACCTGGTCTGGTAGTAGGTCAGTGTTTCCGCGTCCTCTTCCAGGAGACGAACCGGCAGCCGGATGAGGTCGGGAAGGTCCACAGCGTTATTCTCCAGGAGGAGACTCTGGTACAGGGAGTAGATCTTCCCCAGAGCCTCCCGGGCTGGGTCGCTTGAGTTACCCTGGAAGAGCTCTGGTCCTTGAAGGCGCTCCTTGGCCCTCACGATGGCCTGATGGGTCTCCTCCAGGGGGTATCGCTCCTCGGAGAGCTCCAATTCCTTCATCACCCGGCGGAGAAGGGTCTTGGAACGTTGGCTGTCGAAGACGGACAACCCATCCTGGATGTAGCCGAAGTACTCTAGGTTGGCCTTGATCATCTCCAACCCCAGGGCGTGGAAGGTCAGGACGTTCAGATCATCAGCTTCGAGGCCCAGGATATGAGTCAATCGCGTGCGCATCTCCTGGGCGGCTTTCCTAGTGAAGGTGATGGCCAGGATGGAGTGGGCCGAGGCGTAGCCCTCATTCACGATGTAGGCGATCCGCTGCGTGAGGACTCGCGTCTTGCCCGTCCCTGGGCCTGCGATGAGGAGAACTGGCCCCTCGGTGAGGAGCACCGCCTCCAGTTGACGCTCGTTGAGGTGATCGAGCTGGAGATCGGCGGGGATGAGCGATGGTACTTCCTCCGTCTCGACCTCGGTGAGTTGCGCCAGTTCATCCATCGCCGCTCCACAGGGGTAGCTGTTCATCATCCGTGCGCTTGGGACTTGGCTGAAGGATGTCGCCGAGGGCCACCCCCAGTAGTTCCCAGGCCAGGTCATCGATGATGCTCAGCTGGGCGATCTGCACCCTGTCCAGCTCTCTCATCGATCTATTACCGGTTATAGTCATTGCCCGTTCGGAGAGGAGCCTCACTACTTGCTCTCTCGGGATGCTCTCGTACGTATCACCTCTCCTTTCCACTGCCCACCTCTTTCATCATCCCTTTCTCTCGCAAGGAGACGTACCTCCCCTTCCCGATGATGATGTGATCCAGGAGGGCGATGCCTAGGAGATCCCCTGCCTTCTCGAGTTGCTCTGTTATCGTTAAGTCATGCCTTGACGGAGTCGCCTGGCCGGACGGGTGGTTATGGACGGCTATGATGGAGTAGGCATTCCGCCTCACGGCCTCCCGGAAGACCTCGGCGGCGCGTACCTGGATGGTGTGGATGTTGCCCTGGTAGAGGAGGACGGTATCTATCACCGTATTTTTGGTGGTGAGCAGGATCACCCGGAACTGCTCCTGTTCCAGGGGCTCCATCTCCTCCGCCAACAACTTGACGGCATCGGCAGGGGTGAGGATAGCCTTGGTTCTTACCACCTCGGGCGGCCTTCCCACCTCCAGCCTCTCGGCCAGCCTCTGCAGGATCCAGAGGTTCGTTCTCAGCGCCCCCAGGAGAAGGGTGTTCTCCCACCCAGGGCGTCGGTCGTGGTGACCTTGCGTCATAGATTCTTCCCTCCCAAAGAATTGGGCCGGCATCGGTATATATGATGCGGCCCTATTCGGTTCTATCGGTTGTCTTATCTCACACAATCTGCTCGAAACCCGCTGGTTGAGATAGTCGTACTGCACGCCTACCTCGGAGCCGAGCAGAAGTCTGACAGCGCCTCACAAGAGAGGCATCTGACGGTAGTTCTCCATATCGACCTCCTTAATGGGCTCACGACCTCGCTCATCGACCGGGCGATCTTCCAGTGAGACTGGCCTGTCCGTCAGGAAACCGTCCCCTTGAAGGATCCGTTCCTGGTTCTGCTCGGCGAAGAGCTGATTCAGGTCAGCTACCTCCGCTCCGTCTATCACGCTCTTGGCCAGATCGGCCAGGAAGCCCCTGCCTGTATCGGCCTCCTGTACCAGGGCTCCCTCCACGGCGTCCCCGTAGAGGAGCAGGGCTGCGGCCAGCTTCTGGGCTATGAGGGTCATGGCTCGGTACTCCATGGTGCCGGCGTAGACGGCGTAGTAGACTTTCACGTCGTAAATTTGCCCTAACCTCCAGGTGCGTCTGGCGGCTTGCATCAGGGTGTAGAGGGAGTACTCTATTTCGTAGAAGACGCTGGTCTGGAAGGCGACGAGATCAAGTCCGGTCTCGACCAGGCGGGGGTTGGTGATGAGCACATCTATTCCTTTCCTCACCCGTCGCTTCAGCCACCGCTCTCGGGTCTGGGTTCCCACGCTGGCGGATAAGACCGCCGCTCTCACTCCCTCCTTGCGGAGTATCTCCCTCAATCTGTGGGTGATGTCTCGGGTGGCCGTCTGGCGGCAGAAGACCAGCACCCTCCTTCCTTCTTGTCTCTCCTTTTTGGTCAATTCCAGTAGCCACCTCTCTTTGGGGTAGAGTCTCTCCTCCCCCAGGGAGGGTGCGATGGCTACAACTTCTCCTTCTGGGTCGGTCACCTCCTCCTCCCGGAAGCAAGCGTTGGGGTAGGAGAGGAGGGCTTGGAGGTAGGCCCCCAGAAGGGAATGATCCCCCTGGGCCAGCCTGGCGCGGAGGACCGATTCAAGAGTGTCTCTCAATTGCCGGTAGGCTTCCGCCTGTTTGGGGTCCATGGAGAGGATCCTGGGGATCTCTACGTAGTCTGGCAGTTCGAACCCCAGGTCGGCCAGTCTCAGAAAAGCGGTGCTGTCCAGGAGGAGGGTGATCAATTCCGGGGATATGCCCGGCAGCTCGCGGACGTAGGTCCGTCTCCTCCTCTTGGCGGTGTAGTAACCGTATCCATCATCGCTATCGTCGTACTTGGTGACCCTCTCCAGGATGCCATATCTCTCCGCCCAGGCCTGCGCCTCGCTCCATCCGAAACGTCTCCTCACCTCCGGGGACAATCGGTAGAGGAGGTAGAACAAGCTGGTGGCTCGCCCCCCGAACAGCGTACCGGTCAAGGCGATGGTCTTCCTGCAGGCTTTGACCAGAGTGCCCATGGCGTACCCCTGGTCAGTGGATTGCCCCTTGTACTGGTGGGCCTCGTCCACGATGAGAAGCTTGAAGAACCCGCGGTGTCTCTTGGCGATGTAGTCACTCAGGGGATGTCGGGCGCGGGCTAGGCGTTGGGGCTTGGGTCGGCCCCAGAGATCTCGGCCTTGCCTGTGGTGATCTAAGGTCCACTCTTTGAAACTGGTCTCGTTCTCATCGTTGAGACGCGTGAACTGGAAGAGGGGTTCCTGGCAGTTGTCACATCTGCGCTTCTTGTCGAAGTAGTCTTCTCTTTCCACCATTCCTCCCTCATGGTCGAGGAGGGGTTCTCCGCAGTGAGGGCAGGTGTAGACCCGGGTAATGCGTCCCGGATCATCGTCTGACTCATCGACTCGGACGGCTTTGGAAGAGACCGCAGGTCGCCAGCCGGAGCCTAGTTTCGCCATCTCCCGGCTCACGACCGCGAATAGAGGCCTCCCCTGGTAGTAGGGAGCTTCCTTCACGAACCGGTCGACATCCCTAACTCGCTTCAACACCACCGCCTGAGCCAGGGGGACGATGCCCCGTATTTCGCGGACCCACTTCCCCACCAGATGAGGTGGGCAGATGACCAGGACTGGGTATCCGTCCTCTTTCAAAAGAGCTGCCACCGAGACAGCAACGGTTGTCTTTCCCACCCCCATCTCGCCCACACATATGGCGTAGTCGCTCTCCAGGAGGCGCTTCCAGATGGCCACGGTGACGTGCTTCTGGGCCTCGAAGAGGCCAGTTCGTGCCCTTCCGGGAAGGCGACGGTAGCGGCTGAGGGTATCCAGCACACTCTCCAGGCTATCGTCCATCTGGTGGTAGTCGAAGTTGTAGATGGGTTTGAGAGTGGCTATCACTCTCCCAGCGATGACCTCCTTCCACGAATCGATGAACTGGGTGAGTCTATCCGGCTCGTCCAGCTCTTCGACCTGTCCTGTGTTCAGGTCCAGAGAGGTGATCTCGGTGAGGAAGCGGTCTCGTACGATCTCGGTGTTCTCCTCTCTGGAGTCCACCTCCTCCTGTACTTTGCGTGTGCGTCCCTTGATGAGGAGTCGCTCCCCACCCCTCTCCAGGAGCAGGTTTCGCATCAACCCTGCGGCGATGAGCATGGCCAGGTGGCCCTTCTTGAGGGGCATGAGGGGTCTCAAGCGCTCTTCCTGAGGGTCGGCCTCCATGAGTTCCCTCCACTCGCGGGTTCTCCAGGCACCGCTCGTGAGGGTGTCCTCCAGGGCTTCCCGGGGATCCACCTGGGCTCCCCGGAAGTAGAACGCGTTCTCGATGGGCACAGGCAGGGAGTAGGGGTTGTCGGTGGAATCAGGGAGCACAGGGAGCTCCGATATAGCGCTCTGGGCGAGATCGATCGCCAGAGGTCCATCCAGTAGGGGTTGTCCCGTCTTGATGGCAAAGATGACGACCTGGCGAAAGGATGCATACTCTGGATCGGGGAAGCGGTAGATGGTTATCTCTTTGTAGTGAGTGGCGAGGTACTTAGATACCCTGGTGTCCAGCCGGTGCTGGGGGATCAGGTACATCAGGACCCCTCCCCGCTGGAGCCACTTGGTGGTCTCGCGGAGGAACTTGTACTCAACTCGCTTGAATTTGCCCTCGTCGTAGTCGTAGGGCGGATTCAAGAAGAGAGCCTGGAACGAGCCGTGAGGAGCTCTAACCTTGGCGTAGTCGGAATGGACCACCCTCTTGAGTCTTCGGGCACTCTGGTCGGCTCTCTTCCCATCGATCTCAATGCCATAGGGTTCTAGCTTCCACGCTCTCGCCAGATAAGCGGCGGGTTTGCCGTCCCCACAGCACGGGTCCAACAGGCGTCCACCATGCGTGGAAGGGTGGACGTGTCCGGCGACCCGCTCGAAAACAGAAGGCGGGGTCGGATAGAACCCCGCCTTTTCGATAGAGGCCAGTCTGGTCATGTTGGCAGTTTCCTCCTCACTAGATCGTCTCGCACCAGCTCCAGCCAGGCTTGATCGTTCGTCTCTACTTTCCAGGCGTGTGTACCGCGACCGGCAACGAGAGGTTCGATCAATTCTCGCTCCAGTCCATGCTGGCAGAGAACCCAAGCCCAGTCGGGCAAGAGGGGCGTCCGCGTGGCCTTGTCGAGCATGGCCAGAAAGCGACTCAAGGGTGGCTCCTCTGTTTCAGAGAGGAGGTAGAAGGGCTTTCCCGGCTCCATGAACTTCAGTGTGGACTGGGGGTGGATCAACACCAGGTGGTCTAGACCCTGTTCGGGCAGGCGAGTGGTGATGCGCTGGTATTTGACCGGTGCTCTGTGGATCGATCGCCCATCTACCTCTAACCACCTGTTGCCCATCAGCGCGGCCCAGATGGCCCGTACTGCTGTGCGGAACCCAACCAGGCTGAGGTAGACCAGCTGGCCGTACGACCGATTATCCAGGACATATCCCAGGCAGTGGGCTTCTAACCCTTGCCAGGACACCGGCCCTATCACCTCCGGCGATACTGCGATGTTGTTCATCTCTCATTCTCCTATGGCTCTATTCCGAGAAGAGGGAGAGTTGATCCCCCGCCACTCGGATCTCGGGCCTCGGCTCCTCTGGGGAGACCTCCACTGTAAGGCGGCCTGTCGGACTCTGTGGAGTTGATGTGGTGATACTCCTGCCCCGTCTATCGCTGTGAAGGAGCTCCTCTATCCGCTCGTAGGGCCATTCTTCGGGCGGGTTCTCCTCCTCGAACCGGGCGCACCAGTCGAGAGCCTTGCGCAGGATCTCGAACAGGGCAGGCTGCTGCGAATTTCCTTCTCTCTCGCAGGCGCGGAACGCGGCTTGGGCCCAGTGAGCCAGCCTGTTGCCTCCCTGGCGTATCCCTCCCCTGGTAGCCTCGTAGTAGGTTGCCGGGGTGATTATCCGATTCGCGTCGGCGCGCGGGAGGTTGCTGAGAGCCCATATGGAATACCTCACTTCATCTGTCACACCCGCAGGGGTGGCCCGGTTGTAGAAGAGTTTCGCTAGGGCGATCTCCTCCCTGGTGAGGCCCATCTGGGAGAGGGCTCTCTCGTCTACGCTCCACTTCTCGGTAGAGGTCATATCTAAGCACCTCTTCTCGGCAGGCGTGATCGTCAGGACGATCTTCTCCATGGGAAGCACCTCCTATTCAGTTGTGGGAACGGGCCGGCTACTCGACGGTTGGGGTGGGCGCGATTTGTAAGCTATCTGGGACGGCCGGCCCCTTCTCCAGTTGCTGATACTCGATCCGCACCACCAGCCCTTCGATCTCTGCCTGGAAGGTGAACGCCACCCAGCGCAGGGAGAGGTACAGGGTCACCGCCAGGATGATCGCCAGGACCAGGCGGGTGCGTATGACGATCCTTCTTCCCCTCATGGTTGCTCCTTTCGGGCAGCCCGAAGGCAGCAGGGACAAAGAGCCCCCAGCCGCCGCTTAGGCCGCGGTTTGAAAGTGAACGGATGCAGTCTGACCCCGGGGCCCGGAGGCCCCGGGGCGAAAAGGCGGATAACCGATGAGGGGATTAAGCACTTAGTGCTCTTGGGCGGGGAAGAGGTTCGGGGCTTGTGAGCGGAGCTGTTTCTGAAGGTGAGCGGTTCTAGCACGAAGGCGGATATCGGGATCCCTACGGCGGATGCGGGACTCGATGGTCAAACCATGGGGGATCGCCTCTGTGAAGAGTTCGAGCGCGGTGACTTCTCCGTCCGAGTGTGTCCCCCAGAGGTAGGCCTTCCCATCCTGCGGGATGAGGGGGTGATCATCGGCCACAGGGCAACCCACTTGTTCAAGGGCCTCGCTGATAGCATAGCTCCAGTAGCGCCCGAAGAGGGTCTCTTGCAGGTCACCGTCAGCCGGGGCGAGGGTGCAGACCACGATGGGGTCGATGGGGTAGGCAGGCTGAGTTTCACGTATCTGAGGTTTCGCTTGCTTCCTTTCGGTCGGTTCAGAATGGGACGCTTTGGTCTTCTCCGGGTCTCCCTCCCAGACCCACTCTCTCGCAATCAGGTTCTTCCCCCCTCCTGACCGTGAGATGCGATAGACGGGCTTGGGGCCATTAGCCAGACGTGTGAGATAGAGAGAGGTGCCAGGGGCTAACTCAACGCCGATTGAGGAGATCACGGTGGCGGATATGCGATCGTGCTTGGTCCTCTCCCCAGTTGGCCGGAAGTGGACCGCGCGTCCGAGAGCCAGTGTCAGCACGAGGTCGCCTTGCTTTAGGTTTGGCTTCACTTCCCGGCGGAGCCAGATGGAGAAGCCCTTCCTGGCCTCCCGATCGGCCATGGCTGCCTCTCGCCTCTTGACAGCTTGGAACCTTTGTGCTAAAATGGTATCGAGCTGACGGGCCTTCTGGGCCTCGTCAGAATTCGGATCCGCCTCGGAGAGCACCTCGGAAAGGACCTCCGCGGCGGATTCTCTTTTCCCTGCTTTCATGTCCTGTTCTGCCTTGGTCAGGAGGGTACGTAGTCCCTTGTGTTTGGGCTCGGCTTGGGCCTTTTGTTTCGCCATCGCTTCTTTCTCCTCCTTCTCTTTGAGATAGGCCTGCACGTGGGGCAGGCTCTCGATCTCCTCGATTCTCTGCGATAACTGAGCGACCCTCTCACGTATCGGCGCACAGCTCACCTGGTGCTCCTCTTCCATCTCCGCTATCTGAAGTTTTACGGCGTAAATTTCCTCCTGCTGGACACCGTAGGAGAGGAGCGCCTCCCCTTCAGTCACCATCTCCTTGAGGGGCTGAATCGCTTCGGCGAAGTCGGCGTCTGCCTCGCGCAGCTGGGCCTCCGTTGACCGTTGGAGCTCTCTGATCTCTACGAGCTGACGCACGAGGGACTGCGCCTCGGTTCGAGATGCAGAGGCTTGGGCGATCTCCTCTTGGAGCGCTCCCAGAGGGCCGTCGGGATGGGGCTCAACCCTTTCTCCCCTCAGGACCTGGAGCAGGTCAAGGGTCATTTCGTCGGGCTGATGGCATGTGTTCCCTTCCGGGAGAGATAGGATTGCGCCTAGAGACTCCAGCCCCTTGCCGACCAGCTTGCCGTTTCGTTCGACTACTAAGTCTGACATATTCACCTCCTCTTCTATTGGATGGTCTTCACACCAGAACAGGTGCCGGGTTGATTTGCGCATCACCTCCTCCTTTCGTGAAATGGCAAAAGCCCCTTGAAGGAGGAAGATCCCACCTCGAAGGGGCATTCAATCTAGCAATATCTACAGAAGCACCTGTACCCGACGCAGTTGCGCCTCATTTTGGGAGCGATGCCTCGGGGAAGGTGTTCTCTCTATTCGGTTATGGGGAGACCTTTCGGTCTCTTTTTCAGTCTATACGCAGTTTCCTCCGGTCTGTTAGGCCCTTGACAGTCACTCAGGGGAGCTGAGCTCATTCAGCCTTCTCCGGCTTACCTTGAGCTTCTGTCTTGGATCGTCGCCTCGCTGGTGAACTAAGTACTAGCGATCGATCCTTGGGATTCCATCGGGAGCTGAGCTCTACCGGATTCGTATCTTCCGGACCGATGAGAACCCTCAGAAGGGAAAACATCTGTTGGGCCATCCCTCCTGTCATGCAGCTTTTCCTGGGAGCCACACAGAAACCCATTCACATAGACTAACAATAGTATAGCACAAGTGTGCTAATCTGTCAAGGGGTTTACTGGGATGCACGGCCCGATTGATCACCGTAGGGGAGTCCGATCGGGGCTAGCGAGCTCTTGCGCATCGTGGTGAAGAGAGGACAAATGCCAACACGATCAAGAAATTTACGCCGTA
Source organism: Anaerolineae bacterium (assembly GCA_034419095.1). Lineage (GTDB taxonomy): Bacteria > Chloroflexota > Anaerolineae > UBA7937 > UBA7937 > UBA7937. Next base: position 71,671 of record DAOULQ010000005.1, on the reverse strand, counting down.
AATTTGTTCGGTCCTCCTGCCTACCGGCCAGAGAGACACCGTGACGAGTTTTACGCCGTAAATCTCTCGGGGGCCCCTAATGCACCGTTCAGGGAGACACTGCGATAGGTTTTACGCCGTAAAACTCACATGGCCCTTCGACAGTCAAAGACGATGGATAGCCCACTTGCAGATGATACATGGTAACCCGCTTCACTAGGGCTCACAGTTATAGTATCTAACTTGCACTCACACTCACTACAGCCTTCCTTTCCTTCACTGGTAACCGTCCTCTCGACTAGTGATCCTCTCCATTCTGCATTCGCCTAAGAACCTATCATCAGATTTTGGAAATCCAATTCTTTACAAGACCAGTGATAATCCTCTCCCACTAAGATGGATCGACCATGAATATAGATATCCATCTCCCTTGACAACCTAAACACCTCATCTCTTCTTGTGGAATCCAGTGGTTGGTCATGTAGGTTGCTCTGTGAGACTCCAACACTGTAGAGGTTTTACGGCGTAAATTTCGTACCATGCTTCGGGAGTAGGCCAGATGGGGTGTACCCCTTGTAGGAAATCGGTAATGAGAACCCACAGTAGGCGTGAGACTTATAGTATCTAATTACCACTCACATCCACCATCCCCCGGCCACCCCTCGTTTCAACGGCTCCGTGGAGAACTTCCACGGACGGATAGAAGAGGAGTTCTACGACCTGGAAGATCTGCCTACCCTCTCAACCCTGCTGAACAAGGCCGATACCTATATGCTATACTTCGACCTGGAAAGGGTTAACCTTGATCTTAAGAGATCGCCCCTCGAGATGGTCATGGTCAGCCAACGATCTGACCATCTTGTAGGAGAGAAAGCAACCACACCCAAGACCCTAACTTCATGAACTTTCCACCCGTCGTGTTGGACTACCTGCCTCTGGAAGCACCGGATCTGTTGGGTGTAAACGATCTATCCGACGACCTCAGGGTCAGGCTCTTTCGAAGAAGTGCTGAATGGGGGCAGCAAGTTGAAGGAATGAGCTGTGATCCTTGCTGGCGAGGGCTGCACTTATGGAAAGGAGATGGCTGGGGTTTGGTCCTGCGGCAGTCAGGAGCTGGGCAGGCTAGATCAGCGGGGCCGCACGCGGGGTTTTCTTCGCCTAATGGTAATCTGATGGGAATCGGTGGCGGGAGCCGCCCGCTCAAGAAAGAGGGAGAATAGATGTTCAACCCGAAGGAAAAAGAAGAAGGGGCCACGAAATCATTCACGTGGCCCCCCAACTAACAACAGCCAAACCCAAAGCCAATCTTACTTACCGTAAAGCGTTTGGATTCCGGCGATGTCACCATTGCCTAGGGTTGTTTTTACCCCGGTGTACCGCCAGTACATCACTTCGCCTGAGCAAACGACGTCATAAAGATCATCCAGTCCGACGCCGTGACCAAATTCATGTAAAGCAACGGTGTCTAAATCAACTGTACCAGGGAGGTACTCGGTATCAAACATGATGTCGTATTCGTAGATATTCTTTCCTCTAAACCAGATGGCGGTAACGGCAATAACGCCTGTTTCTGGATAGTCCCCATAGGAGACCGAGTTGACCAGGTCATAGACTCCCCACGGATAGGTTTCTGAAACTCCGGAGCCAAAGATTGTGGCTGAAGTGACCGCATCCCAGGTTGCCGTTGCCCAAGCCGATTTGGTGCCAAGCTCAGTCTGGCTGTAGGCATAATCTTCCACCCAATTCCACCGCGGCTTTGAACCCTGTAGAAAGTCATAGCAAGCAGTAGGCCCAGGCGTTGGTGTCGGTTCTTCTCCGCCTTTGCAGTCGGCACACCAGCCCTTTTCCTCTGGGTCACAAACCCCATCGTAGTCGCAAGGTTTATCTTTCTGGAAACCTGGGGCGTATCTGATGAAGACTATCTTTTGCAGATCTTTTTCTGGTGGCTGAGGAAATGGCGGGGCAACAGTGCCACTGGGAGGATTCCCTGGGGGAGGGGTACCGGCCAGAACTGAAGTGGCGCCAAGGGCCAGAATCACAACCACTATTGTCGCTACCAGATAGGAACTCCTTTTCATTCGCTTTCCTCCTTTGAGCAACAAGTAATTCGCCTTCGGTGCGATGCAATACCACTTAACCTATGTAACAGTATACGTCAGAAAAACTCACAAGTCAACTTGTTGTAGAACTTGGGGGGCCTGCTCACCAGGACCGGTCTCGAAGCGACAGAAGGCTTCCTGTTGCCTGGGACGAGGGCGGATAGCAGCTACGTACCGCTTCACCGTCTCATAGCTGCCCTGGTACCCCTTCTCCCGGATCTCCAGATAGAGCTTGGTGGCGCTGAGCTTTTCGTACCTCTCCAGACGTCGCTGGATGTACTCCTTGTAGGGATCCAGCTTCGAGGCCCGCCGTGGACGGCTGTCCTTACAGGATCCCGTGGGATAGAAGGGCACCTCCTCCCGCTGGAGGGCTCGACCGACCCAGCGGATCTGTTGTGCGGTCGATACCCATCGCCGAGGAATGTCGGTCTTGGAAACTCCTTGCTCCCGCAGAATCTTGGCCATCGCCCACTCCTTTAGGCTAATCATGGGATATCCTCCTCTCCGATAGGTTACAAAGTTCCCTCTGGGGAGGATAACCCCGCTCATCGCCTTGTCCAGGAGTGCGGCATTTTCCATGACCATAAATGTGCACTTTTCAGTGACCAGCTCTAGGACTTTAGAGATTACCACTACCATGGCGAGATCTTGGGCATCATAGTGAAGAGAGTATAGCTGGCGGGAGGGGTCAAGAATTTACGTCGTAAAGTTTTGGGTCGTCCTGTTCACCCTTCGAGAGAGACGCTGCGGAGGGGTTTTACGCCGTAAAGTTCGTATGACGCGTTGAGAGTAAGTGAGGAGGGGTACCCCCCTTGCAGGAGATAGGTAGTGAGAAGCCCCGGGAGGGCTCAGGCTTATAGTATCTAATTACCACTCACATCCACCATACCGCTCCTTCCGCCCATCGATGATCGTCCCCTCGCCTGGTGATCCTCTTCATCCTCCACTAGCCAAAGAACCCACCATCAGGTTTTCGAAGTCCAGTGCAAGGTGAAGTCGGTGATGATTCTCTACTGGTGGGATATATCGATCATGGCTATAGATGTTCATCTGTCTTGTCGATCTGAAAAACCTACTCTTCTCTTATGGCACCCCTTCCGTGCCAACGTAGGTCGCTTTGCAACACTTCGAGGGGTCTCTGATGGAGGCGCGCACCCAGGTCGGAATCAGTCAGCAGGTCCTTGCTCTCCGTATAAGTTCAACTCAGGCTGCCATCTCTCACTATGAGAGCATAATGAGATCGCTCCCACTCGAGACGCTCATAGAGGTAGCAAGAGAACTCCGGAAACCCCTAAGTCATGTCCTGGCGGTACATGATGAGATACTGATGATCAAAGGCACCACCTTGTGCCAAATTGCCAAGGGAATCGAAGAACACCCGGAGGATTTGGGCTTACCAAAACAGCGGTGGGACTATGTGGGGTGGCAGAGGAGTAGAGAATAGCTCATTTCGTGCTATTCATAAGGCGACAGCCAAGCCGTTCTGGCCGTCGCTCTTCTATTTCTGTCGCAGCAAGAGCGGTCGTTGTGGCATAAGATGGCAAGAGTGGGACGGCAATGCAAGGCACGGAGAACCACTGTAACTGAAAACGGTCACGCTTATGGTAGTGCCACGCTCCAGACCCGCGGCGAGGCTCTGCTCTTGGCGTCGTTGCAACCGTTCGGTAGCCGCGGGGAATCGAGGTCGTTCATTTGCCAGCCGATGGTCCAGATATGGTAGCGGTTCACTGTGTTTCCAAATGGAGCCCAATATGCGAGACACAAGCGTGGGTGACAGAGGGATGAAAGAGCTTCATCTATGCAACCTGTTGCAGGAAGGTCGCTATCCTAGCTCGTAGTCCATCGAGAATTCCTTCGAATTGGCTGAGTTTGACAAAGAGCCTCAATTTACCACCCGGGGGAGATCCTACTTTGGCAGCAAGCTCGGACAGATCCTCGTGGTCACTGATTGAAATGGTACTCAACACTTCATCCACGCCCGCACTTCGCGCGCCTCGGATAGTCCTTATGATCTGGGATACGGGTTTTGGGTAGAAGAAAGTACGGTATGGCCACTCCTCGATCTCTCGCGGATAGCCAAAAGCGACCCGGAAGAATGGCTGCATGACACGATATTGCGCTGATTTATAGGGCTCATTCCTAGTATCGATGTTGCGTTGGCCTTCTGTTGGATATCCTTGCAGCTTCATCATTATCCACTCGGCATCTTTAGTAGAACCGATTTTGTTAGCAAGTTCCAGGCATTCAAGCAGGATATACGGCAATTGATCGTCCTCTCCATAGAGGTTGGCCTTGACAAACTGGACGAGATTGGTCTCCAGCTCTTGGGGTTCAGGAGCGGGTCCTATCCTATCTCATGACTTTGGTGCGTACCCCTCTAAGAGTCCCATCTTGTATAAGCCAGTCCTCTCAGGTAGAATAGCCCCCTGAGGGGCAGGAGGGAGGATCGAATGGCCAGAAGCAAGAGATGGACCGCTGCCGAGAAGGCCCAGATCGTCTTAGAGGGGCTGCGAGGGGAGACCAACATAGCTGAGCTCTCTCGTCGCCACGGCTTCGATCAATCACAGTTCTACCGCTGGCGAGAGGCCTTCTTGACTAGCGGCACGGCAGCCTTGGAGAACCGTCGCAAGGATCCTACTCAGGCTAACCTCCAGAGAAAGCTCTCCCAGTATGAGAGATTGGTAGGGAGGCTAGTCTATCAATTGGACCTTTTCAATAAGTTTTTCCCTGGCGGGAGCTGAAGCCTGAGGGATGGCAGAAGGTGATCGAAGAGATCGAGATGGGACGAGCCACTCGCAAACTGATCTGTGAAACCTTGGACATGGATCCTAAGACACTACGCCGGAGGCTAAGGAACGATGGAGCGGTGAAGAGGCGGCAGAGGCCGTGCCCTTCTCAGAAGCGGATTCGGGAGAGGCTCAAGGTTTTGGCTGAGGCCCATCCTCATTGGGGTGTGCGCAGATTGTGGGCTCTTCTGAGGCGAGAAGGGGTTGAAGTTAGCCGTAAAACGGTTCACGCAGCCTTGCGGAGTATGGGTTACACCCTGCCGGTGGCCCAAAAAGAAGCCAAGCGGAGAGTGGGAAGGAAGCCGGAGGCGGCCACTGGCCCTAATCAGGTGTGGCAAATAGACCTCACCTCAATACCTACATTACGGGAGGGGTGGGGATACCTCTTCACCGTCATCGACACCTTTGACCGGACGATATTGACCTCAGATCTCTTCGGGAGGTGTAGAACCCAGGAGGCGCTGGCTGTTCTAAACGAGGTTTTGAACAAAGCCTTCCCCGAGGGGGTCAAGGGGAGAGGGTTGAGGCTGGTCCACGATAACGGCAGTCAGTTCACTAGCCGTCGCTTTCGGGAGTTCGTGAGGGCTCTGGAGGTCGAGGATATCCGCACCGCCTACCGACATCCTGAGTCCCCGGGGATCCTGGAAGCCTGGCATAAGACCCTTAAGGTGGAGGAGTCTACCCCAAGGAGTACGAGACCCTAGCAGAGGCTAGGGCATCCATCAAGGCTTGGGTGGAGAGGTACAACTACACTCATCTCCATTCGGCACTAGCCTACGTGCCGCCTATGGAGTATCGGGTTGAGTCATTGGGAGTACTGGCTTAAAATGGGGCAAAATAGTGGGAAATTACAGGGGGACACTCCACCACCCTTGATCATATCTCTGATGGTCTTCTCGGTTGCTAACACTGAATGTGCTTGCTCCAAATACTGATATCCTCACCATTTTGTACGTCAACGTGCCATGAAAATCTACCATACTACTAGCATAACATAACCTCTCCTAATATGCTAATCATACAGCCACTTCAGCATTCTCAGATTCTATTAGCTCGCTACCCACCAAATAATACCGTTCCGGACAACTCGTCAACTAGGGTTATCAGTTCCACATTTTCATCATAGACCGCATTGAAGACGAAGAACTGAGACCGGGATGCGTAATGGTGGACAAACCCATCTGTTGCAGACCCTCCCGACCCTGATGTCCGGGGTGTTGTTAGATATGAGCGTATCCATGCGGCTTCTTCTGACCCTTTGAAATCACCCTGGCCTTATGGCTCATACCTACACCCCAAGAATCGCCTGAGAGAACCGGTCAGAATGGGTCCGATCCTGCCCTGAGGTTTGTGGTTGGGCGTTCTAAAGGGAGGGAGCTAGCGTCGTGTGTGGTCCATGCCCAGTAAAGAAATAGGCTTACAAGAGGTTATGAGCGGGGCTCACAGCTGGGTAGATATGCCACAACATAAGTGCCCCCGTTTGGGTTGACGGCATCTTCGTTTGGGAGTATATTCGCGGTCAAGCAGGTTTGGGTCCGGAAAGTCAGAAGTGCGCGTGTTTAGATCAGCCATCGTCGGGGGGATATCTTCAGTGATATGAACAATACTGCAAATAGGAGAGTTGCTCTACTCGTTACTACTCTGGGTTCTTTCCTTACACCATTCATGGGCTCCTCGATGAACATTGCCCTTCCCTCAATCGGGAAAGAGTTCTCAATGGATGCAGTTCTGTTGAGTTGGGTTGCCAGTTCATATCTCTTGGCGGCAGCGATGTTCCTCCTCCCATTTGGAAAGATAGCGGACATACGTGGAAGGAAGAGAATCTTTGCATACGGTATGTTGATCTATACTCTTTCGTCTTTTCTCTGTGCAATCTCAACATCGGCCACCTTGCTTATCTGCTTCCGAGTTCTACAGGGAATCGGAAGTGCAATGATATTCGGCACAGGCGTAGCGATTCTAACTTCAGTATTTCCCGTAGGCGAAAGGGGCAAGGTCTTGGGAATAAATGTCGCCGCGGTCTATTCAGGACTATCTCTCGGCCCATTTCTAGGAGGGTTTCTTACGCAGCATTCTGGCTGGAGAAGCATTTTCCTTGTGAATGTACCTCTTGGCCTGATAGTAGTTGCCCTTGTTTCCTGGAAATTGAAGGGAGAATGGGCTGAAGCAGAGGGGGAGAAATTCGATCTTACCGGGTCCATAATCTACGGTCTCTCGCTTGTGGCAATTATGTACGGCTTTTCTGTGTTACCGGAGATTTCGGGCGTATGGTTGATTCTAGTGGGTGCCTTGGGGGTGTCGTCATTCGTTAGGTGGGAAATAAGGGTAGAAAGTCCCGTTTTGAATATGAGCCTGTTCAGAGATAACACAGTCTTCGCTTTCTCTAACCTAGCAGCGTTGATTAACTATAGCGCAACCTCTGCCGTGGGTTTTCTCTTAAGCCTTTACCTGCAGTATGTGAAAGTGCTCAGCCCCCAAGAGGCGGGGGTGATCTTAGTATCCCAACCTATTGTGATGGCTATTTTTTCACCACTTGCCGGCAGGCTGTCAGACAGAATTGAACCAAGAATAGTAGCTTCAATGGGGATGGCGTTGACCGTCGTAGGACTTTCCCTTTTCACTTTCTTGAATGAAGGAACGACTCTAGAGTTCATTGTAGCCAGTCTAGTTCTCCTTGGTTTTGGCTTTGCCCTTTTCTCTTCTCCAAATACAAATGCAGTCATGAGTTCTGTTGAAAAGAGGCTTTACGGAGTAGCCTCAGCAACGCTGGGAACCATGCGACTGACTGGACAGATGCTTAGCTTAGGCATCGCAATGTTGATATTCTCCATATACATTGGCAAGGTCCAAATTACACCTGAATACCATCCACTTTTCTTGGCTTCCATAAGAACAGCCCTCATCATTTTTGCTGCCTGTTGTTTCGGTGGTATATTTGCGTCACTTGCAAGAGGCAAGGTGCGATAGAGACTTTCTGCGGGCTTCTGAACCATCCGCTTGTAGCAGTAGAAGATCTGGCCGGCACGTTGCGATTCTCTTCGCCACTACACCCCAATTACAGTATCAGGCCCCGTCTGGGTGTGCCGATTTCCGCTGTCTTTCCAGGTATGAGGTCAACCAAAAGACCCGCTTAGACCCTTGAGATCAGACTTGGCCCTATGTTGATACCTACACCCGAAGAATCGCCTGAGCATGCTATATAGGTTTAGTCAAGAGGTGCATCCTGCATGTCGGCGGGAGCAAAGCCTTGCGAGTGGGGCGGGGTAGGCCCTCGCTCTTCTTCTCCAGGTCCCAATCTAGCATCGAGATCCGGGACACCTCAGGTTCCCATCATGCTTCATCCGGGTCTCCTGGAGGGCGGGGGCACCAGTCTCAAGCTCAGGACAGAGGCTTCCTCTTCCCATGAGAACTTTCGGTGTCCCCCGCCCCCTCAGCCATGCTCTCCCTTCGATCAAGCGACAAGGGTGGTCACTCTCGCTTCCTTCGGATTCTGGGGCATCCTCAGGATGCCGAACGCACTGGTGAATGGCTTGACTTGCCACTGGTACTCCTCCTCAAATACGCGTCGTTCTTTGAGGAGGGCATAGACCACTCGCAGCAGCTTGTTCATGATCGCTCCCACAGCCTTCATCCTGGGCAAAGGGTTACGCTTCCGCTCCCTGAGCCTCCGGTAGTCAGCCTGGAAGACCGGGTTGTGGGCGATACAGCAAAGGGCTGCCTGGTAGACCACCCGCCTCAGCCTTGCCCTTCCCTTCTTGGTCATAGGGGTGTGAGTCCCTCTGTGGACACCGGAGTCGTTGTGCGAGGGGTTGATCCCTCCCAGCTTGGGCAGGGACTTCGCACTCTGATAGGTGGAGATATCGCCGATCTCCGCCAGAATCCCGGCCCCAGTAGTAAGGCCTATCCCCTTGATGGAGAGAAGGTATATACTCTCCTCCAGGGCCAAGAACTCCTCTATCAACTGGGCTTCTACCTCTTTGATCTGGTGATCCAACATCTCGATGGTCTCCAGGATCGTTCTCACCTCCAGAGCCAGGGCCCTATTCTCCGCTGGGATGCCGATGCTCTCCTGGGCTAGTCGATGGAGCTCTCCCAGCTTCCGGAGTCTTAACCTTCGACCTCTGTATACCTCTCGGACCAGAGACACCAACTCCTCCAGCCTCTTCTCTCTGATCGTGTAGGGGACAGGGCAGGCCAGGAGTACAGCCCGGGCGGTCAAGCCCAGGGGATCTTTGAAGACCTGGGTGAACTCAGGAAATAGGCAGTCGAGCACACCTCTCAGGAGATTCTTCTGCCGAGCCCGATCGTCCACCAGACGGGTGTAGAGGATGAAGGTGCGCCGTAGCTCTGCCCTCCGGCCATAACTCAGCCGGGTGAGAGTGAACTTACCGGTCCGCAAGAGCTCAGCCACCATGGCCGCATCCCGATAGTCGTTCTTAGTGCGGCTCAGGTCCTGACCCTCGCGGTGTCTCTTCAGGGTGAAGGGGTTGACCAGTCGGAAACGATGGCCTCGACCTTCCAAGAAATAGGCCAGGTTCCGCCAATAGTGACCGGTGGGCTCCATCCCGAAGAGAAGATGGTTAGATTGAGTCTCGGTCTGGAGCATGTACACCCGCTCCAACAGCCTCTCAAAGGCCTGACGAGAGTTGGAGAACTTGAACTGGGCAACCACATTCGCTCTCAAATCCATGATCACACAAGCGTGCCTCTTCTTTCCGATGTCGATCCCTATCAAGAGCGTCTTCAGCTCTATCTCTTTCAGCCGTTTTGCAGTATAATTGAGCATGTCGGGTGTCCTCCTTCTAGACCGTTGTCTCAAATGAGTCTATTCTAGCAGGAGGCACCCGATCTTTCCTTATACCCACATACTAGAGAACTTGTGAGAGAGGGTTTGATCTGGGGTGAGGTTGGTTTTGTGGGTTCGAGTGAGGATGGATGTGGTTGCCTTCTATATGTGTCATCCTATGCTGACATAGGTCGTACCCGTTCACATAATTGTAGGAGCCGAGGGCTGATAGCGTGTAGCATTCTTCTGAGACCAGTACAAAGACTTGACTTGTCTCGAAGAATGGTGTCCAATCTCCGTGGACCTTAACTCCTTGAAGATTGGGTGAAAGCCCGGGTCGCAGCAACCCCGCCAAAACAAGCGTGGTTGCTGTTTTCATTTTGGGGCATACTTCCACAAAGTTGGCGATCTGTTTGCAGAGTGGGGGGCAGACAGGAAGGCACTACACACGAAAGGAGGTAAGAAGAGTGGCGAAGGAATATGTGATACCCGCGTTCATCGAGTGTCCCGAAGAGGGCAGTCCCCAGGATGGCTTTATTCCCATCACTGAGCCCTTGGCCGCAGAGTCAGCCAAGGATAAACTCCAGCGCCTTAGGACTGAGATACAAGACTGCATACTCATTATGGCCCTGCATGGCAAGGATTTCGCCCAAGAGTGGAAGAGCCTGGTGAAGTGGGGCGATCGACTCGTGGGCGAGGTTGAAAAACGCAAGTTCACTATCCAGGGCACCTATAGATACTTGGAAAGGCGCCGCTGAGCAATCACAGGAGACCTCTTCTGCCCCTGCGAGAGGGGGGAGGGTTTGACGCCCTCCCCCTTGAGCATACAGGTTTGCCCAACACGAGGCGCCGCTAATGAGATGCGTGGCTCTTCTCCTCCAAAGGCCCAGAAGTGCACCAGTGCCCTCTGAGTGAGGACCGCTACTACACCTAAATCCCGCCACAAAACCCCGCTTTCGCCATCATTATCCTCCCAGACCCCCTGACACCACGATTTCCATGGTGTTTTTAGGTATAAGCTCATCCATCTGCCTCGTTTTAACCCGGGTAAAATCACCCTGGCCCTATGTTGATACCTACACCCGGAGAATCGTGGCTTAAAACGGGTGACAAACGGTCTGATCTGGTGCTGAGTTTGTTTGTTAGGTGTTGAAGTGGGGATGGAGGGGCTGTTGGTTGGTGCGTAAGCGATGCCGGGAGGGCGAGCAGGCAATGGGAATCGGCGTCTATATCGTCAAGCGCGGATCGAGCACGTCGCGCAGGCAATCGCCTAGTAGGTTTATGCTCAACACTGTCAATGTCAACGCAACCCCTGGCAGAGTAGCGATCCACCAAGCGTTGCTCAGGTAGTCCCGCCCATCTCCCAGCATGTTGCCCCAACTAGGAGTCGGGGCTGCTACGCTCAGCCCGAGAAAGCTTAGCGCTGCCTCGTTGAATATCATAGTAGCCAGCTGGTAGGATCCGACTATGATTATTGGAGCGATGCAGTTCGGAAGGATATGTCTCAGTATTATTCTGATCGGACGAGCCCCTAGAGCCCTCGCCGCAAGCACAAATTCTTGTTCTCGAAGCGACAGCGCGCTTGCGCGGGTTACCCTGGCGTAGACCACCCAGCCGGTAACTCCAAGCACGACCACTACGTTGAGCAGTCCTGGGCCGATAGCACCTATTACAGCAATCGCGAGAAGAATGAACGGTATAGCGAGCTGTGCATCAGCTATCCTCATGATCACATCGTCAATCAGACCACCGAAGAAGGCTGACACCAGGCCGAGCATGATTCCAAGCATAGCGGCGATGCTGACTGTGCCAAAGCCTACCAGCAGCGAAACACGGGTGCCGTACAGGATTCGACTAGCGATATCCCTGCCCAGCTGATCAGTTCCAAGCGGGTGCTTCCAGTCTCCGCCAGCCATCCATGCTGGCGGCTTCAACCGCGTACGCAGGTTCTGCTCAAGAGGATCATGTGGGCTCACAAATGGCGCCGCCAACCCCAACGCGATGACCAATATGAGAACCAATAGGCCAAGTAGACCGGCCAAATCGCGGCGAATTCTTCGGAACATTGAGCTACCGTTCTCTGGCTCTCGGTTATGATCGTTAGCAAGGCGCGATATCGTGCTGGGCCCTCGCTATCGATAACGGATTCGCGGGTCCAGATACGTGTACAGAATATCCATCACCAGGTTGATCAAGACGAATGTAAGAGCCGAAACAAGTACTATGGTTTGAATGAGCGGGTAGTCTCGCATTGAGACGGCGTCGATCGCCAATCTACCCACTCCTGGCCATCCAAAGATTGTCTCGGTTATTACTGCGCCACCGAGCAGGTTACCGAATTCCAGTCCGACCACCGTGACCACGGGAAGCAAGGCGTTCCGAAGTGCGTGCCCAACAATAACCCGGCTCTCTGCCAAGCCCTTGCCCCGGGCTGTTCGCATATAGTCCTGTCCAAGAACCTCAAGCATCGATGACCGCAGCAATCTTGTGATGCGCGCGAGCGGATAGGTGCTCAATGTAAGCGACGGCAAAACTAGGTGCTTCAGGCCTGCTCGGCCGGAAGTGGGAAGGACCTTCAAGGTCACGGCGAATATCAGGATGAGCACTATGCCTAACCAAAAGAACGGTATTGCCTGCCCTATCACTGCGACGAACCTTGCAATATAGTCGATCCAGGAATTGCGCCTCGCCGCTGATATGATTCCCATAGGCAGGGAAACAGCTAGGGCAAGAGCCATGGCTGCAACGGTGAGTTGGAGCGTGGCTGGCACCCTGTCGAGAAAAAGCTCGATGTTGGGCAGTCGATACTGAAGGGAGGTCCCGAAATCGCCCCGGAGAACACCTCTCATGTAGCGGTAGTACTGCACATAGATTGGTTGATCGAGTCCCAGCGCGCGCCGCAAGCGCTGAACATCCTCCTGAGTTGCCCTTTCGGGCAGCATGAGTCGAGCTGGATCCCCTGAAAGATGACTGAGCAGAGTGACTATGAGGGAGACCAAGAACATGACGAGCAGACCTTGTAGTAGACGCCGAGCTATGTACGTAGTCATAGTCTTAGAGCCCGTGGTTCAATTCAACGCCGAACGCAGGAGACCTGGCACGCCTTTTCGCGTGATCTCACCATTGAATAAAGGATCGTGGTACCGATGGACAATTAACATGCCAAACGATGAGGACACCTACAAGACGGTGCCCACAAGACCCTTGCGCAGCCGGACACTGGCCGGCACAATCCGCTCGTTGCGTACGACATGGCCAATGATTTGCGGGGTAGGAACGATCAACTCCTTGTGTTCGAGTGGCTGGGTGTCGTCGGCTGATTCGGGCAACCAGCACCAGGGCGCCCGCCTCTTTTGCACTCCGGCAAAAGTAGCCGTGCGCTACAGGTGGCACTGGCGCATGACGTGCTTGCGCCGCCCACCTGTAGCGCAGCGACACGTCTACTCAGTAACCGACGCCCCCCTCAGATCAATAGGCTCGTATGGAGATGGCACCCATTGTAGTCTCTCGCTCAAGCCGAATATGTTCTCGAGGTCAAAGAGGAATATCCACGGCACGAGTTCGTTCTGCGTGTACACCTCCATCTCCTTGAACATCTCGATACGTGCGTCCTGATCCAGGGTGACTTCTGTCTTGGCGATCATCTCGTCAAGGGTAGGATCGGTTACCTGCATCCAGTTGCCATCAGACCACAGCGCCCAAGTGTAGAGCTCACTGGGGTCACCGAGTGCATTCCCGTATCGCATGTAGGCCATTCCAGGCGCCTCACCCGGTGGGACGTTAAGTACCCCCTCATAGAAGGTTCCCCACTCCATCGCAACAGGGTTGACATTGAGGCCGATCGCGCTTAGCTGGCCGGCTATGGCCTCGGCGGTCTCCTTGTCTTTGGGGAAGACTCCAACGGTGTGATATAGGTCCATTTCGAAGCCTTCGGAGTACCCTGCCTCGGCCAGGAGTCGCTTGGCCTCGTCCGGATCGTACGGATAGGGTTGGACCTCAGGGTTGTGGCCCGGAATCTTGATATGCACAGCTCCGGCGGCCACTTCTGCGTTACCCTGCAGGATTGTGTCCACGATAAGCTGCTTGTCCACGGCGTAGTTGAGAGCCTTTCTCACTCGTACGTCGTTGGTAGGGCCAGACGCGGGAAAAATCACCAGCATCTTTCTGAACCCTAACACCTTCTCGATTTTGAGACCCGGGGTTGCGGCTAGCTCGGCGACCACGTCTGATGGTATGTTGGTGATTAGGTCTACCTCGCCGGCTTTCAACATGGCCACGCGCGTGGAAGGCTCTAGGACGAACTTGAAGACAACCTGGTCCACTGCGGGGGCGCCTCCCCAGTAATCCTTGTTGGCCTCCACCGTGATGTGATCGCCTTTCACCCACTCAACGAACTTGAAGGGACCTGTGCCCACCGGATGGTCTCGAAAGCGGTCTCCCAACTCTTCAACAGCACCGGGAGGCGCCATGTCAATCCAGATCCCCACCTTCCTATGCAGCGTAGCATCGGGCACCGTAGTGATCACATCCACGGTATAGTCATCGATGACTCTTGTCTCTTTGACGTTTCTCACGTAGTAGGCAAGCACGGACTCGGGGTCAGCGGCCCTGTCAAGCGTGAATTTCACCGCCTGGGCGTTGAAGGGCTCTCCATTGTGGAAAGTGACGCCCTGCCGGAGGTGGAACCGCCATGTATGATCATCCAAGACCTCGTACGAAGTAGCCAGCATCGGTTGGATGTTCATGTCTTTGTCGAATTGCAAGAGCCTGTCAAATATGTTACCCGTTACGTTCATCGAGTTGAAGGTCTCTTCTGCCCACTTGTCGAGTGACTTGATGTCAGCGGGGATCACAACCACGATCTCGCTTGGTGCAGCAGGCTCAGGCGTCGGGGTAGGTTCGGCAGCCTTAGGCGTCGGAGTGGCTTCGGCAGGCGTGGGTGAGGCCGCGGGTGCTGGCGGCCCAGCGCAGCCTGACATCAGAACCGCTGCGGTCACACAGAGGGCAACCGCGACGTGCAAAAAGCGCTTCATCTTTTCCTCCTGTCCAAATCGCTTGATTGGCGAACTCGCCGGGGTCTGTGATGCGCTGCTTTCACAGCAATTGCTATCGGTCCATACACATCACCTCTTTCCATGATGTGAACTAGTCGAAGCAGTACGAGCTCGCTGCTTCCTTGCTTTGTCCTGCAATCTGGTGCATCCGTTCGGGCAGAGCCTCAGGGGGAGGAGACTTCGGGACTGACCCACTCGGCTGTCTGCCAGTCTGCAACGTAGAATGCGTAGTCGCCTGGGTTGACTCGCGATAACCCGTGCACCCCCCTAACAGCAATTATGATGGTTTCCTCAAAGGGAGCAGTGATGCGATCTAACTCCTCGAAAGTATATGGACTCACCACTGTGCCCAAGACAGTCTCTTTTGAAACGACTCGACCAACATCTTCTTTGCCGACATGCGCGCAAAGGAGACCGCCGTGACTAGGTTTGAGGCCCACTTCGGTTGACACTATGACTTGACGGGCCGGCAGACTTGGAGAGCCGCGGAGCATGCCCATCGCTTTCATCACATTGATCACTCCCGTGACTCCGACCTCGAGCACATCCCTCAGGGGATGCTTGCGTTGTGGGTCGTCATTCAAGGATCGCAATCCATAATAGTCCCCAAGCTCGCAGGCAACGAGGTAGATCCCCGCTGTGGCTAGATGGCTGGAGAGGGGCATTCCTGACATCGGCTCCGAATGTCTGACGAGCAACTCCATTCCGAAATTGAGCGCCAACTGTCGGCAACGACTGGAGTATTCACTGTTGGACTGATCTCCAAGGTAGGCATAGTAGATAGATATGCCAGGATCAAAGGCATCGCCGTGGAGGTCGAGTACACAGTCTGCATTCGAAATCACCTCCCTCCACAATACATTGGCGATTCTCTCCGTTATCCAGCCGTCAGGTGAGCCGGGCCACACCCTGTTTAGATTCCCACCGTCTCCGTGCACCCCGTCCATCCAGGTGCAGCGGACTCCTCCTTCAAACGCTATGGGATTGGCAACGGGAACTGCCACCACGGAACCCGAAACCTCCTCCGGATGCAGATCGTCAAGCACTTTCTTTATTACCCATATTGATCTAATCTCGTCACCGTGTTGACCGGCCATCAAGCACAGGTGGGGGCCCGGGCTAGATCCAGCAATCACGTGGACAGGCAAACGCAAAGGCCCCCCGGCAGCCATGGTGCACACTTCCAAGAAGCCAGCGGCCTTGCTCCCTCTGGATACACAGACCGGACCCACCATCACTTTGTCAATCATTTCAGCCGCCTTTCCCCGTTGACGGGAGTCACACTACGAGCAGTTCTTTTCGTGTGCTGGACAGGCATTCAGCACCCGTCTCCGTCACTAGATATGTGTTTCCAGAGATGAGCGCGTATCGCTCAGTGAAGAGGTTCGGATGCAATACTACGAGCATCCCGGGTTCTGCCAATAGGTCGTTGTTAGGTGTGAGGCCAAAGCCATAGGCAAGATCCAATCCCATGCCGTGGCCAAGTGGAACATTGGCAACGCCGAGATACCTGTGCTTCCCTGCTATGTCGTTCCACATCTTGGCCACATCGCCCAATCGCTTGCCCGGGGCAAGAGTCTGGGCGATCCGCTGTTCTGCGTCTGCTATGACTTGGAAGGCTTTGGTCGCTTCCTCCGTCGGTTCGCCAAGGGAGAACATCCGAATGGTTTGTGTCCAATAGCCCCCCGGCGCGACCGGCTCTACCGACAACTGAATGAGATCACCGGCCTGTATCGTCCTGTCTAGCGCAATCCAGTGCATGAGTCTCGGCGTCGAAGCGACTAGTAGTAAGCTTCCCTCGCCGCCTTCAATTGTGCGAACGTATTCTGCATGCGCCAATATCTCCCTCTCATTCATACCCGGTTCCAGGACACTCTGTACCTGGGCGAGTATAGTGTCGGCGATCCGTGCTGATTCCCTGCATAGCTCGATTTCGATCGGGGTCAGAACAATTCTGAGCCTCCAAACAAGAGAGTCCGCTGGAACCAGATTCACACTAGGCAAGCGGCCCCGCAGCTCCGAGATGATATGAGGAGGCACGACCGCTTCGCCAACGAGGCCAATCTTGGTGGGACGGTCCGGCAAGTCAACAATCGCCTCCGCTATGCCTGCCGAGTAGTCGGGCACATACCTGATGTCTGTGACCCAAGACATATCCCGAGCCCACTCGGGCTCGACCGAGTAGGGGACGAGTAGAATGGGATCAGTCGCTAAGGGGAATACCGCACAACTGTAGAGATCAGGGGAGTGGTAGTTCGTGAAGAAACGGAGGTCCCCCCTGACGGATATGGCAGCGCCAGAGAATACGACCAGCGCTTCCAACCCTTCCTCGGTCATGGCTTTCTTAGCTCTGCGATATCGCTCCTCACGTAAGGGCCCACCAGAGCCTGGATATGAATCTAGTATCCGCATCGACTTGTTTCCGACGGGCATTTTTTCGCTCCTTTCCTCGTTTGAAGCTCACCGATCAGCTGCTGATTGCTAGCCTTCCTGGCAGCGTTGACACCCCAGCTCAATCTCGCAGCCTATCCCCAAATACCGTGTAGTGCCAGGGCTTGCGTTTTTCACCAGTCAAGTCAAACATGACATGCTTTATCTTCGTATATTCCTCTACGGCATACGCTGACATATCCTTGCCGAAGCCGCTCTCTTTGAACCCACCATGAGGCATCTCCGACGCCAAAGGAATGTGGTCGTTGATCCACACGGTGCCGAACTCTAAGCTGCGAGCTGCCCTCATGGCCTTGTGAATATCCTTGGTCCAGACAGAGGCAGCGAGCCCATACACAACATCATTGGCCTTCGCCAACACCTCCTCCTCGGTGCGAAACGGCAAGACTACTACGACTGGCCCAAATATCTCCTCCTGGACTATCTCGGAATCCTGTTGAAGATCGCTGATGACCGTTGGCTCCAAGAAGTATCCGTTGGCGAATTGTCTTCCTGCAGGGCGTCCGCCGCCCACTACTATTCGGCCACCTGACTTGTTTCCCTTGTCGATGTAACTTTCCACTCTTTCGCGGTGTTCGGCCGAGATGAGGGGGCCCATATCCGTGGACTCCAGCTGAGGATCACCAACCCTTATCTGCTTGGCCTTGTCAATGAACAACTCCATGAACTGGCCATAGGCCGGCCGTTCAACATAGACCCTAGCGGCGGCCGTGCAGTCCTGACCCGAATTCATGTAGCCCCCTACCACTGCGCCATTGGCTGCCGCTTCAATATCGGCATCCGCATACACGATGAACGGAGCCTTGCCTCCCAGTTCCAGATGTACCCGCTTGACCGTGCCAGAGGCAGTAGCCATCACTGCCTTGCCTGTCTCCGTATCTCCTGTGACGGAGACCATGGCAACGCTTCTGTGCTCACACAGCCGCCTACCGACAATAGCACCCGGACCAGTCACCACGTTGAGGACGCCGGCCGGGAGCCCACTTTCTTCACAAATGTGAGCCAAGGCCAAGGTGCTCAATGGGGTGAGACTGGCTGGCTTGATCACCACCGTGTTGCCCGCGGCCAGTGCCGGCATGATCTTCCAGACCGCCATCATGAATGGGTAGTTCCACGGAGCAATCGATCCGACGACGCCAATTGGTTCACGCCGTATTGCGCTCGTGTAGCCATCCATGTACTCTCCCGCGGCCTTGCCCTCGAGGTTGCGCGCTGCCGCCGCAAAGAAACGGATATTGTCTACCGAGAGTGGGATATCCGAGTCCCTGGCTAACTTAATAGGCTTGCCCACGTTCAGGCACTCCAACTCTGCTAGCTCCTTGGTTCGCTCTTCGGCAAGATCGGCAACCCGGTGGATAAAGCGCGCTCTGTCGCTAGGAGTCAGCCCTGACCAGCGACCATCTCCGAACGCTGACTTGGCAGCCGAGATTGCTTCGTCCACATCTTCCAACCCGCCTTCTGCCACAACCGCGACAGCCTCACCATTGGCCGGATTCACGATCTCACGCGTACGCTCGCCGGACGCCGGAACCCAGTCGCCGTTGATAAACATTCTACTATAGTCATACATGTAAGAATCCCCCTTGTACGCGAGCCACCAACCGTCCGTGGGCGATTTCGCATGGCCGTGGACCCCTCGCACAAGTGCATGGAAGCGGTGCTATAACACTAGCCAGACCGGGACACCTGAGCGATCGATTGCTCCAAGACATCCAGTCCTCTCTCTAAATCACTGTCTGACACCACGAGCGGAACTAGAAGTCGAATCACGTTCCCATACGTTCCACAAGTAAGGATCATCAACTTCTTCTCGAAGCACTTCGCCACCACCCGTTGTGTTTCCTCACTCGCCGGCACCTTGCTTTCGCGGTCCGTAACAAATTCTATTGCCATCATTGCACCAAGGCCTCTGACATCTCCTACGATGGGATAGCGCTCGCGGAGGTCCAAAAACCTCTTCTTGATTCTGCTACCGAGCTCTCCCGCTCGATCCACAAGCCGTTCTTTTTCAAGCACGTCAATGACGGCTAGAGCCGCCGCACAGGCCAGAGGATTGCCTCCATATGTCCCCCCTAGTCCCCCCACTTGTGGCGAGTCCATTACTTCGGACCGTCCGGTTATCCCACTCAGGGGCAACCCACTGGCCAGCGATTTGCCCGCAACCACAATATCTGGTTCAACTCCGAAGTGCTCAAAGGCAAACATTCGGCCTGTGCGTCCAAAACCCGTCTGAACCTCATCAAGTATCAACAAGATGTCATTCGCTCGACACAGCCGTTCTAACTTCGCCATGTACTCTGCTGGCACCACGACGAATCCTCCCTCCCCCAGAACGGGCTCGAGAATGACCGCTGCCACTTCGTCCCCAGGAACTCGGGTGCCGAGCGCTTTCTCCAGGTCATCAAAGCAACGTGTGTCACACTCCGGATACGCAAGGTTATTAGGGCAGCGGTAGCAATAGGGGAATGATACCCTGTATATCTCTGGGGCGAATGGGCCAAAGGCTTTCTTGAAAGGACTGACTCTTCCCGTTAGGCTCATCGTCAATAGAGTGCGGCCGTGAAATGCATGTTCGAAACAAATAATTGCCGAGCGCGACGTGAAGTGTCGGGCGATCTTTACCGCATTCTCTACACCTTCAGCACCGCTATTGGCAAACATCGTCTTGCGCGGGCCATGCCCGGAAAGTAGCCGGTTCAATGTTTCGGCCAACGCAATGTACGACTCGTACATCGCCACATGGAAGCAAGTGTGTGTAAACCGCTCCAGTTGCTGCTTGATCGCGTCTATCACAACCGGATTTGAGTGGCCTACATTAAGCGCTCCGATGCCCCCAGTAAAGTCGAGATACTCTCTTCCATCAATATCCGTTAGACTACTGCCATGGGCATGACCTGCAAAGATGGGAAGCGCCCAATACACTCCCCTCGGCACATTGGCAAGGCGCCTGCGCATGAGATCTTCAGCTTGCTCTCCCAAGGCCCAGTCCGAAACCGCGATGCATCCGCCACTGGTACAAGAGATTCTTCGATCACCCATCTCTGAGCCGGCCGACTTGGTTGGTGTTCCTTTCTCTAGGTCTCTCATAAGGTAACCGGTCGCTAGAACGTAGGTGGACTGTTCACCCACAGAATTCTGGCAGGCTTTTCACCAGGATTGCTCCATCTATGCAGAACAGAACTAGGGAAGTATAGACTGTCGCCAGCCTCAAGCTCATAGTGCTCCTTCTCGTCGAGCCACACGTCGAAGCGACCTTCCATCACAAATAGGAATTCTTCTCCATCGTGTGCATAGGCTTCTTCACTACCCGCGCCCGGTTCAACAGTGAATAGTTGTGGCTCCATTAACCGCAACGGTCCAAGTGACAAGTTTTCGACCCTCACACCACCTGTTTCGAGGTAGCGCCTTTCTGCGGGCTTCACCCGTCTTCGCGGACTCTCGCCTTCGGATGCCAACAGCTCGCCAACGGTCGTTCCATATGCACTTGCCAGTCCACGCAACTTGTCGACCGCGATGTTAGAAAGGCCTCGCTCAAACAAACTGATGAAGGAAGTCGAGAGGCCACTTTGCTCGGCAATCTCGCGTAGAGAGATACGTTTCCGCCTGCGGATTGCCCGCAGCCGCCTGCCAATCTCCGCTGAAGACGAGGATGATTCGGAATCGTGTGGCTCGCCATTAGCTTGCTCGTGAAGCACACGAGCTATACTTGTCAGGCTCATCTTCATGACCTCTCGAAGATATTTGGCCTTCCTGAGAAGCGTAATGTCGTTCTCCGAATACAACCTGTATCCCTTCGAGGAACGACGTGAGGCAATGAGCCCTCTGCTCTCCCAGTACCGCAAGACACTGGGACTGACACCAATGGCTTCGGCCACCTCGCTGATTCGCCAAAACATGCTTTGTGTTGAGTAACCTTTCTAGCCTTTAGTAGTAAGTATACCATGTCTCTATCGCCTTGTCAAGATTCCGGTATGTCTTAGTCAAATGCGACAAGCTCGACAGTGGAGACATCTGCATGTTGAGGCCAGATGGGGCTGCTTTTTACGATATGACAGTGTAGCATGCCTGTCGCCCAAGTTGCCGGTTAGGATTGTCTTTCCTGTAGCCACGATGACCCCTAAAACCTATCACCCACCGTGGCCTTTTGCGGGCCCAGCCCCCCGATCGAACATCTCCTCATATAAGTATGCTCATCTTAGGAAAATGGCGTTGACTGTATTGACACCGCTGCTACAATGTACTAGATAAGGCGAGAAAAACGCCTAAGATAATGTCACGTAGTCAACAGGAAAGGCTGCGGGGGAGGGGACAGGTTGAACGGATCTCAGAACTCCTCCGACGATTCATCGACCATCTGCCCTCACACGACAGAAGGGAACGTACCATCAAATCCTATTCTAGTGACCTCAAGCTCCTTGCCAAGTGGTTCTACGAAACCAATAAGGAAGAGCTAACCCCACAATCCAGAACCCCGATCGATCTCAGAGAGTATGAGCGTTACCTCTTGGAGGATCGGGGGTTCAAGCCAGCCACAGTCAACAGAAGAGTTGCCAGCATATCCGCCTTCTGCGAGTGGGCACAGGAGCAGGGGCTTGCCGATGGCAATCCCTGTGATGAGATCGGTATAGTTCCTGAGGTGCGGACCGCCCCGAAGTGGCTGACCAGAAGAGAACAATATGCTCTAGTTCGGGCGGTTCAGAAAGGAAATAGACCAAGGGATGAGGCTTTGATCATGCTGATGGTTCGTATGAGCATGCGCTGTTGCCACCTGGCGCCTTCAGCCTGAGCAGGGATGGTGGGCGAAGATACTTGAGGGCGTGGCTATCCTTTCCTACCCGTGGGTGCGAGGAGTCCGTGCGGGCTACAGCAGCCCGGACCGGGCGAGGATGGAAGGGGCTCATTGCCTTTTCGTTCTCTCATGCTCTACCTACATGACACTCATTTGCGCGAATCCCCTACCACTCTGTGTCTTCTCCATCTACACTCCCCTTCATCGCCTCTATCAGAAGACCAGCTAGGGTCCAATCTGGCGCTGCTTCTACCTCTTTGACTAAGACCCAATCGGCCTCGGTCTCGTCATAGACGGCAAACTTGCCATAGGTCTCTTCTGGGCTAACGAAGACGATCTGGATAGAGGTTTGTGCCTTTGGATGCTCTCCCATCCTTCCCACCCAACGCTCGATGTCTTTGAGGTTCTCTTCACCCATAACGATCCATCCTTCGATTATGAGGGCGAACCTGTCATAGCCCAAGAGCCGTAGAGTGTCGCACATACCTGGCAAGATGTTGTGGAGATTGCCCTTAATGAAGCTGATCGTCGGGGGCCGACCCATTGCCCAGGCAAAGAGGACTGGTGCTAGGTAGCCATCCCGCTCAAAGTTCTCCTTTGCCCTGTTGAAGAGTTCCCTAACAATCTTTAGGTCTTGCTCATTCATTTGGCCTCCTTTCTTGTTAGCGGCCTACGCCAGACAATTGCATCTCCGATACTTAAAGTTGAGGGCTCGCACAGTGGCAGGGTCTTCCTTGCACATCATCATGAGAGGACGATTTCCCCGGCTATGCTCATCGATCATGCTCAATATCTTCCGATAGACGTCAATCCTGTCACTTGGGTTACCAGCCAGGGATGTCTCCATGCCAGGCCAAGGTGGAAGCCTGGACAGGACCTGACCAGCCTCTGGATAGCGCTTACGAACCAAGTTCAGAAGGGGAGGATGGAACCTTGGCTGGCCTAACGTTATCATCTCAACCTTGCCCTTTTCAAAGAGGGCCTCTATCAATCTTCTATAGTCTGTTTCCCAATCCTCATTCCCGCAGATGATAGGGTCAATCCTGCATCGCGTCCTGTAACCCTTCATTTCAGCCATACTCAGAGCCTCAATCCGATCGTAGGGTTCTGCAGCCCCATGTTCGAACTCCTTGGCATTCTCTGGGGTTGTCAGGCTCACGCTAAAGACCACTCGTCCATTATCCACCGGTTGTAGATGGTCAACGTTTGCACTCTTGGTTGGGAGGAGCAATTGCAGCCTCTCATATTTCCACATCTGAGAGACCACTTCATTCACGATACCTGTGATGTGATCCGTCGCCAATGGATCCGCCAGCTCGCCCGTATTCAGGAGTATGGGCTTGTTTATCTTCCTGTTGAGCCTTTCCATTTCTTGCCACAGGTCCTCCAGGTTGAGGTACTGCCTGGTGTATGGAGCCATCCGGAATGTAAGTTGGAGGTAGCAATAGGAGCAGTCATAGGGGCATTCGGTTCCCAGGACTAGTTTGTGGAACCTGTGACAGACTACCCCCCGGGGAGGTTTGAATACACTGATGAAGGGACTTCTTCGCTTTGCCAGGTGGAGGATCTTCTTTCCAGCCACGATCTTCTCTGCCAGAGTCCAGTCTCCGTCTCGACCCAGGACGCTGCCAATGAGGACTGGGGCTTCATCGATCCTTCGAGATAGTTGCCTAATCTCGCTGGCAGCTAGCCCGAAGTCCTTCACAAAAGCTTTGGCTGCCTCTTCAGTGCTATCGCCTTCGAGGGTGAGGATGAGGTACTTCCTGTCCTTGCCGAGATTCTCAACCGCCCTCAGCACTCGGCCAAGGGATTTCTCCTCCAGTAGCAAGGCAGCGTCTATCCCTACAACCTCGAATTGATCAGCAACGTCTTGGCTTTGACTTGCCCCTACTGTTTCATCTTTCATGGGTCCTCCTTTCGTGAGATATGAGAGAGGAGCCACTCTTGGCTCCTCTGCGTCCCACCCCTGTACCCCCGGGTTCTAATTCGAGTTGCACCTCGAAAGGTAACCTAATATTGCATCTATAACACCAGGATGTTGTGGGTGCAATCTCGACCTCACATGCTTTATATCTATTCGCTATTTGCTTCGATTCTTGCGAGTCCTTCAGTCACATGGTAGACTAATCTCGATTGTGAAGGTCAAAAGCCTATCGTTTTTAGATTGGTTCGGTCTTCACGCAGACAACAGATAGATTTCGCCAACGCAAGATTCAATCTTCTCGCCCTGAATCCTTCTCCCTTTGCTTCTCACTCACACTGCATTGGAGAGATCACGCCAGGCACAGTTCCAGCTCGAAGGCTAATCCATCTTTCTGCGGAATGCACAGCCAGTCTCAATCCCCCTTCCCATGCTTCTCACTCACACTACGCCAGCAGGCTTAGGCGAAGACCAGTTCTAGGGTGCGCGCCTTTATTCTGAATTCCTCCGGGGATTCGAACGCGCGCACCAGTACCGCCGCACCGCGCACCCTAGTTCACCCTCCAACAGAGCGACCCTCTCTCCCAGCAAAAGGGCTTGGGCCTCGCAGGGATCTCCGTATAGGCGTACTCGATAAGCTCCTCTGTCTTCATGTCCTAGTTACTGCGATCTTTAGGCCAGCATTGCCGCCAACTCAAAGGCAATGGTGGGGTGTTTTTCCCTGGAATGGCTACATGTTGGTGTAAAGGACGCAGGGATGAACGAAGGGCTTCCAATAGGCAAAAACCCTCTAATCATAACCTTCTTGCCGTCCACGATAGCTTGAACGTCTAGGGCTTCCAACACAAGGCGCTTCTAATCAAAATCCAGGCTCTCCAGGTTTCGGCTTGGCCGCACGCAGTAGTCTCGAGGCTCTGCATTCGCTCAGCCGCTTGTCCTTACAGGATCCCTACGGGAAGAGATTACGAGTAGTTGACGCTTGAGCTCGTGATGCCTGCTTGTGGTCCTCCTCTGGCTTTCTTTCAATCTCCAAACCTCCGCAGGTAGCAGTTCCTCAGCGTACTCCCCAACCCGATGAAGGTATATCAAGGTCGGCCTCTTGCTTCTTTTCCCGCAGGGATCCTTGACGGAAGACGATCTATCTCCGTCTTAGATGCTTCAAGTTCACTGTGAAGCTGGTCTGCATTGAGGGCCTGGTAGCGGGCTTGCACGGCTGCCTAGATGGCCTCCGGGCTTGATAAAGCTCTCCTCTCCTCTTTCCATACCAGGGCTTCGACTTCCCAGACCTTGGCACTTACGACGCCAGAGAATGCACATTTCCCACAGGGATCCTTGACGGACCGCGAGGCTATCGAGGCTGCCAACAGCGATAGCCAGGTAAGCAACATCGCCTTTCCCACAGGGATCCCGAGGGACAACATCCCCACTGGCGAGGCATGGGCAGAAATGAGAAAGAGGACCCGAGGGACGCACAGAAGAGCCCTTACAGCGAGTTAGCGGGGCAACTGACAACTTCTTATCGACCACAACTCCCAGAAGGCGTCCCACGAGCCCTCAGCCCGTCCTGGCGTTACTAGGGCCAGGGAGAAGCCCGTAGACCTCTCTTGGTGCCCCCATCCACAGGAAAAAAGGGGGGGTATGAGGATGAAGCGTCGAGAGAAGAACGGCCAAGTCTGGTACTCGCACAAGACAAAGGACGGCTGGTGTCGCGGCCAGCCTCAACGCAGAGGTGCTCGTGGGTAGGAAGCAGACCTCGGCAGTGACACAAGAGCAGGTCTGGGCTGCCTTCTCTGGACAACATCTATGAAGTAGGAGGTGCCGCCTCTCTTCACGCCTTTGCGAGTAGTAGAATTCGATTGCAGTTGACACGTGCACTTGACTGGTGAGGCCCACCTCTAGAGTCCTTGAATCCTTTGTGAGGATACGCTATGATGGGGTTGTCACTCCTACAGTTCGAAGTCGTTGTTGAGCCTATCGGGAGGTGCTACGAATCTACCATGGCAAAGAGTCTCTTCGTGAGGGATCTCCGCGACGGCACCAGGTTGCGGGGCGAGGTCTTCGTTCTTTTGGAGAAACAGCTTGCTCAGACCAGGGAGGGCTCCCTTTATCTCAAGGCCGTGCTGGGTGACAGGACCGGGCGAGTGGAAGTACGGTATTGGGATGTGCCAACCCAGTTATACTCCTTGCTGGAAGTAGGCACTGGCGTTCAGGTAGATGGAACTGTGACCAGCTATCCGCCAGAATCAGGCGAATTGCAGATACACATCGACAGGATCACTCCCATCGCGTTGGAAGATCTGCAGGAGTTCCTGCCCCACGCGAAGCGATCCCTGAGTGACATGGTCGAAGAGCTCGGCCACTTAGTGGGAGAGATCAAGGATCCTCATCTCTTGGCCCTTCTGGATATTCTCTTGTCCGAGCAATCCTTCCGAGACATCTTCTTCAAAGGGCCTGCGGCCAAAATGTATCACCATGCGTGCATAGGTGGCCTACTGGAGCACTCATTGGCGGTGGCCAATCTCTGCCGATACCTCTACGGTCGGCATCCCGAGCTGAATCGCGATCTGCTCCTGACAGCAGCTCTGCTCCACGACGTAGGGAAGGTGTCTGCCTACGAATCAACCCCTGGGTTCAATCTCACTGACGAGGGGAGACTAGTAGGCCATGTGGTTCAGGGAGCCCTGATCGTCAACCAGGCTGTTGTGAGAGTAGAAACCTTCCCCTCAGGTCTAAGAGTGGCTCTGTTGCACGCCATTCTGGCTCACCATGGGGCGCAGGAAAGAGGCTCCCCAGTGACTCCCAAGACTCTGGAGGCCTTAGCCCTGCACCACGCGGATTGGTTAGACGGCGATTTGCGTGGATTCATGGACCATGTACAGACGGAGCCCGTGACCGAGAGTGAGTGGACGCGCTACAGCAGGATGTTCAGGACGGAGCTGTACCGGGGGTTCTTGACCCGTGAAGAAGACGAAGTCCCGGAGGAGGAGATTCCTTTCTGAACAGCACCCGTGCCTGTGTGGTGTCCATAGTGCGGCGGATGGAGAGGGGCTGAGGCCTCCGACCTTTCGGTGCATGGCAGAAGCGGCCAAGCACCGCGTAGGGTGCTATTCTCGGATCATAGATCAGATGGAGCCATCGGGCAAGACGGCTGCGCTGGGAGAGAGGGAGCTGTGACGCGAACCCGTAGCAGTGAGAAGGTCCACTTTGAGGGGAGAGTCCTGGCGGTGAAGGCTCGCATCCGCCTGATCCGCTCCTTCGATGAGGTGAGCCACGCCTATCTGGGATACACCTTGGTCTTGGATGGTAGTGTCGAGGATTTGCCCTGTTCAGAGTTGCGGGTTGGCATCGGGCCCAAGATCTACCGAAAGCACCTCTTTCGCGTCGGGGACCGTGTCGAAGGCGGGGCGGTTCCAGTCCCAGATCCGAAGCAAGAGTGGGCTACCCACTACAAGGTCAGCGGTTTGCGACTCCTCTCTCGCGGCCCAGCAGAGCAGGAGACCGAAGCCCATCCGGAGGGAGGGATCGCGCCGCCGCTGCCGGAGTATCGAAAGCGGGGACATATCCGGCTTGATCCCAGGACCTATAAGGCCTCTTGCCAAAAGTGTCCCTTTGGATTGGTGATGGCCACCGAGATCATCCTCGATCCTTGGAACCCCGGCAAGAAGAGGTGGCGCTTTGAGACCCATTGCTATGGGCCAAGGGATTGTCCTCGTTATCGTGCTGGCAGGGCGCGAAGGGTTCCGGGGCGAAAACCTTGGATGGTCTGGGTAGATGACGATGTCGAGCGGGAGGAAGAGGAGAAGAGGTGGCACCTGTCTTAGGAGGGATCGATCGTTTCCGGCGTGAATGGCCAAGAGCTTCTAGGGAGACGGAGATCGGACTCGCTTTCGTACTAGCTCCAGCAGTAGGTGTGAGGCGTGAAGTCCTAAGGAAGAGGCAAGAGCGTCTAGATGCAAGATATGGCACAAGCTAGAGACCAATCAACTGTACAAGGGGTCCTGGAGAGGATAGTGTACCTCAACGAGGAAGACGGCTTCACCGTGGCCAGACTTCAGGTGGAGGGACAGAAGGATCTGGTGACAGTGGTGGGCCACATGCCGGGGGTCAACCCTGGCGAGAGCTTGAGGTTGGAAGGCAGGTGGGTGGTCGACAAGAAGTTCGGGGAGCAGTTCAGGGTAGAGAGCTGGCTATCCATGCAGCCTGCCACACTCACCGGGATCCAAAAGTATCTCAGCTCAGGGCTGATCCGGGGCATCGGACCCATCATGGCTAAGAGGCTGGTGGAGTGCTTTGGGCTAGAGACTCTAGACGTCATCGAAGGGGAGCCTGAGCGGCTGCTGGAGGTGGACGGCATCGGCCCAATCAGGAGCGAGCGCATCACCAGGGCCTGGGAGGAGCAGAAGGAGATCAGGCAAGTTTTGATCTTCCTCCAGGGCTGTGGGGTGAACACCTCGTATGCGGTGAAGATCTACAAGCGCTACAGTAACCAGGCGATTGTCGTCGTCAAGGAGAACCCATACCGCCTGGCAACGGAGATATCTGGCATAGGGTTCAAGACCGCCGACAGGATCGCTCAGAACATGGGGATCGATCCCCACTCCCGGATCAGGGCTGAGGCTGGCCTGCTCTACTCCCTGAGTCAGTTGGTCGACGAAGGGCACGTTTGCTACCCCCAGGATCAGTTGCTGGAGAAGACAACGAGGACCTTGGAGATAGAGAGGGGGATCTTGGAAGGTGCGTTGGACTCTCTCGCCCGCCAGGAGAAGGTGACGATCGAGGAGTGGAAGGGTGCCAAGGTTGTGTATCTCACGCCCTTGCGTGTGGCAGAAGAGAACACAGCGAGCAGACTACGGGACCTCCTTAGATGGCCAAAGCAGCTCTTGCAGATCGATGTTGAAGCCTCCATCGAGTGGGTCCAGGAGCAGACTGAGGTCGAGCTGGCTGAGATGCAGAAGGAAGCGATCAGGAAGGCGATAGAGGGGAAGGTCTTGGTATTGACCGGGGGGCCTGGCACGGGCAAGACGACTCTGGTGGACAGCCTGATCCGGATACTGGAGAAGAAGGGGCAACGCATAGTTCTGGCTTCTCCCACCGCCAGGGCAGCCAAGAGGCTGGCGGAGGTTACGGGTAGGGAGGCCAAGACCATCCACCGCCTATTGGAATACAGCCCTCGCGAAGCCGAGTTCAAGAGGAACGACAAGAAGCCCCTGCAGGC
Organism: Anaerolineae bacterium; assembly: GCA_034419095.1. Classification (GTDB taxonomy): domain Bacteria; phylum Chloroflexota; class Anaerolineae; order UBA7937; family UBA7937; genus UBA7937. The sequence continues at coordinate 42,591 of DAOULQ010000005.1, read as the reverse complement.
GGACCTGGTGGTCATCGATGAGGCCTCCATGGTGGATATCCTGCTCATGAACCACCTGCTGAAGGCGATACCACCCTCAGCGACGCTGGTGTTGGTGGGCGACGTGGATCAGCTTCCCTCGGTGGGGCCGGGCAACGTCCTCAGGGATATCATCGAGTCGGGCACCGTGGAGACGGTTAGGCTGACCGAGATCTTCAGGCAAGCTCAAAAGAGCCTGCTGGTCGTCAACGCCCACCGGGTCAACAGAGGAGAGTTCCCACGAACCGATCGTGCAGGTGAAGGGCTATCGGACTTCTACTTCATCGAGAGGGAAGATCCAGAGATGGCCTTGAAAACCATCAAACAACTCTGCGCCGAGAGGATACCTGAGGCTTTCGGCCTAAACCCTCTGGATGAGATCCAGGTGATCACTCCCATGCACAGAGGGGTGGTTGGCGTGGGCAATCTGAACAGGGAGCTTCAGAACCTGCTCAATCCGGCTGGGGAGGAGATGGTCAGAGGAGGGAGAAGGTTCAGGCTCGGAGACAAGGTGATGCAGATACGCAACAATTATGAGAAGGAGGTCTTCAACGGCGAGATCGGTAGAATAGCCCAAGTTGATCTGGAAGTCCAACAGATGTGGGTGGAGTTCGATGGCAGGCGGATCGGCTACGATTGGAGCGAGTTCGATGACCTGGTGTTGGCCTACGCTATCTCCATCCACAAATCCCAGGGCAACGAGTATCCAGCCGTGGTGGTCCCCATTCTGACTCAGCACTACGTGATGCTGCAGAGGAACCTACTGTATACGGCCATAACCAGAGCAAAGAAGCTGGCGGTGCTCGTGGGGACGAAGAAGGCCATCGCCATTGCGGTGAGGAACAATGAGGTTCAACGTAGGTATACTTATCTGAGGCAGAAGGTAGCTAGCCGATCATCTACGGAAAAGAGCTCCAACATCAGAACTGTCTGAGGGATTGGGTTCTTCGTTGGCGGCAGAACTTCGTTGAGGTAAGGGCCGCCTCTGGACGGCGAAAACGGCCTCGCGGGTGGTGAGAGTGGTAGCCCTTCCGTTGGTCATTCGGCGCTGCTGCACTGTTGACATCGCTTGAAAGCCACGCTAGAATGGTTGCGGAAAAGAATAGAAAAAGCCTCGTGGCTTGCACCTAGCCTTCGAGGCCAAGGCCAGGGGTTGCAGCAGATACCTGGCAATCGCAACGGATACATGGGCTTGTCTGCCCACCTGGCGGGCGAGCCCGTTGTGTTGATGATAGGAGTGGTACTCTATTCGGGAAGGGACCATAGGTGAGAAGGTATAGGCCAGGGTAGCTCAAGAGGAGATCATGCGAATAGTCCTCGACACCAATATTATATGCCAAGACTTCCCAATGTCTGGTAGCCCATTTCGGGTGTTGTTCGATGGCCTGCCTCGGGCCGATCACTCGCTCCACATCCCAAAACTTGTCATCGATGAGACTACGAACAAGTACGCAGAGAGGCTACGTGATTGCCAGCGCAGAATCGAAGGGTCGCTCGACAAGGCTCGAAGACTCAGCGGTACGGAGATCGAATCCCCTCTCACCGATGCCGACATTGATAGTCTGGTCGAAGACTACAGCCAAATGTTGCCGTCTCGATTTGCACAGGCTGGAGCGACTATTATGGACTACCCCAGTATCCCCCACGAAGAGATTGTTAAGCGCGCACTAAATCGAAGGAAGCCCTTCTCACGAGGCGACGCGGGCTATCGAGACGCTCTAATCTGGGAAAATGTCATCGATCTCGGTGCCAGGCCGGGCCAGGACATCGGGTTCATTTCCGCAAACAGGCAGGACTTCTGCGATGACGAGGGCAATCTCCATCCCGACTTGGTTGCCGACATGGAGGTGAGAGGCATCCAATCTGGTCGAATTGTTCTGTTTGGCAGCCTAAGGGAATTCGTGGACGAACATATCAAACCTACGATGGAGGCTCTGGAGGACATACGCCAGCGGATTGCGGGCGGCCGATATCCTGGACTTGATCTGTGGAAAGAAGTGGCTGTCGTCGTTAGCCGCTTGCCTTACGCTATGAGTGATGCCCGCTGGGACCCCGCTAAACTGGGATTTCCTTCGACATTCGAGAGATTGCGTCTAGCAGGCGTTTCAGACTCAGAGCCCCCCCATGTATTGGATGTCCGCGAGCTTCATTCCGGCGAGTTCCTACTTTATGTTCTGGTGCCTGTAGAATGTGAGTTCTCCGTTCTTGTTTCAAGAGCGGACTACTATGCAATGAGGGGCCGGGACGCTCCTGAGGTCCCAGATCATGATTGGGATCGCTACCATGTTGAAGTGCGTACCTCAAGATGGCTCGACATGGAAGTAGAGATGACCTTTGACCCGGCTACGAGCGAAGTAACGTCGGTTGACTTCGTATCCATCGGCAAGAAGCTCGAGTAACAACTGGACAAGAACACAGAACACATGAGGATCTTCTGAAATCAAGCGATTGCGATCAGTGTGCATCCTTGGGGTCGTAGTTGAGTCGGGAAGGGAGCATAGGCGTCAATAGACAGTAAGTGGTTTGGTGAGAGGCGAGCGGTAGGGTGTGGAGAGGGCGCGGCGTGGTGTGGCTGGTCGCTCACGCGTTCCAGAGGGGATGGAAGGGCGTCTTACCGTTCTATGCCCATTGATTTGCCCCTGCGGCTATGGTAGAATGGGAAGAGAAGACCTGGCAAGCACTCACATCGCAGGATCATCGCAATAGAGCGTTGTGGGAGGTGATAGCGTGAATGTGAAGCCGACTGTCTGCCTGGCCAATGCTAGGAGGGGGTCGGCCTTGTGTTTGAGTTCAGAGTTTGGCTTCTATGAGCAAAATGTGGAAACAATGCACCCCGGTGAGGGTGCTGTGCTGGAACTCTTCCATCTACCAAGACTGAGCGGCCAGGCCGAAAGGGTTCGGCAGCACGAATAGTTAGGCGGCATTCGCTTCGCATTGTATCTATGGCTTATCGAGTGCACTCAACTACTCGGTATGCTGTCATGGTTGCAGGCTCAAAGATGGGTGCAATAGTGAGAACGTAACAACAGGGACCAAGCCAATGCAGAAGCAAGAGATACCCACAATCGAGGAAACCGAAGATCCTGTTAGAGCAACGCTCGATGACGCACGCAAAGACCTTCTCGATCTCAGCCTTCGGAACAAGCTCCTGAACTATAGGCCGCTGAAGACGAAAGGTGTTGAAATTATCGATGAGCTTCCCACCGAAGTATTTCGGATTCTGGTGAATGAAGGACGTTCAATGTCCTTCTTGTCGATCCCTGAGGAAGAACAAGAGAAGGGTAATCAACAGGCCCTGTTTCGAGAGGAGCAAGACATCATCATCGAAGGTTTGGGACAGCCGGAGGAAGATGAGAACGGAATTGCCCTTCGACACATGGATAATAAGCTACAAAGCCCGTATATATCGCAAGCACTTCAAAGACGTCTACTGAATACGTACTACGCCGCGCGCACTTATATAGAAGAGCAGGGTGTGAACATACTATTCCTGGCTCTTGGCATGCTTCATTGGTATGAGTCTCCATCAAGCGATGATGTCCGCAAGGCCCCGCTTATCCTTGTCCCTGTTGAGCCTAGCCGATCGAACGTGCGGTCGAGATTTCGCGTTCGGTATTCGGGGGACGATATTGACGAGAATCTATCGCTACGAGCGAAACTCCAATCGGATTTTGGGATCAAGCTCCCGGAATTCCCTGAGGCGGAGGACATCGACATCAATTCATATTTTCAAGAGATATCAAAGGCGATTGGGGATTATCCAAGATGGGAAGTGGATACGAAGGCGGTTGCCCTGGGCTTCTTCTCCTTTGGCAAGTTCTTGATGTTCAACGATCTTGATTCGAACAATTGGTCAGAGGAATCAAGGCCAGAAAGACATCCAATTCTACGCAGCCTACTATCACTTGATGGGTTCGATGGATCCAGGCTGGAATTCAATGATGAAATCGAGATCGATACGCACGTCTCTCCAGAAGAAATCCATCATGTTGTCGATGCGGATAGCTCGCAGATACTGGCCATTCTCGAAGTCAATAAGGGGCGGAATTTGGTCATCCAAGGCCCGCCAGGCACAGGAAAATCGCAGACGATAACCAACCTAATCGCGGAAGCGATTGGTCATGAGAAAACCGTCCTGTTTGTGTCAGAGAAAATGGCAGCACTTGAAGTAGTCAAGCGTCGGTTGGATCAAGTAGGCCTCGGAGACGCATGCCTAGAACTGCATAGCCAAAAGACAAAGAAAAGAATCGTGCTAGATGAACTGAAGCGATCCTTAGAACTGGGTCAACCCAAGCTTGGCGCGCCTGTTGACACAAAGCAGTTGATACGGCATCAGGCCAGGTTGAATGGCTATAGCAAAGCGGTAAATGCAGAGATTGGCGATAGTAGATTAACACCCTATGAAGTATATGGTCGTCTAATCCAAATCAAAGAGATTCTTTCCGGGATAGAACTCCCTAAGCTCGAGATAAGCGCGGTGGATACTTGGACAAGTGAAGAAGTCCATGAGAATCTGTCCTTGGTCGAGGAGCTTCAGCTTTTCATAAACAAAATCGGACGACCTGTTGACCACCCTTTTTGGGGAAGTCAAGTTTCTATCCTCCTTCCGGCCAAGAAGGATCATATTCGAGAGCAGTTATCAAATGCAGTACAATCACTTGATGATCTTCGATACAATTCGAGAGAAGTCTCTGAACTCCTGCTTCTGCCTGAGGCAGCATCAACAGCTGAGATCAAGACTATGCTAGAGACGTCGCATTTTGTCTTGAGTGCCCCGAATTTGGAGAGGGTGAAAGTTGATTCAGAAGTCTGGGGAGCAAAAGCGAGTGAAATTGAGAGGACCCTAGAAGCTGGCCACAGGATCAAGTGCCTGCACGACGTGTACGACAAGATCGTAAGAGATGAGTCATGGGATGAGGACGTCCTGGAGCTCCGTGGCTTGATTGCTCATTATGGGCCAAAGTGGTGGCGCACACTATCGAGGAGTTACCGGGAAGCTAAGACAAGACTGGCCGATCTTTGCACGAAGGATCTGCCGAAGTCCAGCGACCGCCAGCTTGAGATTCTTGATGCAATCCTCGAAGTCAATAGGTTAACCCCTACTGTAGAAGATTTCAATGAAGAAGCAAGCGATCTCTTTGGTGCAAGATGGCGAGGCGTCCAATCAAACTGGGAAGAGTTAATTGGCATTTCGAGTTGGCTTGCAGGATTGCACAGGAAGATCAATGAAGGCGAACTGCCAACTCAGATTGTAGACTTCGTCGCCACCTTGGCCGGCTCATCGGTCCTTGAACAAGAGAACGCTCAATTGAGAAGCAAGCTTGCAGGGCACGAGAATGCAACTCAAGAAGCAATCGAAAGCCTTGAACTTGATCAGTCGATGAGATTTGGAGAGGGCAAGACGCTCATCGACCTTCCTTTGAAGGAGCAGGACAACCATCTCAAGAACTGGCTAAATGAGCTAGACCGTTTACAAGAAATCATAGCGCTGAGGGGCCTAGCACGCCAATTAGATGAGACAGGTCTTGAGAGCGTTGTAGAAACCTCACTTTCATGGCCGCTTGCACACCGCCACCTTGTTGATCTCCTCCAACATACATGGTTAAGCATGTTGCTTGAAAGAGCATGGGTAGAGCGTCCGATATTGCGGGATTTCGATGGTGAAATCCATGAACTCTCCATGAGGAAGTTTTGCGAATTGGATACGAGATTACTAGACCAGAATCGTGTTCAACTAGCCTATGACCATTGGAAGACCTTACCCAAACATCGAGCTAGTGGTCAGCTTGGTGTCCTGTATTATGAGTTCGCAAAGAAACGGCGTCATAGACCGATCAGGAAACTGATGCAGGAGGCCGGGAACGTCATCCAAGTCGTGAAGCCGGTCTTTATGATGAGCCCACTTTCGATTGCCAAGTTCTTGCCCCCCGACACAGTAGATTTCGATATGGTCATCTTTGACGAGGCGAGTCAGGTGAAACCTGTTGATGCGTTTGGCGCGATCTTGAGAGGAACGCAGGTGGTGGTTGTTGGAGATGATCGCCAACTCCCTCCGACACCTTTTTTTGAAACTGTGATCGATGTGGATGAGGATTACTCTGAGAGCGAACCAGTCAACCTTGAGAGCATATTGGGTCTATCTGTCGCTCAAGGAATCCCTCAAAGAATGCTTCGTTGGCACTACAGGAGCCAACATGAATCCTTGATTACCGTTTCCAACTACGAGTTTTATCACAACAAGTTAGTTGTATTCCCTAGTCCTGACAAGGGCAAGAGAGAAGTGGGGCTTTTCTATCATTATCTGCCTAATACGGAGTATGACCGAGGAAAGAGTCGCAAAAATCTAGGAGAAGCCAAGAAGGTTGCCGAGGCGATCATGCGCCACGCAAAAACCTCCCCTGACCTTACGTTAGGAGTAGCTGCTTTTAGTATTAGCCAAACAGAGGCTATTCGGGACCAACTTGAGATAGGTCGGCGCCAGGATGTATCCTGCGAGGAATTCTTCCGTAGCCATCCGGAAGAGCCGTTCTTCGTCAAGAATCTAGAAAACGTTCAGGGTGATGAGCGTGACGTGATTTTCATAAGTGTGGGCTATGGACGAACTAGCGACGGTCGAGTGAGCATGAATTTCGGTCCGCTGAATCATGAGGGGGGAGAACGTCGACTAAACGTCCTAATCACAAGGGCTCGAAAGCGATGCGAAGTATTCACGAATCTAAAGGCCGACGACATAGACCTAGGTAAGACAAGAGCTAGAGGTGTTGAAGTCTTGAAGAGATTCCTGAAATACGCCGACACAGGTTATCTTGATATTCCTATACCTTCTGGAGGAGAGGTCGAATCCCCGTTTGAAGAAGCTGTCTCAGCCAGACTAAGGCAATTGGGCCATCGAGTGGAACATCAGGTTGGAACCGGAGGGTTCTTCATTGATCTCGCGATTGTTGATGAGGACCAACCGGGAAGGTACTTGCTTGGCATTGAATGCGATGGCGCAACCTACCACAGCGCAAGGTCAGCCCGAGATCGAGATCGTCTACGACAAGAAGTGCTAGAAAACTTAGGCTGGCAGATTCATCGAATTTGGAGCACGGATTGGTTTCGCAATCCTGGACGAGAGATGCAGCGACTAGAAAAAGGCATTGAGGCAGCCAAGGGACACCGCGCATCTGAGGCGCAGTCCGAAATGAGTTCGCCACACAGTCACGTTCAACGAGCACCACCAATCGAGAGGCACAAGCCAGGAATGGCCAAAAGACCTGCCCTTGATTCTGAGCCATACAAGACAGCGAAGCCGAACATTACCTTATACTACAGAGAGCAGTTGCATGAAGTTTCGCGGCGCCGAATGGCCGCTTGGATCAAAGACGTGGTTGATACTGAAAGCCCTGTTCACCAGGACGAAGTGGCCAGACGGATTGCGAACTGCGCAGGGGTTAAGCGAATTGGAAGGCGAATTCGGACAACCTTTGAGCTGGGTTTGAGAGCTGCTATTGATGAGGGTTTCGTAATTGGAAGGGGACCGTTCCTCTGGCGACCGGGTATGAAGCAGCCGAAGCTTCGTTCAAGATCAGGCCTGCCCAATGCATCACGACATATTCGCTTGATAGCGCCAGAAGAGATTGAATTAGCGATATCGAAGGTTGTCGGAGCCTCTTATGGGATACAGCGCGAAATGATTCCGAATGAAGTATGCAAACTATTTGGGTTCAAGCGTACTACGAGTGACATGAACGCTGTTGTAGACCATATTGTCATGGAGCTACTCAATGATGGAAGGATAGTCGAGGATGGCACGTATGTCGTCTTCCCTGAAGCCAAACGATCATGAGCCGGAATGCTTGTGGTATCCGCCAATGGACTTCGGCCTCCCGTTCTCTCTTAGTACCATGAGTTCATGCGTCAGACACATTGATAACAGGGCTCCCGATTGCTACTTGTGGCAGGAACTGCCTCCTCTCGTATCCGGATTGTGCTGATTGCGCCAGCAAACCCTGCTCCCGGAGCAGAACTGCCATCTTGATGGTGGCCTACTATGACTATTCTCCCAGTCCGTCTGCCCTCCCATTGCCACGTTCTTTCTAGGCATAAGATCATATGAAGACCCGCTTAGACCCTTGAGATCACACCTGGCCCCATGGCTCCTGTCTACCCCCAAGAATCGCCTGAGAGAACGGGTGAGAGAGGCTCTGATACGGTGATAAGGCTGGTTTATGGGTTCGAGTGAGGACGGAGGGGGTTCGTTAGCCTTTTCCTGTTCTCACGCTCTGCCTTGTTGGGTTCTGCTTCTGAAAGATCCCTTATTCCTCTTTGTGTTCTCGATCTACGCCTCCCTTTGTGGCATCTATCAAGACACCAGCGAGGCTCCAATCTGGCGTGCTTTCTACTTCTTTGAGCAGAACCCAACCGCCCTGGGTCTCATCATAGATGGCAAACTTGCCAAAGGTCTCTTCTGGGCTAACAAAGATGATCTGGATAGAGGTTTGTACCTTTGGCTGCTCTTGCATCCTTCCTACCCAGCTTTCGATGTCTTTGGAGGTTCTCTTCTCCCAGAACGATCCACCCCTCGATTATCAGGGCGAACCTATCATAGCCCGAGAGCCGTAGCGTGTGGCACGTACTTGGCAAGATGTTGCGCAGATTGCCCTCAATGAAGCTGATTGTCAGGCGCCCACAGGGTGCCCAGGCGAAGAGAACTGGTGTCAGGTAGCCGTCCCGCTCAGACTTCTCCTTTGCCTTGTCGAAGAGTTCCCCAACTACCTTCAGGTCTTCCTCACTCATCTGCGCTCATTTCCTGACATATGAAAGAGGAGCGACTCTTGGCTCCTGCTTCTACGCCTTGCTTCTTGCGAGTCTTGCGGCCACGTGGTAGACTGGTGTCGATTGTAAAGGTCAAACACCTATCGTTTTTAGGTCCGTTCGGTGTTCACACAAGTAACAGGCAGAACGCGACCTTCGGGGTCACCCTTACAAGCTTCTTGCGCACAGCCTCAGCATAGATTTCGCCAACACAAGATTCGATCTTCTCGCCCTGAATCCTTGTCCCTTTGCTTCTCAATCACACTGCGTTGGAGAGATCACGCCAGGCACAGTTCCAGCTCGAAAGGTAACCCATCTTTCTGCGGAATGCACAGCCAGGCTCTCCGTCCTGTATTCACCCCAGAACACAACGTTGGACCGTGGAAGCCCAGTGCCTTACAAGACCTCCAATGATTCTTTCCTGGGAAGATACATCCATGATGGGTATAGATACCCATTTCCCTTGTCAACCCAAACACCTCACCTCTTCTTATGGAATCCACAGGGTCATAGGTTGCTCTCTGGTACTCCAACGCTGTGAACGGGTTTTGCGGCGTAAATTTCGTATGATGCTTCGGGAGGGGGCGAGATGCGATGCCTCCCTTGCAGGAAATGGGTAATCAGAAGCCCCAGCAGGGGTGAGACTCATAGTATCTAATTACCACTCACACCCACTACACCCCTCCTTTCCTCGACCGATAGCCGTCCCTTCGCCTGGTGATCCTCTCCATCTTCCACTAGCTAAAGAACCCAGCATCAGGTTTTCGAAGTCCAGTGCACGGTAAAGCTCATGATGATGCTCTATTGGTAGGACATATCGATCATGGCTATACATATCCATCTACCTTGTCAATCTCAGCATTTCCTCTTCTCTTCTGGCATCCCCTCGGTGGTCATGTATATTGATTTGCAAGACTCCAAGGTGTCTTTGAGGAAAAGATCGCTCGTGATGAGCTAGGGCTGGATTTCGGGCGGCAGCCTCTTGTAGTATGGCGAGAATACGCTCGTCAAACTACCAATTTGACGATCTTTAGTGGTAGGAAAAGTCGCCGCGCGCGGGCGTTTTCTTCGCCTAATGGTGGTTTGACAAACAACCGGCCAGTGGTAACGGTTGACACGCGCAATCTCTTCTGGCATCATTCGGGTGAGTCCGCATGTGGCGCGGTTAGATTCCATTTCGGCGGTTATTATCGTCAATCGAATCCTAATAGGAGAAATCTAATGTCAAAACCGGCAACTATCGATCGCGATCTGTGCCATGGGCAAGATGAAGAGGAGAAATACAAAGATATTGCTGTCATCGACTACTGGTGGGGACTCCGAGAATTGGCGGCAGCTTTCAATGTAGACAATTTGGCAACCGTCTCTGGAGCCCCCCCTAGTAGGGAGCAGCAGAAGGAGTTCGCTTATCTGCAGACTCTACTCTATACGGTATATGTGAAGTTGGCAGGCGCGTATCATCAACTAGAGCAAATGCGGGAACTCCTTGATCCTGCCTCACCCCCGAGCCATACCTTTGAACTACGGATGTTCGAAGCCAAAGAAGCTTTCGACGCGCTCCACGCTGACCTGTACCAGGCTGTATGCGCACTCGCGAATCAACTCTTTACCCTGCTGAATCGCAAACACTATAAGCCAGTAGTAAAGCGCAAGCAGAAGGTGCTGACTGGCCTGAATCCCTCAGATGTGAAGGGTTGGCTTAAGAATAATAGCCACCCGGACTATCCCACCTTAGAGACAATGTTGGACGAGTGTGACAAGCTACTGGATATCCGTCACCATGCTACACACTACAGCTATGTTCCGACCTTGGTGGATGCTCAGAAAGGCACTATCTTCATTCAGCAAGACTTCCGCATCGGGGACATCCTGACCAGATTTGACCTGAAATCATACGCCGATCAAGGCGGTCCGCTGGTCACAATCTTGGATGCCTCAGAAACCAGAGCAACTACACTCTGCGAGAAAGTGGACACAATCTACAAGCACATCTATACCTCCAACACACTTGAGGACTACATGGCTTATCGCGGGTTAAAGCTGAAGGAGAGCTATCAACCCTATTGGGAACGGAGCGGTGAGTTGGCAATAACTAGGGACGCTTCAATTTTCACAGGCCCTACATCGGGTAGTGCTGTTGCAGTCGTAAGATCGATCGTTTATCGAGTCTTAAAAAGATGATGTCTCAGCTGGCCGCACCCATGCACAGCGCGATAAGAGAGCAGGGACACAGTGCCTAATACGCCTTTCGCGGCTTCCCCAACGATGGGCCCGTTGGGAGCGCGCCAAGATGAGACCATCCGTCATCTCTGCCCAGAAGGGGGGAGTTGCCTGCCAGAGGTGGCAGGGTTGTTCTGAGCAGCCCCTGAGCGAACCGGTGGGGCAGCAAAACCCTAAGCAAGCTGATAGGGGTGATAGGACGCTTTCCTGACCACGCTTGAGCCTCTCTGAAGCCCCTAAAGGCGCGAAAATTGGGTGGGGATACAAAAAACCACATATGCATCTGAGCTGTGTGCAAGCCCTCTACATGGAGGGCTTTCCTTGTCCCTAGAATCTTAGCACGTCGACAAGGCTTGAAGCCTCTTCAGATGGGCAAGCTTCCTCCCTAGGCTTTCGGATGCGTGCCACTTTTGGCACTTGACAGAGAGGGAAAAAGCAATGGGCTCACTCTGTACAGATCACCACTAGAAATGGAGGTGGGCCTAAATGCTGGGAGTCTCCTTAACAGGATCCTGGGAGGAGAAAAGACCCTCAAGATAAGTTTGCCACGAGATGGGTTGAATATGAATGATCTGGAGGAGATTCCTCTCCAGGAGGTGCGGCGGTTCGCGAAGGAGCTATGGAAGAGTGTTCTCTCCTCTCTGCCTGTCCTGCCTGCTCTGCCACGCCCTGTCCCCTGGCCCACTTCCGCCAGGACTGGGCCGAACCCCCGGCCTGACAAGTACCGGGACAGGCCGACAGGGTCCCTGGCCTGCCACGTGCCCCTGGCCTGTCAAGCGCCAGGACAGGCAGGGCAGGGGAGGGCAGCCTGGGGAGCAACACTTACGCAAGGTGAGCCAGGCGTTGACTGGTGAGCACAACCCCTTGCCTTGCGGGCTTGCAAACAGAGGGAGGTGGCGATATAATTGGTTAAGCATATTGCATGATGTTACTGAAATAGTAACTCGATTTAAGACAAACAACAAAGGTGGTTCAAAAATGGTGTCCCGAACGCTGTCCAATTTGGAGTCCAAGCTGGTCATGGAGCTCGAGTGGAGGGAGCAGAAGCTGGTCACCCTGCAGGATGTGATGGACATCCTGGGCTGCTCCTATGTCCACGCCCGCAAGCTGGCTCACCAGTTGGAGAAGAAGCGGTGGCTAGACCGGCTGGAGCCGGGGAAGTACCAGTTTATCCCCGCCAGTCGAGGCAGCGAGGCAGTCCCGGATATGAACCCCCTCCTGGCAGGGAGTGTGCTCGTCGCCCCCTATTACTACTCCTACGCCACGGCCAACCACTTCTATGGTTTCACCCCTCAAGTGCCGGCCACGGTCTACATCGCCACCACCCATTCGAAGCGCCCCATGGAGATCCGAGGTGTGGAATACCGGTTCGTTGCTCTTTCACCCTCCAAGTTCTTCGGCTACCATGAGACCAAGGTCTATACCACCGAGGTGATGATGGCCGAGCCAGAGAAGGCAGTGGTGGATTCCCTGGATAAGATGAGCTATGCTGGAGGGATCGTAGAGGTTGCTCGTGTGGTGCACTCCGCCCGGAGCAAGGTTGACTTGGAGAAACTGGCCGATTACGCCCTGCGGATGGGGTCCCATGCCCTCACACAGCGGCTGGGGTACCTGCTGGAGACCCTGACCGACCCCCTGCCACAGGAGCTTGCGGCGAAGCTACTGGTGGCCATCGGCAAGTCCAAGACCTACCTGGGGCCGATCAGCCGGTGGGGAACCGGCGGGGACTATGAGTCCAAATGGCAGATAGTGGTGAACGTCCCGGCGCAGCAGCTTTGGAGTGAGATAAGGATCGTTTAGGGTGCTGGAGCAGAAGTTCGCCGATCTATTCGCCAGGGGCTCTGGCGTGATCCTTCCTGTGGCCGAGCGGGATGTGGTTCTGACCTACGTTCTGCGCATCCTGGCCGATGGAGGGTTGCTGCAGCGGTTGATCTTCAAAGGGGGAACCTGCATGCGCAAGGTTTTCTTGGGGCGGGCTGGGCGGTTCTCCGAGGATCTGGACTTCACCGCCCCGGAGATCTCCGACCCCGAAGATCTGATCCTGGCCATCGCCGGCCTCTTCGATGGAAAGGCGTATTACGGCATCACCTTTTCGGTTAGGACCGAAGACTTCTACGTCCGCGAGGATCGCCAGGCCTGTGGGGCAAGGGTGAGCTACTTCCACGCGTGGAACCCATCGGCACAGTTTGCCTTTGATGTCAGCCTGCGAGAGGAGCCCGTCCTAGGAATACAGACCTTGCCCCTGATCGTTGACGCCTATTTCAAGCAGTTGGAGATCGAGCCGCCGTCGGTCACCACCTTGCACTTCGAGGAAATCGTTGCCGAGAAGATCAGGGCTTCGTATCAACGGACCACGGCGCGAGATGTCTACGATCTGTTCCAGTTTCAGCAGATGCCCTTCGATCGCAACCTAGTACGGACTGTGGCTGTCCTCAAATGCTGGTTAGTGGGAGACCCCTTCGACCCTGATCGGTTCTTCGCCAACATCCGGTCGGGCCGTTACGAATGGGGTGACCTGACACGGTTGATTCGCAGGGATCGTCGACCTGAGAGTGAAACTGTCATTGCACGGTGTATGGAGGGCTATCGCTTTCTCCGTGATCTATCGCCCGATGAAGTAAGGTTGGCAAGGGATCCGTATCAACGACGGAAAGATCTCTTTGAAGCCATCCGGAAAGGCTTGAGCCTGCCGTCGTGAAGCAGAATTGCTGAGCATAGGGGTGACTCTCGATAGCGGACCAAACAGTGATAAGCCCCGGGGAAGGTTGGCGTCTTGTCACGTGGTGTAAATTGCCGTCTGCTTCCTCGTCAGGACTGGGTCACGCTCTCACTTTTCAATGAACAGGAGCCATGCGAAAGGTAAAAGGAACCAGAAAAGAGAGCTGCTTTCGCAGGCCTCACCACCCCAAAGACCCTCCTCACTTGATTAGCGAGAGAGAATTGGAGAGACAATAGGCACAAGGAGGGTTGCGACCGCCACCCCGAGCGTAATCCAACGCCACTTGCCTGCCACTTCATCTGCATAGCCAGCAAGAAGATAGTAGTCCTCTCGGCCTCTTGGTCTCCCCTCCCAATCATCTCCGGAGCAAACCTCCGCTCCTCCCCCGAATACTCGAGAAGTCTAGTACCTGGGTCGCAAAGGTGACAGTGCTTTGACCCGCTTCGATAAGGCGGCCTTCTAGCCTATCAGTAGCCGCTATTCAGCCTTCACACTTCTACTTGAAAACCCTACCTCCCTCGCCCTTCTTCTCCTAACTGGTCACTTTCCACCTTCCTTCCAAGAGGGGCCTTTTCCGGTTTTCAAGATGATGTTTTCCCGAAGGGATGGTCACCCCAGTATGCAGAGTTGTCAGTAGACTTCCACCCTCAGCTCAAGGGGTTCTTTGAGGATATCCTCCAGCACCCGCGTGATTATCTTGGCAAGCCGGCCCTCAATCCATTCCTGGGCAAACTGGTTAGAGACGCCTAAAACCGCCACGCTGTTGTCAAGGCTAAGCAGGGCGGCATCTTTGAGGTAGGTCTCATAGGTGGCCTTGGTGAGCCTGGCCTGGAGGCTCTGTTGGGCTTCCCGCCACAAAGAGATCAGCCTCTCGCTAGTGCCGTATCTCTTGAACGCCTGACCTCGTCGGTCAGTCTTCTCGCGATGGGCCTTCCGGGCGCGTTCAGCCCGGCCTTGGGCCTTTTCCCATTCTCGGGCCTCGGCTTCCCTCTCAGCTTTGGTCTTGAAGCCTCTAGGGAGCTTGTAGTCTTCCTCGATCGCGCGCCTGAGGTAGCCAGCTGGGTTTTTTCTCACCAACGGGCTTTGGGTCTCCTGCAAGTAGTCAAGAAGTTCGATCTTCTGTCTGATCAGAGCTTCAGGGTATTCTCTTGCCAGCCTGGCAGCGGTGCGCTTGGTTATTCCCCTATTCATCAAAAGAGCAACAACACTATTGTTGTCATCTGTATCTTGTATAACTGTTTGTTGTATGTCCGCTTTCTTACCCAAGGGCTTGGTAGGGCTTTCGGACAAGGGTTGATCGATTTTCGAACTAGGGGTGATGACGTTGAGGCGGTAGTTGGTGGGCTCGTAGCCGCGCCTAGCGCTCTTGCGCCTCTCAGCCATGACGATGTTCTTGGCTGCCAGGCTCTTGAGGGCGGAAACCAGAGTGGACTTGGCAAGACCCGTTCCCCGGTCCAGGATCCGGCCGTCTTTGGTGCGGATGCCCGAGAGCATCTGGTTAAGGGAGATGTTGTCGCTTTCTTTTTTGAAGCCGAAGGTACGGCGGGTGATGTAGAGCAAGACCTTGAGCTCCGATCCTGTCAGGTCAGCGAGGAGCTCGTCGAATAGCTCATCTGGGACCATCGTGTAGGTCGGCTTGCGGAAGCCGGGGAACATCTTCGTCGCCTTGCCTTGCTTGGACACAAAAATCCCCCTTCAAAAGCCGGCGCTACCATCCGATCCGCTATCACTTGCCGATCTCCCCCTCTAGTGCTAAGCCAGAGCCCAAACTGTACCCGGTTTCTGTGAGAGGCTCGGCCCTGATCCGGCTGGGCCTCTCGCTTTCTGAAAGCTCTTCCTCCTCAAGGCAGGGTCCGACCATGAACGCTGAGAAGGTCTCCCTAGCTCTTGCCGTCGCCCTTTGGCCGGTTTAGGCGATGGCCATTAGGTTGGTATCGGGTATCTCTTCGCCTTGGATAGATGAGATATTCTCCTACAGGATGGTGAGATCGTTGGCTGACCAGATCCTCATCTTCTTTCCGGTTAGCTCACCTGTCCCTGAACCGTCGAGGGGATCAATAACCTACTGCGTAGCTTGATGAGCCACTCACGATAGTCACTCGGCCACTCCTGACTAGGCACTCAAAGCTCTCCATCCCCTCCAGGGATTATAGGTACTGACCTTCCATCACCTCCAGAAAGGATTCCAACTCCTTCCTTCTCCTGCCCATCGTCTATGCCCTTCGCCTGGCTCCCCGGGTTGGCAAGTACCGGGGCAGGGCGCCAGTCCCTGCGTGCCAAGTCGGCGATGATCTTCCCCAGGATCGGAAGGCCAGCAGCCATGGCCTCGTCCAGGGACTGGTACCTGTCCCCACCGTGGACCACAAGGGGAAAGGGCTCGCCTGTCCTGGCACGCTTTGGGCCAGGGCCTTTCTTGTGTCTAGCCGGGGTCACTTCCGTGCCTTCTCCGCCTCGTCAATCAACAGTTTGGTCCAGGCATAGACCACGTCGCTGATGGTGCTCCTCCTCAGAAAGCCCAGCGCTTCAATGACTGCCTGATCATGCTCGGTCACGATGCAAGCCACCGTGGACCTGCGAGCTTCACTCTCCATTATTCCCTTGCGCTCTAATTTGCATGACATACTGTCCTAATTGGAGACAAAAGAAATGCTAGTGCTGAGCGCTATAAAGATTATAACACCATGTCATTGAACTGTCAAGAGGGTTAGTGTCAAAATCTGGTAGTTTGTGCTATAATGAGTATGACGTTCCGTGAGGAGCACGTATGATGGATAGATTCAAAGTTATCGGCAGCCGAATCAGGGACATTAGAGAACGGTACGGTGAGACTCAGCAGGAACTGGCCGCCCATCTTGGCCACAGCCAAGCAACCGTAGCCGGATATGAAGCTGGCCGCCGAAGGATCGGTGTTGAGGATCTTGAAAAAATCGCCGATCATTATGCTGTGTCAATTAACTATTTGCTTGGCCGCGAAAGCTACGACAATCAGATCCAGGCTGAAATTCGCAAGGCAACGAAGGTGCTTGAAGAAACACGGAAGCGCCTTCAGGAGGTCTTTCCCTACTCAGGAAAGTGGATCTTCCTGCCGCTGATCGGCACGGTCCCCGCCACCTACCCCGAATGGCAAGAAGAACACGAAGCCGAGGAGTTCTATCCCTGCTCAGTTGAACAGATCAAGAAGCGAGATGGTGCCTACGCTCTCCGCGTCAAGGGAGACTCGATGATCGAACGCCGGATCTTGGATGGGGATGTGATCTTCGTTGACGCCAAACGTCAGGCTCAGCCTGGTGATGTAGTCGTGGCGCGAAAGGACGAGGACGTGGTGTTGAGGATATACAAAGAGGATGCGAAGGGGCCCCACTTGCAGGCCGGCAATCAGGGTTATCCCATCCTCCGATTGAAAGATGCGCGGGTGCTGGGTGTCGCAGTGGGATCGTATAGAGCGAAGATGAAGGGGTAGTGGTCTATTCGGGAAGGGAGCATAGGAGGCAGTACTCAGTAAGTGGTTTGGCAGGTGGCGCGTGGCATGTTTGGGTGGAGTCATCGGTCCGTGTTCTGTGTTAGCGCAGAGTCGAGGACGATGAGAAGAGGCTAGGAGATGACGTGAGCATGGACACGATTTTCTCAGTAAGGAATCAAGACTTGGAGCGCTTGAGCCCTCAAGAGGCTGTGAACTTTTTCCGTGAGTTGCTTTGGGCAGAAGGGACGGCTCTTGGAATCGGAAAGAATCTCATAGAGGTACCGAGTGCAATTACTGTTGCGGACGGTGGCGTAGATGGGAAAGTACAAGATGTTCAGATTAGTGGTGGACAGGGAATCATTAGACAAGGCCTAACTTGTTACCAAATCAAGACTGGTGACCTCTCTCCGACCAGAGAGAGTGATATCAGAAGCATCTTGTTTAGAGAGGGCTCCGACGAACTTAGACCGAGGGTGAAGTCATGTCTAGAGAAGAACGGAACATTGGTTGTGGTACTGTTCGGTTGGGACAATCCAGACGTGACGGACGACTATTGCAAAGACAAGTTCAAGAGGAAACTGGCCGATATAGATCGTAGGTACAAGGATGCAAAGATCGAGATATGGCGGCAGAACACCCTCATTGGGTTCCTCAAGCCATTTCCATCATTGGCGCTGCAATTGACGGGACGGACAGGACTAGGGTTTCAGACACATCGAAGTTGGTCTCGGGAATCCGAGATGAGAAGGCCATTGAAGATCGGTCAGACACAAGAAGACCGCATATTGAGTATTCAAAGCGAATTGCGCAAGAACGGCGCGCCCGTTCATATACACGTATGGGGTGAGCCTGGAATCGGCAAGACGAGACTCGTACTGGAGGCAACGCGCGCAGAGGACCTACAGCCACTGGTTGTTTATTGTGACAGCGCGAGCCGGTTCAGAGATAGCAACCTAATGTATGAGATCCTGAGAGATGACAATCCTTTCTTCGCTATTCTGGTTATCGATGAATGCGATCTAGATAGCAGATCCTATATCTGGAACAAACTCCAATATCATAGTCCGAGGATCAAACTTGTCTCGATCTATAGCGAGTACGATCGGACTGCTGGCGATATAACCTACCTTGATGCGGCGCCGCTACAAGAAGAACAGATAAGTAGCATCATTCAAGAGTATGGCATTCCCAAAGACAAGGCAGACCGGTGGGCGGATTTGTGCAGTGGTTCTCCCAGAGTTGCCCATGTCATCGGGTGGAACTTGAAAAACCACCCAGAGGATCTGCTAAGAGCTCCCGCTACTGTCGATGTATGGAATCGCTACATTGTGGCCGGAGATGATCCAGATAGCCAACAGGTGCGACAAAGGCGACTGGTGCTCCAACACATTGCGCTTTTCAAGCGGTTCGGTTATGGACGGCCAGTTGTCGCTGAGGCACAAGCGATAGCCAAGATGGTTGAACAGGCGGACCCTCAGATCACTTGGCCAAGGTTTCAGGAGATCATCCATGATTTGAAGGCGAAGCGGATTCTTCAAGGTGAGAATACGCTCTACATCACACCCAAAGCACTCCATATCTACTTGTGGACTAGGTGGTGGAATACCTACGGCGACACATTCGATCTAGAGGATTTCTCCGGAGGTTGGCGGCCGAAACTGCTTGAGTGGTTCTACGAGATGTTTAAGTATGCGGCTGAGTCTGAGGTTGCGTCTGGTATCGGTCGAGAGCTTCTGGACAAAAGGGGCCCTTTCAGAACTGGCAACTACTTGAGATCAAGCCCGGGCGCACAGTTCTTTCAGGCTCTTTCAGAAGCCGATCCGGGGTCAGCATTGGAATGTCTGAAGAACACAATTGGAACCTGGAGCAAAGAGGATCTTCTGAAATTCACAACGGGTCGGAGGGAGGTAGTATGGGCCCTTGAGAAGATCGCAATGTGGCGGGACTTGTTTGCGGATGCAGCAAGGCTGCTTCTAGCCCTCGGAGAGGCAGAAAACGAAACCTGGTCAAACAATGCCAGTGGCGTTTTTGCAGAACTGTTTTCTCTAGGCCCTGGACGGGTTGCCCCAACAGAGGCTTCTCCGCAGGAACGCTTTCCTGTTCTCAAGGAAGCCTTTGAGTCGAGTTCAAAAGACAGGAGGCTTCTTGCCTTGCGTGCTTGTGATCGGGCATTGGAGTCACAGTTTTTCACCCGGATGATTGGTGCTGAACGGCAAGGACTGCGACAGGAGCCTCAGCTTTGGACGCCACAAACATACAGGGAGTTATTTGATGGGTACCGGCGAGTATGGCAATTGCTATGCAAGCGGTTAGATAGTCTGCCAGAAGATGAGCAACAACAAGCAGTCAACATCCTTCTCCAGCGCGCGAGAGGGTTAGCCAGGATTCTGAACTTAACCGACATGGTCATTGAAACCGTGGACGAACTAAGAGGAAAACCCTATGTAGATGGCAAGAAGGTACTCGCTAAGGTCGTTCAGATTCTACGTTATGACGGCCAAGAGATGCCGCCAGAAGTACGTCAGCGTTGGGAAGAACTCAGAGACGACCTTACCGGCAGCGATTTTTCCTCGCTTATGGAGCGCTATGTGGCCATGGATCTCTTGGAAGACAGATTTGACCAGGAAGGCAACTATGTAGACCAAACGCAACCAAGAATTGAAGAGTTGGCCACACAAGCAATTGAAAAGAGCGACCTACTGCGGCCAGAGTTAGACTGGCTTCTGACAACGGAAGCGCAGAACGGCTACCGGTTTGGATATGAACTGGGAAAGAGAGATATGGATTTCTCGCTCTTGCCGATACTTCTCGAAGCGCAGCGAAGGGCAGGCAAGAGCGCAAGCGTCTATTTCCTCGGGGGGTATTTTCGCGCGCTCTTTGAGAAGGATCAACAGAAATGGGAAGACCAATTGGACGCTCTCACCGAAGATGAAAACTTGAACGGTTGGGTTCCTGAATTGACCTGGCGGTCGGGAATTTCTGATCAAGCGGCTCTGCGTATCCTGGGTCTTGCAGAAAAAGGTATCATTGGCATTGGTCAGTTCCGGATGCTTGTTTTAGGGGGTGCTATTCGAGACCTATCTGAGGATGTCTTCAAGAACTGCATTGAGTTCTTACTTGGTGATTCCGACGCTCACGCTGCTTCTATTGCACTGGATTTGTACCGCTCCCACTATCTTGCCAAGGAGTCCAAGCACACTTTGCCAGAAGAACTAACCCTGAAACTTCTGACGCACACAGCATTGTTTCAAAAGCCTGAAGCAGGCAGACGCGATCAAATGGATGACTACAATTGGGTGGAAATCGGGAAGGCGTTTGTCCAACTCTATCCGGAAAAAGGTTTGCACCTTGGAGAAAGAATCCTCGAGCATTTCGGAGAAGAGGGCACAATTGTCGAGGGTTTCCACTCGCGCACTCAAGCTGTACTTAACGAAATTACCCGACGATACCCAAAAGAAGTCTGGGCTCTGACGACAAGATACCTGGGGCCGCCGATAGATTCACGAGCGTTTGGCATAAAGGAATGGCTAAGAGGTGGCCAATTCTTTGAAACGGGAAGTGAAGGAGCACTGGCTATGATTCCTTTGGAGAGAATCTGGGAATGGGTTGATGAGGATGTGGAGAATCGCGCTTGGTACCTAGCCAGTTTTGCTCCTAAAGTGCTTTTTCGAGAGGAGGGAAGAATCTGTATAGCAAGAGAAGTTCTTGCGAGATATGGATCAAGAGAAGATGTGCGACGGAATCTAATGGCAAACTTCTCAACAGAAGGCTGGACAGGGCCGCGAAGCTTGCACTATCAAGGGAAAAAACAACGATTGCTTGATTTCAAAAAAGGAGAAGACAACGAAAGTGTGAAGGGCTGGATTGATGAGTACGTGTCTTCATTGGATCAACAGATTGAACGGGCAAGAATTGAAGAAGAAAGACGTGACTTTTAGCCCCTTAGCCCAGAAGGGGATTGGAATCATCCTACTGCTAGGGGCTGGGCATCTGGTGGCAGAATGGGCAAAGAATGTGAGGGTGTGGCCGAGGCCCCGCCTCTTCTGCGGCAGGGTGAGAGCAATGAACACGGAGCGGAATCGTCTTCGGGAAGTAGGGAGGGTTGGAGGCAGTAAACAACGGCAAGTAGAGATAGAGGATGATGGAAGCTGAAACAGGGTCCGTGGCCAGACAGGAGTTGACGGAGAGTGTCATCGCACACGAAGTTGCCAAACGCCTCGAAGAGACTGGCGACTACAAGTTGATCTTCTGCCGCCGGAGATTGACGTCAAAGAAGTTCATTGACTATTGGAACAGTCAGTATGAGGGTATTCCCCCGCCGGTCCAGCCGGATATTGACCTACTGGTTATCCGAGACAACTTCTGGATTGCAAT
The DNA here is from genome assembly GCA_034419095.1 of Anaerolineae bacterium. Taxonomy (GTDB): domain Bacteria; phylum Chloroflexota; class Anaerolineae; order UBA7937; family UBA7937; genus UBA7937. The sequence goes on along the minus strand of DAOULQ010000005.1, from coordinate 21,004 downwards.
AGAGCTGAAATTCATCCCCGTGGCTAGCGGGAGATTCCCGACCTACCTCGGTCTTGAGCAAGCAATAGGTTTGCTTAGATTCGGTTTCGATCGGGTGTGTCTTTGGCACTGCTATAGTGCTCAGCTCAATGAAGAGGAGATAGTAAGACGCCTTCGTGAGACACGCAACCTCGTACAGGAGACCAAATTGCCGGTGTTGTTTGCTGCTCTCCTGGCTAACGGCACGCCACCAGACCTCCAACTCGTTGAAGTTCAAGTGGATGATCATCAACAACCACATTTGAAGATCGGCGACGAGTTGCCTGACCTAAGATACGTATCGCGCCTAAATCCCTTCTGGCCTGACAAGGACTACCTGAGGAACAAAGATGTCAAAGTGCTCCGAGAGTACATTGGGCACGTGCTGGAGATTGGCACCGTTACATAGACAAAACATTTGATATTCTGGTGTGCCTGATGGTCAGATCTTCTGCGGGAGGGTGACAGGGGGAGAAGGAGCAACCGGTGATCAACAAGCGACAACCCTTGGCAGAGCAATTGGCGAAAGACATCCTCACAGTAGCTAAGCGAGCCGATACAGAGGAGGACCTTCGCATCGGCGTGGAAAAAGCCCTCGATCCCGTGCTGAAAGCCCTCGACATCACTACCGAGCCTCGATATGAGAAAGCCACCAGTACCTCTTTCTATGATGCCATCCACGGCCACCTAATTCTCGAATACGAGCGTCCAGGCAAACTCAAGAGCAAGAGGGGACAAGAGGAGACGATTGAGCAACTCGTCAAATATCTCGACGCCGAGGCCTCGCGCCATGGAGAGAAGCAGAAAGAGGCCGCTTTGAAGAGGATGGTCGGCGTCTCCCTCGACGGATTTCAGATACTCTTCGTGCGATACACTGGCACCAAGGCCAGGGCAAAAGTACCTTTTCCCAAGAGGAAACCCAGTGCTCAACTCCCTCTCTTGCCTGAAGCAATCCTCCCCGGCGGTTTTGACCTCGATGGACCTAATCCGGTTAATGCCCAGACCATCTCACTATTCCTTACCTATATCCGCGCCCTCCACCGCTATCCTCTCACCCCAGAGGAACTAACCAAGGAATTCGGGCCCGACGCTGAAACTGCTCGCCAAGCCGTGAATACCTTCTACCAGACGCTTTTGGCTTCCAAGAGCCCCAAGGTCGATACCTTTTTCAAAGAGTGGGACCGCATCTTTGGCATTGTCTACGGGCAAGATATAAGCAAAGCCGAGAAGGACGCCGCTCAATTGGCAAAGAGGTACGGCGTAGACATGCGGGTAGAATTGAAGCCCTTGCTCTTCGCCGTCCACACTTACTACGCTCTTCTGATGAAACTTCTCGTCGCTGAACTCCTCTCCCTTCAGCCTGAGTCGTATGTTCCCTCCTTCGTCACTCAACTGGCTGCACTTTCGGATGCTGAGTTGCAAAGCCAGCTTAGCAACCTTGAGGATGGCGGGCACTTTCAGGCCTTCGGCATCCTGAACTTTCTGGAAGGCGACTTCTTCGGTTGGTATCTCGCCGACTGGAATGGAGATGTTAGCGCGGCCATTCGCCGCATGGCCCGTCGTCTATCCGACTTTGAGCCCGCCACCGCTGAGATAGACCCGGAAGCCACTCGTGACCTCTTGAAGAAACTCTATCAATATCTGGTCCCTAAGAAACTTCGCCATGACTTAGGCGAATACTATACTCCCGATTGGCTTGCTGAACGCCTTCTAAATCAAGTTGGCTACGACGGCAACCCTGATCTCCGCCTCTTAGACCCCGCTTGCGGCTCCGGCACTTTCCTGGCTCTGGCTATCAAGCGTATCCGCGAATACGCCGACGAGAAACTGCTGGAGTACGCAGATGTGGCTCAAAAGGTGTTGAAAAATGTGGTGGGCTTCGATCTCAACCCTATAGCGGTCATCGCCGCCCGGACTACCTATCTTCTGGCTCTCGGTAATCTCCGCCGGGCCATCTCCCCCATCACTATCCCTGTTTACATGTGCGACTCCATCCTCACGCCTTCGGAGCCGTTGAAACCAGGCCTATTTGAGCAAGGCCCAGTGATTACCACTGTTGCAGGCAAATTTATGATGCCTAGGGAGATCATTGTTAATAGGCAAATGGATGCACTCAGTCAATTACTAGAGGAATGCGTGAAAAGCCAGTACGAGGAGAAGGAGTTCCTGGAGCGAGCAGAGCGTGAACTCGCTTTCAAGGAGGGAGCCACGAGCACTGGTCTATCTTCACTATACCAAACGCTTCTGCAACTTGAAAAGGAGGGACGCAACCGCATCTGGGCTCGTATTCTCAAGAACGCCTTTGCTCCTATCTTCCAGGAGCCCTTTGACTACGTCGTGGGCAATCCTCCTTGGGTCAACTGGGAGAGCCTGTCTGACGAGTACAGGGATGCCACCAAGCCCCTCTGGGTGGATTATGGTCTCTTTAGCCTCAAAGGCTGGCGCGCTAGGCTTGGCGGCGGAAAGAAAGATTTAGCGGCGCTCTTTGCCTATGCCTGCATAGACCATTACTTGAAGGATAAGGGTAAATTGGGCTTTGTCATTACGCAAACGCTGTTCAAGACCAAAGGGGCCGGGGATGGCTTTCGGCGCTTCAAGTTGGGTGAGGAAGGGGCCGATTTACGGGTGCTTCATGTGGACGACATGGTGGCCTTGCAGCCTTTTGAGGGGGCTTCAAATTGGACCAGCGTGATCGTGCTACAGAAGGGCCATTCCACGTCATATCCAGTTCCCTACACACTCTGGCGCAAGAGAAAAAGGGTTAGCCTGGGAGTGGATAACTCTCTTGAGGAAGTGAAGCAACTTACCACCACAAGCCACTTCCAAGCAGAACCGGTCCGCGCGGCTCAGCCCACAGCTCCCTGGTTCACCGCAAGGGCAAAGGCCATTAGCGCCATCCGTAGGGCTTTTGGCTCATCTGAATACCAAGCGAGGGCAGGGGCAACTACATGGGCCGATGGTATCTATTGGCTTCGGATTATTGAAAAGCGTTCAGATGGACTCTTGGTTGTTGAGAATTTGCCAGAGCTTGGCAAGAAAGATATTAAGCAGGTGCAGGCTGTATTAGAGCCCACGCTGGTCTACCCATTCATCCCATGGAAGAACGTTAGTCCCTTTTCCGCAAAGCCTTCCTTCTATATTCTCATGGTGCAAGACCCGGACCGCAGGGTGGGCTATGACGAAAGATGGCTGAAGGTGGAACTGCCAAACACTTATTCTTACCTCAAGCAATTTGAGCACATTTTGAGGGAGAGAAGCGGATACAAGAAGTACTTTGATCCCCAGTCAGACCCGTTCTATTCTATCTATAACGTTGGGCCATACACCTTCGCGACTAGCAAGGTCATTTGGAAGTCTATGGGCCCAAGCCTAGAGGCCGCCGTTGTGACGCCATTTGCTGATCATTTCGTCGGCGAAAAGGTGCCCATTCACAAAAACACAGTACTGTTCGTGGAAGCAAGTGATCACAAGGAAGCTCACTTTTTATCTACGGTGCTGAATTCCTCCATTGTCGATTTCATAGCAAGGTCTTATTCCGTCGGCAAGAGCTTCGCCTCTGCCCACCTGTTGGAATATGCTGACATCCCCAAATTCGATCCCCAGAACCCTCTCCACCAGGAACTCTCCGCCCTCTCCCAGGGTGCTCATGAGTTGGCCGCCAAGGGGGAGAAGGAAGCCCTAAAGCAGGTCGAGGAGGAGATAGACCGCAAAGCCGCAGAACTCTGGGGCTTCACCGATAAGGAACTAGCAGAGATCAAACGTTCGCTTGAGGAGTTGAGTTAGGATGTTCAGTCAGGATACAACGAGCTGGACTTCAATCATCTGCCTAGGGGCGTTCACCATCTGGTGGCAGAGTGGGAGAAGGAATGTGAGGGTGTGGGCACCCACCAAGTGGGGATGCAATGCTGACGCCTGAAGGAAAAGGCCGGACAAACGAAGATTAGCGGAACTAGCTTCACCCCTGCCGGAAGACATGCAGAACTCGGAGCGTGGAGGAGGACGAGCAATGCCGAAGAGTGGTGTAAATATCCGAAGACTGGCTCAAAACATTGCGGACCAATATCCTTTCGAACCCGAGGTCGCTACCCTGATCGAACTAGTAGCGAATGCACTTGACGCCAAAGCTCGTGTAATCGACATCCAGATTTCAGATGCAATCCTCCGAGTAACCGACGACGGTGTTGGAATGACGCGAAAGCAGTTCAAGGAGTACCACGATTTCGCAACCACCACTAAGGAAAGAGGTGCCGGAATCGGCTTTGCAGGGCAGGGCGCCAAACTGGCACTGAACTTCTGCGATAGAATCATCAGTGAGACTCGCAGCAAGAACTATCATGATGCAACGATATGGAGATTGGAGGGTGATGATGCACCATATCGTTACATTGACGAGAGAACACTGTCGGGGACGGGAACGCGAGTCTCTCTATATCTGGAAAAGGATCGCAAGTCATTCTATACACCTACTCTAGTAAAGCAAATTCTCGAAGACCATTATTTCCCACTACTTGATCCGCAATTAGTCCAGGTCTATACCGGAGACCGTCCCCTGCTAAAGGGCGGCAGGGGCAGGCTTGAAGTGTATCGTGAGCAGTACCGGAAAGGCCTGAAGTTCGTGGTGAACGCCTCAGTCATCACTAGTGGCCCGATCGAAACGACATTGAATCATCGGAAAGAGTTCTCCATCCTTCGCTACAAGAAACCGCAGGGATGGGGATTCTTTGGGCTAGCAGAAGAGGTGCTCCCCGAACATCTTCAGGGGGTGGCCGTAACGACCTATGGGAAGGTCATAGAGCGGACGTGGTTCAAGAAGGAGCCACGCCATAAGGATAGAATCTTCGGATGGATTGAGGCTCCATATCTTATCAAAGCTGTCACAACGGACAAATGCCGATTCCAGAGGGGAAACAAGAATTGGGAGGGTTTCTTTCGCCGGGCACAGAAGGAATTCGCAATATGGCTGGAGGGCGCAGGGCTCCTAGAAAAGAGAGAACCACGACCCCTTGTATTCCCTGAGCTGGAACGGGAAATCAACCGGATACTCAAGCAAATCCCATCATTGACCTTCTTCGGAGCACGCAGAGTAGCGCGTGCTGCAATCCCTGACGAGAGTGGGGAGGAGCGAAGCCTCGGTAGCGGAACACAAAAGGCTCCCGGAACAGAAGGAGGACCGGGAACCGGAGAAGGAATTGATGTCTACCCAGGGCCAGAAGAAGGGGTTGCACCGACAGTCGAACCTGGGGAGGGAAGACGAGCCGAGGTACATCGGCGCGTCATTCGTGGGGGCATTCGTTTGGGTTTTGAGGAGAGAGCCGATCTCTCAAATGAAGGGTGGTTCGATGGCGAGACGATTGTCATCAACACGGCCCATCCTGCATATGTCAGATCTTCTAGAGCACGAGAAGCAGCAAACTACCATGTCCTGAAGACCACCGCTGTAGAACTTACAAGGTTCTCGATGGACCACGATCCCGAACCATCATGTCAAAAGGCCTTCGATCTCATGGGCCAGGTTTTCACTCTTTGGGGAGAGCAGCAATGACACAAATAAGAATCGGCTTCAAGGTCCAGAAGATCAGATCGCCGGACGGCAAGGAAACCGTTAGGGCAACCATACCGGTTGCCTCGATATTCCAAGAAGAAGTCACGAACGACGACGTCGAAGCACTTCTCGAATCTCTTGAGAAGGGATATTGGGACTTGATAGATGACTTGAGAGGAATACTCGCCTCGCTCGCAAATCAGAATGGCGGCCAACCGAGAGTGTTCTTGTACTGGGAGCTGGGTGATAGGATCTTTCAATATGAGCGTAAATACGAGGATGGCATGTTCTTCCTGGACGGAATGGTCAAACATCTAACACGGGACTTAGGGATCTCGAAGAACATGATCAATAGATGCCGTCGCTTTCGTAGGCTCTACCATGACAAAGACAAGATAGATCCCAATACGCCGTTCGATCAGTACGTTGCTAGCTTCGAGGGGGGATATATTTCTCGTGCTAGAGCAAGGGCGGAGAAGAACAACAATCACCGAGGCTGAGCACTTCAATCACCCACCAGGGGTATTCACCATCTGGTGGCAGAGTGGAAGAAGGAATGTGAGGGTGTGAGCGTGAGGCCACGGAATCGATTCTGGGCTCAATGGTGGTTTTGGTTAACTATGGTGGCTTTGGCCATGATACTGCTGTGGACTATCGGGGTTCGAAGGAGCCCAAACTGGGCACAACAGTTCTCTGCCAACCTGTTGTCTGACCTCCTGGTGGCTATTGCCATCGGTGTCTTGGTCGTAGGATGGTTGGAGCGCAGAGCTAGAGCTGAAGAGAAGGCCGAGAAGGCAAGAAAAGTCCTAGAACTACTGCGTTCCGAGCTCCACAAAACGCAGTCGCAAGTCACCGAATGGCTGGAGACAGGCCTGGAAGAAGGATGGATCCCCACCAACCCCCTCCCAACGGGTGGCTGGAGATCCGTCAGTTCGGGCCCGCTATTAGATAATATCCCCGCTGAGTTGCTCTTTCCATTGCTTCACGTGTATACCACAATCGAGGACATCAATGTGCTCTTACCTTTGCTAATAGATCTCTCTGTGGGGATTTCTCAAAGCCTCAGCACGGCGAAGAAAAACCGCGAAAGGATATGTGAGGTCATGAAATGGCAATGCGGGTTCCTTGTGAAGCGATTGGATGAAGCAATAAGGGTTCTCAACATATATCTACCGGAACGGTCACAGCTTCCACAATAACCGTTCGTACCGTCATCTGGGCCGGCGTCTCAACCAAGGAACAGAGCACAGCAAGAATCTGGACAGCAAACGATGACTAATCAAGGTTCCCCACTACCTCGCGGTTCCTCCGTCTGGGCCTATCTCCGCGTCTCGGGCCCGGAGCAGCAAGAGAGAGGCACCATCGTCAGTCAGCGCGAGTTCATGGAGAACTGGGGTCGAGACCACGGCCTGGTCATCACCCGCTGGTTTGTCGACGAGGCGAAGCCCGGCAGCGACGTGGTGAAGAGAGACGACTTTAACCAGATGATCTACCAGGCACACCAGGTGGAGCCGAAGCCTGCCGCCATCATCCTCTTCTCCTGGTCTCGTTTCGCCAGAGACGAGGACGATGCCCACTTTTTCAAGGCGGATCTCCGCAGGCTAGGTATCGAGGTTATCTCCGCCACCGACGATGTGCCCGTCGAAGACCGGGGGATGAGGTACATCATAGAGTCCCTGATCCACTGGAAAGACGCCCAGCGGTTGAAAGACCAAGCCAAGGCCATCAAGCGGGGCCTTCACACCATCGCCAAACTTGGCTACGCCCCAGGTGGTTTCCCTCCTCGTGGGTACAAGGCCGAAGAAATGGAGATCCAACTGGGAGACGGGAAGAGAAAGGTCCGCCGCTGGGTTCCCGATCCCGAATACTGGGACCGGGTAGGCCTGGCCTGGCAGATGAAGCGTGAAGGCCACAGCGACAGGGAGATCCACAGAAAGACGCGGATCTTCAAGAACATGGGCTGCTACTGCAGCATGTGGACTAACAAGACGTATCTCGGCATCCGGAAGTGTGGAGAGCTGGAGGTGCCCGATGCCCACACTGCGAGGATCGACCAGGAGACCTGGGACATAGTTCAATCTAGGAGGCGCAAAGTGAGTCCAAAAGCGAAGGATCCTCACGATCATCCCCGCCGGAGGGCCAGTCCCTATCTGCTCTCAGGTCTGGTCTACTGCGGGTACTGCAAAGCCCCCATGAATGGCGGCGTGGATAGGCACCAGGGTCGCAGGGTGGGCTGGGTCTTCTATCGCTGCTCCACTAAGGAGCGTAGAGGAGCGGAAGCCTGTGCCAAGGCGAAGAAGACCGGGGCCCGTGCGTTGGAGAGCGCGATCATCGAGAAGCTGAAGGAGTCGATGACCGACGAGCACGTCACCCGGTTGGTGGAGGAGGCCAACGCGGCCCTCTCCCAAGAGACGGATGATGCCGAAAAGACGATCAAGGGGCTGAAGAAGGAGCTGCGGTCCCTGGAGAGGAAGATTCAGAACCTCATCGAGGGTCTGGAAGTGGGAGGGCTCAGGGAGGAGATCAGCAAGAGGATAGAAGAGCGCCAGCACGAGAAGGCTCAGGTTCTCAGTCGCTTAGCGCAGCTGGAGGCTGGCCAACCTGAGGTACCGAACTTGACAAAAGATCAAATCGTGGCATACTTAGAAGGGTTGCATGAGGCGCTGTCGCAAGGAGGCATGGAGGGGCGCAAGTATCTCAGGAGGATGGTGCAGCGGATCGAGGTGTATCGAGACTACGGAGTGCTGACCTACTCCTTCCCGCTCGAGGACGGTGGAACGGAAGGTGCCCCTAGCAGGATTCGAACCTGCGACACATGGTTTAGGAAACCACTGCTCTATCCGGACTGAGCTATAGGGGCTCTTTAGAAATTATAGCCAATTCTTGAGGTATTGTAAAGGTACGGGGCGTAGCGCAGACCGGTTAGCGCGCACGGTTCGGGTCCGTGAGGTCGGAGGTTCAAATCCTCTCGCCCCGACTCATAACTCTCTCGTTGTAGCATCGTCCTTTAGGGCGACGTTTTCGTCGTCGGGCTGAAGCCCCTGGCTAACGATGCCAGGACAGGCCCCTGGCCCACTACAGCTAGGACAGGCGACGCTACGTTTGTTGAGCCCCTTTTTCCAGGTCCCGCACGGCCTTGCGCAAGGCGCTTTCGGCATCCACCCCTTTCAGGCTGGCCAAGGCTACCAGGTCGAAGAGGAGCCTGCCCCAGGCTTCTTCGGCCTTTTCCCCCGCTAACTGCGAGACCTCTTGGAATCCTTTTTTCACCCTGGTCAGGAGTTCCGCCTCGTCTTGCTCGGCGGTGAAGCCCCTGCCCGGTGCCACCTCCTGTATCCTTCTGGCTCGGGCCAAGGCGGGCATGGTAAGGGGCAGGTCGGCGAAGGGGCCCTCGGCAAGTTGCCCTTCTTCCCTCTTGATCTCCTGCCAGTGGGAGATCACTTCATCAGGTGTAGTGGCCTCTCCTTCTCCGAAGACATGGGGGTGTCTGCGTATCATTTTGGCGATGATGCCTCTTAGCACGTCGGGTATCTTGAACTCCCCGCCCTCGGCCGCTATCTGAACCTGCATCAGGACCTCCAGGAGGAGATCGCCAAGTTCCTCACGAAGCCGCTCCATATCTTCTAAATCCAAGGCCTCTAACGCCTCGTAGGTCTCCTCTAAGAGGAAGGGGCGCAGGCTTTGGAGGGTCTGTTCCCTATCCCAGGGGCACCCATCGGGAGCCCGCAGCCGGGCCACTATATCTTGCAGGGAGGCGAAAGAACTGGGAGCGGAAAGGGGAGGGATGAAGAGAGAGGTGAGGTGAGACAACGGATCGATCCCTTCCTCGTGATCCAGTTCGTAGAGGGGGATGGTGCGCGTCTTCATCTCGGGGGTGCCAGCTCCCTGAATCAGGGTCACCGGATGATCGTCGGGGTAGAGGTTCATCAAAGTGAGTTTCAAGTCGGAGGCTATCGTCCGGCTGTAGAGTTGTCCGATAAGGGCTGGGGTATCGGGGTTGAGGCCGGGATGAGCACGAGAGGCTAAGGTCGCCGCATCGCCGACCTGGAGGCCGGCGAGGGGATCGACTTTTAACAGGGAGAAGACCGGCTCCAGGAAGCTCATCCCCGCCACGATAGTTACCGGTACCCCTTTCTCCTGGGCCAAGGCCAATATGCGATGCACCGATGCCTCTCCCACCAGGGGATGGCCGGGGACGGCGTAGAGGACCCCCTCTGGCCGTTTTCCTAGGTGTAAGATCTCTTGAGCGATCCCTTCGTAGATCTCCTCGAAGGTCTCGGCTTTTTCATAGAGATGGTCGAAGGAGTGGAGTTGAAGATGGTGGGGCAAGGAATCTACCGTAGGGTGGCGTTCTGTGCGGAGGTAGACCTCCTTGGCCTTCTCCAACAGTTCTCGCGCCTCACAAGTCATGAGGGAGGGATCGCCGGGACCCAATCCGATGATAGTGATGCCCATACTGCACCCCTAGAGGATTCTACCATCGACTAGAGCCCATATCAAGGAAAGAATGTTGATCTTGACAGGGGTAAAAAGGTGCTATAAAATATTGAAAGACTTGGGGTGATTTGCCGAGGTAGCTCAGTTGGTAGAGCACATGACTGAAAATCATGGTGTCCCCAGTTCGATTCTGGGCCTCGGCATCTAAATACTATAATCGCCGGAATGGACACAGGAAATTGTGTCCATTTTGCGTTCTTCTTGACCTTGACGGGTTAGTAAGTAGGGCAGGTCTCCATACCTGCCCTGTCCGTAGTAGGTCGGGTATGGAAACCCGACCTACATTGGATTTCGCTGGTGCTGGATTTAAAATCCAGCACCAGCATGGGTGTCTTGACGCGGGCCCTAAAACATGTTAGAATAACCTCAAACCCTGCAAAGGCGATGAACAGGAGGAGTAAGCGGACCGGGGTTGGTAGAGAAGGGAGGCCAGTGGCTGAAAGCCCCCGCAACGAAAGCCGCTGAAGGTCGCCTGGGAGCCAGAGGAGTGAACGATAAGTAAGTTCTCTCGGGTGAGCCCGTTATAGCGAAGAGTGCCGGTTTAAGCCGGAATCGAGGTGGTACCGCGGCCCCTTCCGTCCTGGAGATGGAAGGGGTTTTTAATGAGGGGCCGATGGTGCCCTCGCCCAACCTATGCTGGGGAGGTTCAAATGGGTAAGCAGAAGATGTCCAAGACCTACGATCCTAAAACGACTGAGGGACGGCTCTACGAGTTTTGGGAAGGCAGGGGTTATTTCACCCCCCAGGTCGACCCAGAGTATGAGCCTTTCGTCATCTCCATGCCCCCCTCCAATATCACTGGGGAATTGCATATCGGCCATGCTCTCACCATGACCGTCCAAGACATCATGATTCGTTGGCACCGGATGCGGGGCGAGCCCACCCTCTGGCTGCCCGGCAACGACCATGCTAGCATCGCTACTCATAATGTGATCGAAAAGGCGTTGGGAAAGAGGGAACTGGATGATCTTCTGGGGGAGATAGGGTATCCGGTGCCCTCAGATAGTCGGCCGCTGGCCCGCCATGATTTGGGCAGGGAGTGGTTTGTCAGGCTAGGCTGGGCTTGGAAGGAGAGATACGGCGGTTACATAAACCGGCAACTCCGGCGGCTGGGGGCCTCCTGCGACTGGGAGCGGGAAAGGTTCACCATGGACGAAGGCCTTTCGCAAGCGGTCCGGACGGCCTTCGTCCGCCTCTATGAGAGGGGTCTCATCTATCGGGGCGAGTATCTGGTCAACTGGTGTCCTCGCTGTGGGACGGCTATCTCGGACTTGGAGGTGGAGCACGAGGAGGAGCGGGGTAAACTCTACTGGGTGCGTTACCTCTTGGTCAAGGGCGGATATATCGAGGTGGCTACGACCCGGCCGGAGACGATCCTGGGGGATACGGCGGTGGCCGTCAATCCCCATGATGAGCGGTACAAGGGGTTAGTGGGTAAGAGGGCTATCTTACCCATCTTGGGTCGTCGGATCCCCATCATCGCTGACCGAGCGGTGGATATGGGGTTCGGTACTGGAGCCGTGAAGGTCACCCCAGGCCACGATGCCAACGACTACGAAATCGGCCAGCGCCATAACCTGCCTATCGTTAACGCCATGAACCCCGATGGCACCATGAGCGAGGAGGCAGGTCCTTATGCTGGGTTGGATCGTTATGAGGCTAGGGAACGGTTGCTGGTTGATTTGGAGGAGGAAGGGCTGTTGATCAAGGTCGAGGATCACCTCCACGCGCCGGGGCGGTGCCAGCGCTGCCATACTATGATCGAGCCCCTCATCTCCGAGCAGTGGTTCGTCAAGATAAAGCCCTTGGCCGAGCGAGCCTTGGATGTGGTGCGCAAAGGGCGGATCGAGATCATCCCGGAGCGGTTCACCAAGGTCTATTACAACTGGCTAGAGAATATCCGCGACTGGTGTATCTCCCGGCAACTCTGGTGGGGGCACCGCATCCCTGTCTGGTACTGTGACGATTGCCGAGGGGTCATCGTCTCTATCGATGAACCCCGTGAGTGTATGAGTTGCAAGGGGACGAACCTTCGCCAGGACCCCGATATCCTGGACACTTGGTTCTCCTCGGCGCTATGGCCTTTCTCCACCTTGGGCTGGCCTGATGATACCGAGGATCTGCGCTATTTCTACCCCACGACGGTGATGGAGACGGCCTATGATATCCTCTTCTTCTGGGTGGCGCGGATGATCATGATGGGGTTGGAGTGCGCGGGCGATGTCCCCTTCCATATCGTCTATCTGCACGGCTTAGTCAGGGATGAACATGGTGAGAAGATGAGCCGCTCCAAAGGCAACGTTATCGACCCCTTGGAGGTGATGGACGAGTACGGCACCGACGCCTTGCGCTTCACCCTCATGACCGGCAGCACTCCCGGTAACGATATGAGGCTCTCTCTGCAGCAGGTGGAGGCTAGCCGCAACTTCGCCAACAAGATATGGAACGCCGCTCGCTTCGTGACCAGCAATCTATCTGAGGAGTACGACTTACTCGATCCCTGGGAGTATGACCTTACCCCACCTGATCGTTGGATCCTCAGCCGGCATAACCGGCTCATGGGTGAGGTGAATCGCCTCATGGAAGGGTATCAGTTTGGCGAGGCGGGGCGTCAGATATATGAGTTCCTTTGGGGGGAGTATTGCGACTGGTACATCGAGGCCAGCAAGGTGGCCCTCTACGGCAATGACGAGAAGGCGAAGGAGAGGACGCGCCACGTTCTGGTCTATGTGTTAGAGCGGGCTTTGCGGCTCTTGCACCCCTTCATGCCCTTCGTCACCGAGGAGATATGGCAGCATCTTCCTCATGAGGGGGGGAGCCTCATTATCGCTCCTTGGCCGGAAGCGGGGCCGGTAGACGAGGAGGCGGAACAGGTCCAAGAGACCCTCTGGGAGCATATCCGGGCCATCCGCAACTGGAAGGCGGAGGAGAGATTGGAGCCCGGAGTTGTGCCTTTGGCGCACACGGAGATGGGTGATCTTCACCAGTTGTTGATGGGGGAGGGAGCGACCTTCGAGAGGCTAGCCGGAGTGGAGGAGCAAGATTGGGTACCCTCGCTAGCAAAGCCCCTTGACGGCGTTCCCATCGTAACCGGCACCTTTTCTACCATTTTAGAGATCGAAATAGATAAAGAGGAAGAACGAGAGCGTCTGAACAAACAGATTTTGCGACTGGATGGGGAAATCGCCAGGGCGAAAGCCCTGCTAGACAATGAGAACTTCAGAGCCAAGGCTCCTCTAGATGTGCAAGAACGGGAGCGGGAGAAACTGGCCAGGTTTGAGGAGGAGAAGGAGAGGCTCTTGGAGAAGTTGGAGGAACTGTCCTAAGTGCGGGTTATCGCCGGAATAGCCAAGGGGAGACGGTTAAAGTCCCTGCCGGGCTCTGCTACGCGCCCCATCACCGACCGGGTGAAGGAGGCCCTTTTCGACATCCTGGGGCCTAGGCTGGAGGGGGCACACTTCCTCGACCTTTTCGCCGGCACGGGGAGCGTGGGCATAGAGGCCCTCAGTAGAGGATCGGAAAGGGCCGTCTTCGTGGAGCAGGGTCGAAAGGCGGTTGAGTTGATCAAGGAGAACCTGACTCTCACCGGCTTGACGGATAGAGCCCAGGTCATACGAGGGGACGTCTTTCGCTTTATCCGGAAGGGGGCAGTGGCCCCCTTCGATATCGTATATCTAGCACCACCCCAGTATCGAGGGCTTTGGGCCGAGACCTTGCGGGCTTTGGACAGCCATCAGGGAGTTCTTAAACTAGAGGGGTTGGTTATCGCCCAGATGCACCCCAAGGAATATGAGGAGTTGAGGCTTGAAACCTTGGGACTCCAAGAGCGTAGAAGATATGGGAGTACCCTGCTTTGCTTCTATTCGCTAAGAGAGGCAGAAGCCCAACCAGGTTAGGACTTCTTGCCCCCTTCCCTTGAGTCGCCAATTGGGGTATAATGTTTTTAGCCTACCTGGGAGGAGAGAGACGATGGATAGAAAAGTCTCTATAGCGCTGATCGTCATCCTGTTCTTAGGTCTGGTAGGGGGTGTCCAGGCCCAGGACAAGGAGTACTATTGGAAGCGGCTGGACGTGGATATCACCGTGCAGAAGAACTCCGATATCCTGGTTACCGAGACCTGGGAACTCGCTTTCACCGAAGGCAGTTTCCACTTCATCTATCGCAGTGTCCCCACCGGTCGCTTGGAAGATATAAGCCTGGTGGAGGTCTTGGTAGACGGCAAGGCAACGGTGCCCGGGCGAGAGGATCCTTACACCTATGAGACCTATTACGATGATGGCGACTACGTGATAAAGGTCTATTTCCCCTATACCCAGGATGCCACTCGCACCTATATTATCAGTTACCTAGTGCAAGGTGGCCTCCGCATCTACGAAGGCGGCGACCAGGTGTGGTGGAAGGCGGTCTTCTCCGATCGGGATTTCGTGGTCCGCTCCTCGACGGTGACCGTCCATCTGCCAGAGGGGGTAGAAGAGGTACAGAAGGTGGCTACCTACGGCTGGGATGCTCAGTACGACATCCGCGACGCGAGGACGGTGGTCTTCGTGGCTCAGGATATAAGCCCTGGGCGGGAGTTGGAGGTGAGGGTGCAGTTCCCCCATGGCATTGTCGAGGGGAGCGCTCCCTCTTGGCAAGCGGCGGACGATCTTAGAGTTGCAGCGGAGGAGCGTAGAGCCTCGATTCGCCCCTTGGCTAACCTGGGCTCTCTTTGCCTGGGCCTCTTCGTACCATTAGCCGCTTTCCTGGGGCTCTATACCCTCTGGTATACTAGAGGGCGGGATCGCCCCATCCGGATGCCCGCCGACTACTTGGCTGAGCCGCCCAGCGACCTTCCTGCTGGTGTGGTGGGCACCCTCCTCGATGAGCATGCCGATATGAAAGATATCGTGGCCACCATGGTGGATCTGGCTCGACGAGGTGTCATACGGATGCAGGAGATCGAGGAGAGGGGCTTCTTGGGCATCGGCACTCACCGAGATTTCACCTTCGAGCGAACCGGCCAGGAAGAGGGTTTAAGGGGATATGAACGCACCCTCATTCGGAAGATCTTCGGCCATCGCAGCAGGAAGGATTTGTCCGATCTGAAGAACAAGTTCTACAAGGATATCCCCACCCTACAGAAGCAGTTGTATGAGGAAGTGGTGAAGATGGGCTTCTTCACCCAGAGCCCGGAGCGGACGCGCAATATCTACACCGGCTTGGGTGTGGCCGGGATGGTCCTCTCTGGCGTCTTGGGTTTCTGTGCCATGGTCCCTTTGAGCGCTATCACGCCCCTGGCGATCTTCCCCTTCATCGGGGTGGGGCTAGCCTTCCTGGGTGTGATCATCTTTGGGCGATTTATGCCTCGCAAAAGCGGTGAAGGGTCGATGGCGGCTGCGAAATGGCGAGCCTTCAAGCGTTACCTGGAGAATATCGAGCGCTACACAGACCTCAAGGAAGCCAAGGATATCTTCGACCGGTATCTACCTTACGCCATCGCTTTCGGCCTGGAGCAGAGTTGGGTGCGCAAATTCGCTGCCGCGGGGGCCCCCGCCCCGGAGTGGTATACCTCCTATCCTCCTGTGATCTACACTGGAGGGGGGGGCAGAGCAGGGGGACCGATCAGTGGTGGTAGGGGAGTAGGGCTGCCCTCCCTGCAAGGGGTGAGCGATGGCATGGCCACCTCGCTCCAGTCGATGAGCGATGGGCTGGTCTCGCTTCTCAATTCCGCTGGCTCCACCTTTTCCAGTGCTCCTAGCAGTTCGGGCGGTGGTGGCGGCTGGAGCGGAGGCGGTGGTGGCGGTGGTGGCGGAGGCGGAGGCGGTGGCGGAGGTGGCGGGGGTGGCGCTGGCTAGCCGCTCTTGTTGACCTTTGCTTTCCTCTGTATAATAGAGCCAGATTGATACCTAGGAGGCGTTATCGTGGTTGGACAAGGAAGGCTCACTGGGGTGATCCTCATCCTCGTTGGTCTAGCACTGGGAGTGGTAGCAGGCCTCTGGCTCCTCTCCAACGTGGCCAGCGGCCAGTTGCAGATAACAGGTTTCATCTTGGGGCTGGCCCTGGTGCTCATAGTTCTGGTGGCTCCCACCCTGGGCGCTGGCGGCTTCTTGCTCATCCGAGGCCGGGAGGAGACCCGGGAGTTCGCCCAGGTGGAGAAGGAGAAGAGGGTCCTAAACATGGTTCAGACCCAGGGAAGGGCGCGGGTCTCGGATGTGGCCTTAGAACTGAACGTGAGTCGCGACCAGGTGAAAGGTTACATCTACGATTTGGTGGGGAAGGGGCTCTTCACCGGCTATATCGACTGGAAGGAGGGGGTACTCTACGCCAAGGAAGCGGCCGAGATGGAGACCAACAAGTGCCCTAATTGTGGTGCCACCAGGGAGTTCGTGGGCAAGGGCATAGTCAAGTGTGAATATTGCGGCGCGGAACTCTTCTTATAAGGAGGGAGGTATGGATCTGAGGAAAAGGGTAGCCGGCGCCCGGGAAGCGTTGGAGAGGCTTGCCGGGGTCATCCCGGGCTACAAGGGGTACAAAGAGAAGGAGTTGCGACGGGAAGCGGACAAACTCCTGCGGATGCACCTGGTGCGCCGGTTCGAGGAGCAGCGGGGAAGGCTCACTGGTGTTCAGTCTCGACTCGTCGAGGCGGGAGAACTTAAGGCAGTGGTGGCCTTGGAGCGGGCCATGATGAGACTACAACTCCTTATCGACCGTCTTAGGACGGCCGCTTATGGCCATGCTGGTCTCTTTGACGCGGTGAAGGTAAAACAGGAGGAGTTGGATGCCCTCTATGATTATGACTACGTCCTGGCTGCGGGGGTGGATCGGTTGTCGGAAAAGTTAGATAGTTTGGCTGCCGCCACCGCGGCGGAGGTGATAGCCGCCGCCGGCGAGGATCTGGTCTCCCTTCTGGAGGAGATCAATACCACCTTCAGCAAGAGGATGGATGTGATACTCGGTCTGGTGGAGACCGCAGCGAGCGAGGAGGGCTAATTGAGACAGAGCACCAAATCAGATAAGGGAGGAGGGAAAGATGCCTAGGATATTTGACATAATCGAATGGTTCGACCCCTCGGGGAGGGAGATGGTCCATCGGATCCCGGAACAGGGCTCTGGGGATTTCCGCATCGGCTCTCAGTTGATCGTGCGGGAGGCCCAGGCGGCGGTCTTCTACCGTGATGGGAAGGCGCTGGATACCCTTGAGCCCGGGAGACATACCATAGCCACGGCCAACATACCGCTCTTGGTGAACCTCATCGGCAAGGCGTTCAGCGGCGAGACCCCCTTCAAGGCCGAAGTCTACTTCGTCAACATGCGGGAGTTCTTGGATCAGAAGTGGGGAACCCCGGAAGCGATCGCTCTGCGGGACACTGACTTAGGGATGGTGCGGTTGCGGGCTTTCGGCACCTATTCTATGCAGATAAAAGAGCCTCAACTCTTCGTCACCAAGATCGTAGGGACTCAGGGTCTCTATGAGACGGCGGATATAGGCAATTTCTTACGCAGTATCCTCATCTCCAACCTCACTGACCTCTTGGGGGAGACGCAGAAGTCCCTCTTCGAGTTGCCAAGTATGTACGACGAGGTAGGGGCGGGGACCAAGGTCAAGGCCCAAGATGACTTCGAGGCCCTGGGGATCGACCTGAAGGCCCTCTACGTGAGCAATATCTCGCCCACGGAGGAGACGGCCAAGGCTATCGACGAGCGGGCGGCCATGGGAGCCATCGGCAACATGCAGGCTTACCTCCAGTTCAAGGCCGCGCGGGCCTTGGAGGAGGCGGCAGGTGCCCCCGCAGGCGAAGGAGGCGGTCTGGCCCAGGCGGGTATGGGCTTGGGGGCTGGCGTGGGGATGGGAGCCATGATGGCTGGGATGATGACCCAGGCCATGCAGGCCGGAGCCCAGCCGCCCACTATGCTCTGTCCCAGTTGCTCGGCCCAGATCCCAGCCGGTTCCAAGTTCTGCCCTCAATGCGGGGCCAAGATCGGGGAGGAGATGATCTGCCCCAACTGCAAAGCCGATGTCCCCGCGGGCTCCAAGTTCTGTCCCAACTGCGGAACGAAGATAGGGTAGAATGCTCGACGAGTGATTGGGGGAAGAGTGTGACCTGTGCGCTCTCCCCCTGCTTGACCCTATTCCAGTGCTAGCCAGAAGCGTCAGATGGTAACATCCCTGGCCCGACGATGCCAGGGCGGGCTGACGCCACCAGAATGACCCATTCCTGATGGGAATGGGGGATCGAGGCTTTCCCTACGGGATCCCGAGGGACAGCCGGTTGAGTCATTACCCAAGGGCAAAGTAGGGGAGGCCCTTGTGGCCTCCCACTATCTATAGCATCAGATAACGATATCTGCGTCGTGGGGGGTGAAGCGGGCGGGGATAAACCCCGCCCCTACAAACAGGTGCTTGTGTTGGCAGGAGTTACCTCACCTGGCCTGTCATCGCCAGCCCGTCCTAGCATCAATGCTTCGCACCCTGTACTTTACGTACAGCACGGGCGGGCCAGGGGCAGGCTGACGCCACCAAAAATAAGTTATGTCTTCGTCTAGAAGGGAGCGAGGATGCGTTTCGATGGCCGGAAACACGATGAGATGCGGCCGGTGAAGATCACCCCAGGGTATCTGGATTATCCGGAGGGGTCGGCGCTCATAGAGGTGGGGGAGACCCGCGTTATCTGCACCGCTAGCGTGGAGGAGATGGTACCCCGTTGGTTGAGGGAACAGGCGCAGGGGTGGGTCACCGGTGAGTACGCTATGTTGCCCCGCTCCACCCGCCAGCGCACCCCCCGGGAGACCCGGGGCTTAGGCGGCCGCACCCTTGAGATCCGCCGTCTCATCGGCCGAGCCTTGCGTGTGGCGGTGGATCTACGCCTCTTGGGAGAGCGGACGGTGATCATAGATTGTGATGTCCTCCAGGCCGATGGGGGGACGCGCACCGCTGCCATCACTGGGGGTTATGTGGCCTTGGCCATAGCCCTGCGTAAACTGATTCAAGGCGGACTCCTCCCGCCTGGTATCCTCAGGACCCAAGTGGCTGCTGTCAGCGTGGGGGTGTTACAGGACGAGCCTCTCCTGGATCTCACCTATGAGGAAGATTGGCAAGCGCAGGTGGATTTCAATGTGGTGATGACCGCGGAAGGGGAGTATGTGGAGGTGCAGGGGACGGGAGAAGGGGGACCTTTCTCTCGCCAGATGATGGAGAGGCTCTTGGACCTGGCCCAGAAGGGTATAGAGGAGTTGCTGGTGGCTCAGAAGGAGGCCCTATCTAAGGGGCGATGAGGCTATGGATATCGCTTGTCCTGGATTTCAAATCCAGGACAAGCGTGAAGCGTGAAAATTTACGGGGCTGTCGGGGACTACCTCCTAACAGTCGGATGAGGCATTAGTCCAAGGGCGTCAGATGGTAACATCTGACGCCACTTATATGCTTGCCCTGTGACACTCTTTCGCTTGCTACCTAAGCCATGTAATCATTCAGGCCAGCGGCCCTTTCTTTCGGCTATGGGCTTCCAAGGATAACTCGATCACTTTGGTAACCAGGTCCATGGGGCTCATCCCCTCTTCGGCGGCCTGGTGGAAGATACAGGTGGAGGGGGTCATGCCGGGGAGGGTGTTGGTCTCAGTGATTATCACCTCCCCATCGACTATGAAGCCGTCGATGCGGGCGTAGACTTTCGTTCCCAAGGCTTTGTATGCCTCAACCATTACCTCCTGTACCTTCTTTGTCATCTCCTGGGGGAGGCGAGCGGGGGTGATATTCTCTCCCTCGCCGGGCAGGAACTTCTCCTCCACGGTGAGGAAATCGCCGCGCGGGGGTGTCTCGGTGGGGAGAAAGGCGATGGGGTTTTCGTTGCCTATCACTCCGCAGGTGATTTCCGTGCCCTTAAGTAGCTCCTCCACCAGGCAGGTGGTGTCCCACTGGAAGGCTTTTTCCATAGCCGGGGCCAACTGTTCCTCTTCGCGTACCACGGAGAGACCGATGCTGCACCCCTCTCGCGTGGGCTTCACCACGCAGGGGTAGCCCAAAGTCTTCTCGATCTCCTTCTCCGTCGTTTCTCTTTGCTCTTGCCATGCTTTCTCGGAGATGGCCAGGTATCTGGGGATTGAGATGCCGGCGGCGGTCAGGAGGCGACGGGTCATATGCTTGTCCAGGCCGATAGCCGAGGCCAGAACCCCGGAGCCGGTATAGGGGATATTCAGGAGTTCCAAGAGGCCTTGGAAGCAGCCATCCTCCCCATACTTGCCGTGGAGCCCGATATAGACGAAGTCCACCAGTTCCTTGAGACCCTCGTAGGGGATGCGGGTGGCTTCCTTTTCTAATCTGGCCTCGATATCGGCGGTGGTGTTCTGGACCAAGAGGGGCAGGGTCATCTCCCAAAGTCGTCCTTTGCTGTCCTGGAAGATGGGAACACCCTCATATCTGGAGAGGTCCAGGTTGTTGTATATGTTGCGGCCGCTCTCCAGCGATATCTCCCGCTCCGATGACATGCCGCCCATGATGACGCCTACGCGGAGGCGAGTTACTTCCTCTTTTGGCATGAAGTGCTCCTTTTACAAAGGTCCCCTCTTGCTCCCGTGGGCCTCCAGGGCCAACTCGATCATCCTGTCGAAGAGCATGGTGGCGTTCAGCCCTATCTCCGCTGCCTGTTGGAATAGAAATGATGAGGGGGCCATGCCGGAAGAGGTGTTGGGGTCGGTTAGGAGTACCCGGCTGTCCTCTAGGAGGAAGCCATCCAGGCGGCCATAGTTCTCGAAGCCCAAGACTCTGTAGGCTTTCATCACCTCTTCTTGTATATGCTTGATCGTCTCCTGTGATACCCGGGCCGGGGTGATCTTCTGGGAACGGCCGGGCATATATTTATCGTCATAGGTTAGATACTCATGGGTGGCCACCGTCTCTGTGGGAGGCATAGGCGAAAGTTCCTCATTCCCCAAGACGATGCAAGAGAACTCCAGGCCATTCAGTTTCTCTTCTA
>DAOULQ010000004.1:0-18756 GCA_034419095.1 Anaerolineae bacterium | reverse complement strand
GTCAGGTACCGTCCATCCGCTTAAGAAACAGTCACCGCGCTTGGTTACAAAATATGTTGCACAACCGAGCAAGGTTCGGTTACATGTTTAAATTGCTTGACAGGGTCTCACCGATGTATGAGGCGCGCTTACCGATGAGTTGAGGAGACCAGCCTGGGAATTCCCCAATGGCTGGTTTAAGGTCCGTTCATTCCCCTAGTGCATGACTGCGGGATCTTTGGCTTGCCTCTTCGATGTGCAGAGAGCCAAGAACCTGTTCAGGCCGCGGATTGAGAAGCACGATCGACATGCCTGCAACAAGCCTTGCCCCAGATGAAGGAGCTGCTAGGCTGTTGGATGAAGATTACCTAGCATACCACTTGACCGCCGTCAATTCTTTGGTTATACTATGGGAGATAGTTTGCTAACATGTGGGCAATGATAATCCAGGAGGCGATCGCAATGGAATTCCAACCCGTAAGAGCTACCAAGTTATATATGGAGGTAGCCAAACAGATTGCGGCCATGATAAACAGCGGTAACCTGAAGAAAGGCGATAAATTGCCCTCGGAACGGATCTTGACGGGACAGTTCAAGATCAGTCGCCCCCCGATCAGAGAAGCCATTAGTGCGTTGGAGTTGCTCGGCATTCTTGAGAGTCGTCCTGGATCAGGAACGTTCGTCCGGACGACAGCACCAGATATTGAGGCGCTCGGTCAGGTGTTGGCCGTCTTCGGTGCACAGGAGAGCCCTTTCGAGATCCTCGAAGCTCGCCGCGTTCTCGAGCCGATGGGTGCCTATCTCGCAGCCAAGAGGGGTTCCCCCGAGCAACTAGTCAGAGTTCGGCAGGCGCTTGAGTCCATGGAGAGTGAGTTGCTGACCAGTGGGAACTTTGCAATGGAGTACGATCGGCACTTCCATCTCGCGATAGCTCACATGGCACGTAACGACGTCTTATACGCACTGACGCACTTGGTGTTGGACATGACCAAGCAGCAATTGTGGCTAACCATGCGAAACAGAACGCACGAAATTCCGGGCCTAGCGTCGAAATATCATGAACAGCATGTGGCAATTTGCCAAATTGTGGCCCAGGGCGACGCTGTAGTCGCTCGTTCCCTAATGGAGAAACACCTCGCGGAAGTACAAGACGATATCTTTGGGCATGAAGTCGTCCTGCACTTCGAAGATACCGGGAGCCAAGTGTGATAATCACATGTCTCGTCCGGACGGAAATGCTTGCCACATGCCTGCCAATTCCTGCCCCCACCGATCCGGAGTTTGCTACCCGCTGGACCACCAAGAAGAGCAAAATGGCCCTCTCATTTGCAGGTACCTCCAACTCAGCCCGCTTCTTGCCATGTCTGACTGAGGCCTCAAAAGATACCGGAGATCCCCAAAAGGGTCTTCTCGTGTCATGATTCGGGACTTGGAGCTCTTGGAGGAGAGGTGGGAACTCCCGATCTGCACCTCAGCCGATGCTCATCTCACCTCTGAGATGCGGGAGGGTCTCTGCTAGGGCTACAGGACCGCGAATCTGCTTCTGCCAGTCGGTGGTATTGACGTATGCCCCAGTAACTCCACTGGCATCCTGAGTGGCCAAGACAACAAGTACGTCGGTGACATCTTCCGGTTTCTGCCAGTCCCGACGATCTGCTCCAGGGTGGATGTCACGGCTAGTCTTTGTATCCACGGCCATTCCGAAGCGGACACAATTGACTGCGATATTATGGGCTGCAACTTCCTCGGCCAACGCCTGGGTGAAACCTACGACCCCGAACTTGGAGGCATGGTAGGCAGCCAGACCTGCGTGACCACGAGCCCCAGAGGCCACGTTAACTATGCTACCGCTTCTCTGGCGCATCATGCAGGGAAGTACGTGCTTGCAGCAAAGAAAGGTGCCCCGCATATTGACAGCAAAGGTTCTATCCCAAATCTCCAAAGGTGTTTCCTCTACCTTGTAAAAGAATCCAACACCCGCGCAGTTTACGAGAATATCTACGGACCCGAAGTCATTCAAGGCTCGCTTGACCATAGCCCGAACCTGATCCGCCTTGGACACATCCACCACCACGGGTACCGCGGTGCCTCCCAGAGCTTTGATCTCTTGGGAGGCGCTCTTCAGATCTGCTTTGGTTCGAGCTGCCAGGAGTACATTGGCACCCTCCCGTGCGAAGGCAAGCGCGCTAGCTCGACCAATCCCCCGACTCGCGCCTGTGACGATTGCGACCTTTCCTGTGAGCTTCATGTTCGTCTTCCCTCCTGTGAATGAGATTTGCTTCTGGAAACTTCGTGCCTGTTATTGCTGAGCATCCCGACAGGAACCTCACTCCTAGCAGAAACCGAAAGTATCTCTATTGTGCTATCTCCAATTTAGAAGGGGTCTTACAGCCATCCTGCAGGCAACGATTGGTCAAGGACTGGTCTCTCAAAAGGATTGAAGTGGGTGCCAATTGGTCAGGGAACTGCTCTGATTGAATGGCCTCAGATGGACTCATCCTCCTTAAGAGGAGGTGGATGAGACCAGAATGGCCAGAAGCACAGACTCTGGAGAGCGAGAAAGTGGTTGGTACCCCGATGTGTGCGATGATCGGGAGCGGCAACTAGTAGCCGATATCCTGTATGGTGGGAGGCAGTTTCCCATCCAAACAGCGTTTCACCCTATCCTCAAGGACCCCTATCACCTCCTTGCTTTTGAGCTAGGTCCTACATGCCAGCTACTTTGGACCAAACCATTCTTTAATATGCTTCGCAGGCCTTTTCATTCTCTACAGACCTAAGTGGATGGCGGCATCTCGTACAGCGGCAGACTCTATCCCTCATGATGGGATGTCCTTCGATAGGGCCCCTCCAACTTCTAGACTCGAATGAAACGAGCCCTCACAGCCGCTTTGCCTTCTTGGTTGTGGCTGTAGATAGATCTGCCTGGCAACCTCTAGTTTTCTACAGCCACCACAGAAAGTCTTTATCGTCTGGCAATTGGTGGACTGATAAGTGTGGCCAGATAATTGTATCAAATGTGCCGGGAGATGCAATAAGTACTGACAGCCTCGCCGTCAGTCCGCCACGGTACCTCTCGGGTGTTAGGAATGTGCGCACTCAACGCCCAGCCTTCTGGCCTAGAGCCCTCAGAGGCCTCGTCGAAAACATCCAGAGGAAGTCAGGGGTAACTATATCTACTAGTCAACGCCAGCCAGATATATACATGTTGCGGCAAACTGTAGAGAATACCTCGGATGACTCAAGATCCGCTGGGGGTTGATCCCAGCGGGTTTGCTATTAGTCCGCAATTGGGCTCATACTACCCAAGCCGCTGTATTGCTTGTGGGAGTCTGGTGTATATGCTGACGGCGTTCGTCTAGGCACCAGGTATCCTCCAGAGAGTCCACTCCTTTTCAAGTAGCCTGGCGGTTGCCATATGCCAGAAGCGAAGGGCGACACGAGATGGAGGAGTTTCTCAAGCAGGGGAGATTCATGGGTAATGCCATTCAACGACAGTGTACAGGGGTTCAGGTTTCACTTTCCGCATCAGACGTGCCACCGTGAAGCTGGACCCCCTATAGAGAGGGCTTTCACCTATGATTGGCCCGTCCCATAATCCGGTGAATTGAGCAAGCTCCCCCCCAACCGAACCAGTTCGATCTCTTCTGTCACCAACCGGTCTCTCATATCAAACACCGCCTGCGGCCATCCCTTCGTGGCCGTTCCTGAGGAATGTCCTCTTGGTACATATGCTGCCCAATAGCACGCTTACGCCAGTGTCGCCGCCAACTCAAAGGCAATGGTAGGTGATTTCTCCCTGGACCTCAGCGACCAACGCTGTGGAGCAGTTTCACGGCGTATATTTCGTGTCATCATTAGGGAAGGCCAGGTGCGATGCCTACCTTGCTCCAAATCGGTGATGACAACCCATAGTAGGCGTGAGACTCATAGTATCTAATTACCACTCACATCCACCATACCCCTCCTTCCCCCCACCGATAACCGTCCCCTCGCCTCGTGATCCTCTTTATCTTCCGCTAGCGAAAGAACCCAGCATCAGCTTTTCCAAGCCCAGTGTACGCTAGAGACGGCGGTGATCCCCTATTGGTGGCGGCGTATCGATCGCGGCTATAGATACCCCTCTGTCTTGTCGATCTCAAGAAGGGACATCTCTAAAAAAACCTTGCTACAGAGATGCGGTGTTGACTGTGACTCGCCTAGGGCCCCATAGGGCCATTTCCCCATCATAGTGTGCGATAAGAGCCTCAATTTCGCGCCTACGTAGCGAGGTTAGTTGGGAATGGGGACTTTTTCAGAGGCCTCGCCCAGGAGATACACCTGTAGATCGCGGGGGGCTACTCTGATCGGCGTAGTGAGCTCTTAGGAATCATGGTGAAGAGAGCTCGGATCGCGGCAACACCAAGATCTTGCGACGCAAATCTGTCACGGCTTCCGACGCACCGTGCAGTGAGACATTGGCATGGGTTTTACGCCGTAAAACTCACCGCAGGAAAGGGGTGTCGCTGGGTAGGGCAGAACGAAGAAGAGATAGTTGGGAACTCGCAACCTATTGACCTAGTGATGCCCTAGTCATCCGGTCTGTCCCGGATAGGGAGGAGCACTAGTCGCAACGGAGCCTCCCGGCAGTTTCAATCCCCTACTCATCGGGAACTCTTTTTCTACGTTTGAGGCAGCCGAGCCGGCAGAAGGCCCTTTCACATTTGAAGTCAAAACGTACTGCCAAACGATCTCAACCCTCTGATCCAGCCCGTTTGGAATCGGGTTCTTGAGAATACGGTCTGATCTCCTCAACATTCCGCTGTTTCCTCCTCAGTCATATCCCGTCGGTTGTAGCCGATCAACACTGACTGGATAGTCGCAGGAGAGTCGGCCCAAGCTCCCAGAAGGCCTGGGCAGGAAACAAACCTGTCGCCTAGAAGAACTCGCTCATTCTCATCGCAATGGCTGGTCGTAAGGGAGAATATGAAATGAACTGGACCTGGAGGTCCCGAGATCGTGATCGTTGATGCAAGGGATGGACGATTGTATCTCTGCCAACCGGGGTCAAGTCTTCGCGCATGAGCTCTCTTACACCAGTCAATTGCGTCTCCCTTCCTTCAAGCCAAGGAATCAGGGGACGGTAGGATGTTCCTTGCATACCATCGGGAGAGGACCATTTCCCCCATTCGTACTTGTGTGACGTATGACAGAGGAGCCATTCGTGGCTCCTCCCGGTTCTACCCCTCGGTTCTTGTCTGTCTTGCGAGCATGTAGTAGAGTGATCTCGATTGCGAAGGTCAGACACCTACCGTTTTTGGGTTGGTTCGGTGTTCACGCAGACAACAGATAGATTTCGCCAACACGAGATTCTATGTTTTCGCCCTGAATCCTCCTCCCTTTGCTCCGCGCTCACACTGCGTTGGAGAGATCACGCCAGGCACAGGTGCAGCTCGAAGGGTAATCCATCTTTCTGCGGAATGCACAGCCAGGCGAGCCTGGCTGTGCACATCCTGACCGATGCCACCCTTACGCCAGTGTCGCCGCCAACTCAAAGGGGATGGCAGTCTGCTTTTCCCTAGAATCCCTACTCTTGGGTGGCGAAAGAGGCAGGCTCACCCGAGGCCTATCGGGCCGTGGGCGCGGCCCTGGCCAAGAACCCCATCCCCATCATCATCCCCTGCCACCGTGTGCTTCGAAAAGATGGAACCCTGGGCGGCTACGGAGGCGGCCTGGAGATGAAACGCCGCCTCCTGGAGATGGAGGCCAAAAGAGCGTAATTGGGCAGGTATGGATACCTGCCCAATCTGCTACCGCTTGTTCTTACCGCTTGTCCTGGATTCATTTTACTGCTTGTCCTGGATTTGAAATCCAGGACAAGCGATAAGTATCTAGTAGCATCGGGCTTCAGGGCGACGCTACCCCTTTCCTCTCGCCACCAGCCTCCTCATCACCTCCATCTCCTTGCCCCCCAAGAGCAGCGAGGCCAGGAGATAAACCCCCGCCCCCAAAGCCATAGCGCCCCCCGCTTGAAAGACGACGTGGCTGCCCCTGGTGACCTCGGCGAACCAGGCCACGACCATCCCCATCACCCCCGCGGCCATAAGCACCTTAACTAACGAGGTGGCTAACTCTTTGTCCTCTATCCCCGCCAATCGGCCCCGCAAGATGACCAACAAGACCACCATCTCCACCATAGTGGCGATGGAGTTAGCCAGGGCCAACCCTCCATGGGTCAACGACCCCACCAGGAGAAGGCAGAGAACGATGTTAATGACCATGGACGCTAACCCTACCAGAACCGGCGTTAAGGTATCGTGGAGGGCGTAGAAGGCCCTGGTGACTATCTCCACCGTTGCGTAGGCGAAAAGCCCTAAAGCGTAGAATTGCAGGGCCCAGGCTACAGCGTCAGTGGACTCCAGGCCGAACCTCCCCCGCTCCAAGAGCAACCTGATTATCGGCTCCCGCAAGAGGAAGAGCCCCACCGTGGCCGGGACGGTGAGGTACCAGGTCACCCGCAGGGTTAACGAAAGAGCCCGACGCAGGTCGCCTAATGCCCCCTTGGCCGTCAACTCGGAAAAGGTAGGAAAGGCCACCGTGGCTATGGCCATGGCGAAAACGCCCAGGGGGAGAAACATCAAGAGCCAGGCGTAGTTTAGAGCGGCCAGGCTCCCCGCTACCAGGCCCGAAGCCAGGATAGTGTTCACCAAGAAATTGACCTGCATGGTGGCCAGCCCCAGCATACGGGGCAGCATTAGCCGCCCCACCTCCCGCACCCCTGGATGGCCAAGGGCTAAGATAGGGAAATAACTCAGCCCTCTTCTTATGAGTTCCGGAACCTGGATCAGGAGGTGCAAGCAGGCCCCCACCACTACGCCTATAGCCAAGCCATAGACCCCCATGGTGGGAGCGAGGAAGAGAGCCCCTCCGATGATGGAGAGGTTATAGATGGCCGGAGCCCAGGCTGGCCAGAGGAAGTGCTGAAAGGAGTTGAGGATGCCCATCCCGATCCCGCTGACGCCGAATACAACCGAGGAGAGGAGCATGAGCCGCATAAGACTAGTCGTGAGGGCCTGCTCTCTGGGACCAAAACCGGGGGCCACCACGCGGGCCACCAGTTGGGGGGCGAAGATAGCGGCCAGGATGCTGGTCATGGTCACGGCGATGAACACTATATTGAAGATGGCGCTAGCCAGCCGCCAGGCCTCCTTCTTCTCCTCCCGGGCTAGATATGCGGTGAAGACGGGGATGAAGGCCGACCCCAGAGCACCCCGGGCGATGATCTGAAAGATCAAGTCAGGCACCCGAAAGGCGGCCAGATAGGCGTCCAGTTCCCAGGTCGTCCCGAACTGGCTGCCGATAATCATCTCCCGAGCCAGCCCCAAGGCTCGGCTGGCCACAAAGGCCACCATCACCACGCCCGCGGCCCGGGCAAGTTCTCCCGCTCGACCTTCTTCCATCCCTACCTCAACTATTGGGCCTCCCTATTATAGTCAAATCGACTGGAGAGGAAAGGCGGCATATATAGACTGGACAAAGGGAGAGAAATCGAGTATTATTTAATCAGTTGGCAACCACGGAGGTCTTTTGGCTACCACAGCATCGGCAAAGAAGAGGCTCAGGTCTTCGGCCCGAAGGAGGGAGCGAAATCGGGTCTTCCGCTCTCGGGCTCGGACCTTCATAAAGAAGACGGATCGGCTCATCGCCCAGGGCAAACTGGAGGAGGCCACCCAGACCGCACGGCAGGCTACAAGCGCCCTCGATAAGGCAGCGGTGAAGGGGGTCATCCATAGGAACAACGCTGCCCGCCGCAAAGCCCGCCTCATGAGACGGCTTAATCTAGCCCTCAAGAAAGCCGAATAAACCCCCTATTCGGCTATCTCAAGCCCGCTTATTATCCCCTTGACATAGCACGCTTGTTCTGATATAATATAGAACAGGTGTTCGAGATGAATAACAACAGGATGCAGGTAGGACTCCTTTGGTTTGACGATGACCCGAAGAAAGGGGTCTCTCTAAAGGTTAAGGAGGCCGCTGAGCGGTACTTTGAGAAGTTCGGCCAGCGGCCGAACCTCTGCTACGTGAGCCCTACCACCCTTCCCCTCCCAGGGGATCCCATAGGGACGCCGGGTATCCATCTCGATCCTCAGGATGTGAACCACGGCCTGCGCGTTTTGTCCAGCCCCCTGATCCTCCCCGACCACTTCTGGGTGGGAGAGAGCCATCAGTCCGAAAAGAAGGCTCCCCAAAGTGGAAGTTGACGGCCAATTACCACTTTCCCATCGAGAGCGCGATTAGAACGCAAAAAGGCTTCAAACCGAGCACCTCTGAAGGCTTGGTAGGAGTTACTGAACCACTGGTCAAGAGAGCCCATCTGTGGTAAACTCAGATCGATGCGTTATCTCATCCTTGCCGATATTCATAGCAATCTGCCCGCCTTGGAAGCGGTCTTGGCCGAGGTCGACCTGGCTCATATCGACGAAGTACTCTGCCTGGGGGACCTTGTTGGCTATGGGCCCCACCCTAACGAGTGTATCGCCCGCCTCCGGGAATTTCCTCTCCGCTGCGTGGCCGGAAACCACGATTGGGCGGCCATCGGAAAGATGGATACCTCCCAGTTCAACCCCGCCGCTCGGGAGGCCTGTCAATGGACAGCAGGAGAACTGACCGCAGAGAATAGAGCCTATCTGCAAAGCCTCCCTGAGACCCTCGTTCAAGACAACTATACCTTAGTTCACGGTAGCCTTCGCGCTCCCATCTGGGAGTATGTTACCCATCCCCTAGTGGCCCAGCGCAGTTTTGAACTTCTCAACACCCAACTTTGCTTTCATGGCCACACCCACGTTCCGGTGGTCTTCCGCGAAGAGGGGATACATCCCCAGGCTTACACCCTCCCTCCTGGACAGAGGGTAACCCTCGACACGAAGCGGTACATGATCAACACTGGAAGCGTGGGGCAGCCTCGCGATGGCGACCCTCGAGCCAGTTACCTTCTCTTCGATAGCCAAGAGGCGACACTTGAGTATCGGCGAGTCGATTACCCTATAGAAGAGACCCAGAAATCGATGAAAGGGAAAGGACTCCCCGAAAGCCTCATCACCCGTCTCTCCTACGGCTGGTAGATCTACGGAACCTTCGAAGGTCGGAGACCGTCTAGAGAGTAGAAAAACTCAAACAAAAGGAGAATAGGATGAAAAGCAAATCGCTCTTAGCAGCCCTTATCATCGCTCTCCTCGTGCAGATTGTGGGCTGCGCCCCCGCGGCCATGCCCACCCCCGCCCCAGAGGGTTATGTAGAAATGCCGCGAGTCCCTGCGGCCACTGTCCCTGTCGATGTCGAGGAGTATAAAGAGGGTTCTAGGGGCGTGGCTATGCCCCAAGCGGAGGTACGGCTTATCATAAGGACGGGAGATATCTCGCTCTTGGTGGAGGATACGGAGGAGAGCCTGATCAAGATAGAGGCTCTGGCTTTGGAACTGGGGGGTTTCGTCGTCAACTCTAGCTCCTGGAAACTGAACGACCAACTCCAGGCCACCATCACCATCAGAGTGCCCGCCGAATCGTTCGATGAGGCCAGGAAGCGCCTCAAAGAGGGCGCCTTGGAGGTTCAGAGCGAGAACACCTCCGCTCAGGATGTGACAGAGGAGTATGTCGATCTAGAGGCCCGTCTCACCTATTTGGAAGAGACTGAAGAGGAACTGCGTGAACTCCTCGACTCGGCCCGGGAAAGGGGTGAAAAGGCGGAAGGCATTTTAGCCATCTATCGGGAACTTTCCGACATCGGCATCCAGGTGGAGCAGACCAAGGGGCGGATGCAATACCTGGAAAGGAGCGCCGCCATGTCCGCCCTCACCGTGAACCTCACCCCCGAGGAGGAAGTGCAGGTGGTGGAGCCTGGATGGGATTGGCTGCGCACAGTCCGGGAATCCCTCCGCGACCTAGTAAAGGCCCTTCAGTTCTTGGCCGACATAGCCACCCGGTTCATCATCACCCTCCTGCCCATCCTGATCACCATCGCTTTACCCTTTGCGGTCTTAGGATGGCTGGTGTGGCTCTGGCGACGGCGAAGGGCCAAGAAAGAGAAATAGAGATAAGAAGGGGGGCACGAGATCGTGCCCCCTTTTCTTTATGCTGAGGGCTCTTCCGGTGCTTGTGCCGGGGGTTTTTCCGGCGGCTCTTTCTCCGCCCTGCGGTAGCCCTCAAGCCACTTCTGCATTTGAGCGGCTTGTGCTTCCTGTTCCCTTCTCTTCTCCCGCTCACGATAGGCGTCCACTCGGGCGAAGATCTCCTCTTGAGCGCGGCGGGGGTCGTGTACCCAATCGAAGGTGAACTCCCCCTCGGTAGCGGCGGTCTCTATGATCACCATGCCCACGTTGAGAAGGTTGTAAACTATGCCCGGGATGAGGTACCTCACATCCTGGATCATAGCCAGGCTTGCCTCCCTCCGCTCTTCTCGCAGAAAGAGAGGCTTCTTCTCCATGTCTATGATCCGATCGTCGGTCAAGATGTAGATATCGTTCCGCCAATCCTCGTACCGATAGAGGATGAAGAGGGCTAAGAGACTAGCGGCGGTTGCGCAGAGAACCAAAGCCGAGGTTCGAGGCAGGAAAGAGACCAAAGGTAGCCCCAAGAACACAGCCACCCCTATCTCCATGACGAGTATCAGAAGAACCAGGGGGGGCGCCGTCTTCCGCAAGAGGATGTACCAATGCTTCCTCCAGGTCACCTGAGAGTCCTCCTCTAGGCGTAGGCGAGGGAAAAGGTAGTCGAGGAGGAGAGGGAAAGTGCCTCTCTTCCCAGTAACGATGGTCATCTCTTGGGGCTCAACGAGAGCCTCCTCGGGGAGGGCTTCTCCCCCTCGGGAGCGCTCCAACTGGGCCAGGATCTCCTCCTGCACCCACTCCGCCTGGGGCAAGGCGGTAAGCACCATCTTGCCCCTAGCCCCCGCGGTTTCTATGACCAAGTTGGCAAAGCCTACTATTCTAGCCAAGGCATGGGGGGAGACCAAGGTCACGTTCTGGATCCTCTCCAGCAGGGCCTCGTTTCGCTCCTCATAGAGGAGCATCACTTTCTCCACATGGACTACGCGCTTGTCGGTGACCACATAGTAGTCGTTTTGCCAATCGAGATAGAACCACATGAAGAGGAGAGCGGCCAGAGGGCCGAGGAAAAGGTAGGCCAGAAGAAGAAAGCGACCAAAGAAGCCTAAGAGCCAAAGAGCAGCGGGTAAGGTGAGCAAGAAGGCCGGGAGGAGCAGGCGAAGGGCCAAGAGATAGGGGTGCCGCCAATGAAGGGAGAGAACAACCTCATCCTGATGCAGCCACGAGAACCGACTCTCGATCAAACCATCACCTCTATAGGAAATCTCGCACTTTTTGGGCCACTACCTCGTTCATCCCCTCCACAACAGCGAGTTCTCGGAGGCTAGCCTGGCGGATCGCTTCCAGGGAGCCAAATTGTTTCAGAAGGGCCCTCCTTCTCTTGGGGCCGATCCCCGGGATCTCCTCCAGGAGAGTGGCTAGGCTCCTGCGCCTCCGCAACTTCTGATGGTAGCCCAGGGCGAAGCGGTGAGCCTCGTCCCGAAGCCGCTGCATCAATTGGAGGGCTGGGGAATCGTCGGGAAGCCGAAGGGGACGATCGATGGTCGGACGGTATATCTCCTCTTGCCCCTTGGCCAAAGCCACGGTGGGGACCTCCAAGCCATGTTCAGCCAAGACCTCTAGAGCGGCGTTCAGTTGGCCCTTCCCGCCATCGATGACCACCAGATGGGGTAGAGTCGCCCACGCGCTCTCATCCTCATCGAGGGCTCGCCTAAACCGTCGCCGCAGCACCTCCCGCATCATGGCGTAATCGTTGGCCCCCTGGACGCTCTTTATGCGGAAATGGCGGTAAGCCTCTCTTTGGGGCAGGCCTTTCTGGAAGACCACCATACTCCCTGTAGCGGCCACCCCTTGGATATTGGAGATATCATAAGCCTCGATGCGCAAGGGGAGGACTTCCAGCCCCAGGCGCTCCTGCAGATCGGTGAGAGCGGCCATCGCTTTCTCTTCATCGATCGCCTCCTGAGCCTCCAGATGGGCCAAGGTCTGGGCTGCGTTCTCCTCCGCCAACTTCACCAGTCCCCGCTTCTTCCCCCGGCGGGGAACGGAAAGGGTCACCTTTGCCCCCCTCCTCTCCTCCAGCCAGGCTCTGATCACGGAGGCTTCATCTATCTCGTTACCCAGGAGGATCTCCGAGGGGACGTAGGCCACCGCATCGTAAAACTGCTTCAGGAAAGAGGTCAGAACCTCTTTTGCCTCCTCACCCTTCGTCCCCTCCAAGAGGAATGATTCCCGACCTATCAGTTTGCCCCCCCGCACGAAGAAGACCTGCGTGCAGGCCTGGCCATCCCGCCTAGCCAGGGCTATCACATCCTGATCCACCTTGGTGCGAAAGACGATCCTCTGCTTCTCCATGGCCCGCTCCATACCCCGGATCTGGTCGCGTAAAGATGCCGCCCGTTCAAACTCCAGATCTCCTGCCGCTTCATCCATTTGACGGCGAAGGGAGTCGAGGATCGCCGCCTGCTTCCCTTCCAGGAAGAGGCAAACCCCCTCGATAAGGGCCCGATACTCCTCCTGGGAGATAGCCCCGATGCAAGGGGCCGGACAGCGCTTGATGTAATAGTAGAGACAGGCCCGCTGGTCGGTGCCGTTGAGTTTGCGCCGGCAGGTCACGTAAGGGAAGATGCGGCGCAGGGTATCCAGAGTCTGGTGCATAGCCGCTGAGGAGGCAAAGGGGCCATAATACTTGGCTCCGTCTCGCTGAGGTCGACGAACGATCTGGATGCGGGGGAACTCCTCCTGCCAACTAATCCTGATATAGGGGTACCGCTTGTCATCTCGGAAACGGACGTTATAGCGGGGACGATACCTCTTGATCAAGGAGCACTCCAAGACCAGGGCCTCCATCTCCGATTCGGTGACGATAAACTCCAAGTCGGCTGTCGTCCTAGCCAGATGGGCCAACTTGGGGCTACGGGTGGGCGAGGCAGAGAAGTAGGAGCGCACCCTATTTCTTAGATTCGCCGCCTTCCCCACGTAAGCCACCCTTCCCCTCTCATCCTTGAAGAGATAGACGCCCGGGCTAGTGGGCACGGTTTTCACTTTTTCCCCTAGATCAGAAGCCATACATCATCCCCATCTTTATTATTTTACCACAAAAGAGGGCCTGGGGTTAGCCCCAGGCCCTGGCCCTTTCCCGCTTTTTGGCTCCTATCCAGTTACACCGAGACACGGTGGAGTTGCCCGAAGAGATGGGCCATCACCAGAGAAGCCCAAAAGGAGGTGAAGACTACGCCCACCCCACAGGCGATGATCCCCAGACCGGCGATGAGGCCAGCCAGCCAGGTCAAGAGGATGGCTATAATATAGTTCCCCAGGTTCCCGGTGATGAGGCCGAATATCTCCCCGAAGCGAAAGGCGGATCCGACCTGCCCGGTCACCGCATAGTTGACCAGGATAGCCGGCGAGAGGACACCAATGATAAGCCCATAGAGGCCGCCTAAGCAGCCCACCCCGGTGGAGAGGAGAGTGATAATACCCTCCTGGGTTCCCTCTCCTCCTCCCAGGGCCAAGGCAGCGGCCCAGACGCAGCCCATAAGAAGCCAGAGGGGGATGGTGTAGATGAAGTAGATTATGAATACCACCAGTCCCTTGATCAACTTCTCGCCGAACCCCGACCATTCCGGAAGCGGTCTCTCCAACCCTTGGGCCACATTGTGGATCGTCTCCACCACATAGCCAAAGACCGCGAAGTTCAAGATAGGGATAATCCCCAAGATGCCCCCGATGACTATCTTCGTGATCCAACTCTCGTCATCGAAGACGTAAGTGAAAGCCTTGCCCATATCCATCTTAACCTCCCATTAAATGATACAATGGCTCAACTGATACCGCCGAGGTTGAACTTTGCAGCCAAACACTAACTAGCCTTCATCGTCTTCCAGAGGAGGCCACCTAAGGCACCCAGGACGACGGCGATAACCATGCCCATTATACAGCAAAGGCTGCCGCCCACCAACTGCCCGACTAACCCAGTCGTCCAGTCGACGAAGAGGGAAGGTTGGATCCCCAAGTCGCGGAGCGCCCGCCAGGCCTCGGGAGGCATCTGGCTCAGAGCGCCTGCCGCCGCGGTGGCTCCAAAGACGGCAGCCCTGACCAATCCAATGACCATATTCACCACCCCGCCGATAGCTGCTGTCACCGCCCCGGCCACCGCTCCTGCACCGGCTCCTTCACCCGCTGTTTCGATCTCCACGCCCCCCACACTCACCGCCCAGGCTCCGACCCCTATCCACAGGACCAGGGTACCCAAACAAGCGATGGGCCCACCCACACAGGGGACCTGGCCGACCAAAGCCAGAACAATGGCAATGACCCCGCCTATGAGCCCCGCTTTCAAACCCGCTTGTACCATGATGCACCCCCTGAGGAAGATCTCTGCGCCAGGAACTTCATCTCTGGGCAGGATGGTGCATTATATCAAGAATGGTTCCAGTTGACAACCTCAAAACGGTAGCCCCAGGAGCCTGGTCAACTGGGCCCGGGCAAAGCCCACGGCCCCCATCTCCAAGAGCGTGGCCCCCAGGCCTAGGGCTAGAGGCAAGAGAGCATCCCCCCAGGTTATAGCCTGTCCCTCCCGACCGCTCACTACCAGAACCAAAAGGGTGTTCACCAGGGTGAAGATGAGTAGCACGCCTAAAGCGCTGGCCAAGGCCAGGGGGTAAAGAAGAGCATCGATCTCTGCCCCTACGATGAGGACGATGAAAAGGGCTCCCACTAAGAAGATCGAAAGTTCCTCAAAGCCACTCAGCGCTTCCCTGGGCTTTGGTTCCTTCCAAAGGGTGAAGTTGAAGTCGGGAAAGACCAGGATACTTAAAGAGAGACCATAAAGGGTCCCCGTGATAAGCCGCAAGGTGTTATGAGGCTCATAGAGATGAGGCACGCCGGGGAAGAAAGAGAGAAAGGAATTTAAGCCATCTATTCCCATGAGTACGATGAACCCCACCAAGAGGATAAGGAGTTTCACCGGAGGGAAGCGGCTGGCTCTTCCCTTGGCCATCAGTCCCAAGAAGCCCCCAAGAGCCCCCAGAAAGGTCCCGGTGCAACGGGCACAGAGAGGCAACTGCCGGCCAGCCAGGTGAAAGGAGTGCTCTGGCAAGCGGCCGCAAACAGCGTAGCCTACCGCATCGGCTTTATCCAGTATAGAGAATGGGCATAGAGGCGAGAGGAGGAGCGCGAATACCGAGGCTACAAGGGCGACAACCCCCCATCTCCAGAAGCGGCTATCATGGAACACCCGCACCCCCTTTGCCCTCTTAACTCCACCTCTGATCCAGTGGCGCTGGCTCAAGCCCTTATCGGTAAACCCCTCTATACTTCTCAGGAAGGAGTTCTGCCAGGCGGCGCATGATGAGGTCGGAGTTAGCCCTCAGTTGCTCCTTTCGAGGTTGTCCTGGGGGGCGCTCCAGCAGTCTAAACACCGGGCCGATAATCACGCGGAGATGAGGCCGCTGGAACCGCTTCAACTTACGAGGAGCCCCCTCCGTCCCCGTGATACCGATGGGCAATATGGGGACGTTGGCTCGCTGGGCCAGAAAGACAGGCCCCGTCTTCCCCCTTTCCAAGGCTCCGGTGACGCTTATCCTCCCCTCGGGAGCGATAACCAAGACATCTCCCCGTCCCAGGATCGCCAGCGCCTTCCTGAGCGCCTCCCGGTCATAATGGCCACGGTTCACCCAGATCGCTCCTCCCAATCTCAAAAAGAACCCCGTCACCGGTACCTCCCGAAGACCAGCCACCGCCAACCCCGTGATCCGCCAAGGCAAGGTGGCCACCAAAAGCGGTAGGTCAAGGTGGCCCAGATGGTTGAAAACCACCAAAAGAGGTCCTCCTGGAGGAAGGTTCTCCCGCCCCTCCACCTCCCAGCGGGTCAATGCCTTGAGGAACAAGGTGAAAAGGGGCTTGGCTAAGCGATAGAACATCGTCTAATAATGTATCACTACCAAGGTACCAGGGTCGCTGGCGCTGGAGTATATCACGTTATAGCCGGGAGGTAAAGTGGGGGTAGTCCAATCGAAGAGCCACTGGGCATCGGAAACGGTGAGGTTCACGCAGCCGTGACTCATAGGGGTACCGAAGTTGTTATGCCAGTAGGTCCCATGGATAGCGTAGCCACCATAGAAATACATCGCGTAGGGGACGTCGGGGAGGTAGTATAGGCCAAGGTAGGACATATCGTCATAACGGTATTTGCGCTGGATGCGATAGCGGCCGGTGACGGTGGGGTAACTGGCCGTCCCCGTGGAGACGACGGCCGAGTATACGGCCCGCTCCCCCTCATAAGCCACCAGCCTTTGGGTGGTGAGGTTGACGTCGATCCACTTCTCCTCCCCGCTCCCCGGAGAGGGTTCCTGGCCGCCCCCCTCCGGTATCATCAGCCTCTGGCCTGCGTAGATAAGGGAGGGGTTGGTTAAGTTATTGGCCCTGGCCAAAGCCCAAGCGGTGGTGTTGTACCTTTGGGCGATGCGGATGAGGATCTCCCCAGGCTGCACCAGATGGACAAGAAAGTCGCTTGACGGCTCAGGCGATGGTGTCGATGATGGTGAGAGCGAGGAGTCAAGCCGCAGCCTCTGCCCGGCCCAGATGAAGTTAGGGTTGGAGAGCCCGTTGAGCCAGGCCAAAGTGTTTGCCGTGGTCCCGTGCCTCCGGGCTATGGAAAAGAGGGTATCGCCCCTCTGCACAGTGTAGACCGTAGTCGGCGGAGAGCCCTGCGTGGGGATGGTGAGCCGCTGGCCTACATAGATCCGGTTGGGGTTGACGATGCCGTTGACGCTGGTTATCGCCTCTACGCTGGTGCCGTACCTCCTGGCGATAGAATATATCGTCTCCCCTCGCTGAACGGTATGTATGGCCGGATCGACCTCCGGAGGTGCAGCCCAAACGGGGGTTGCAGCAAGGGATAGAACAACAACCAAGAGAAAAGAGAACCTTCTAAGCGACACTATATACATAATGGTCGATTTCCGAACGCAGGTCAATAGGAAAATAGTCCCCTATTCCGGTATGGTCCTTACCGTCCACTCCGTGGGATCCACGCCTATCTCCCCGATCCGCATCTCCCAATGGAGATGAGCCCCCGTGGCCAGCCCAGTGGAGCCCACGTACCCTATTAAGGTGCCTCTTTCCACCTCCTGCCCTGGGGCCACCGCCATCCCCGAGAGGTGGAAGTAGCCGGTATGGACGCCCAGGCCGTGATCGATGATCACCGTCCCCCCTCGCACGGTCAACTCCTCGGTCAAGACGATGCGGCCGGAGTTGGCGGCTACCACGGGAGCGCCCTCAGGAGCGGCGTAGTCCACCCCCATATGGTAACTGGCCACCGGGCCACCTTCATAAGAGCGGCGGCTGCCGAAGAGGGAGGAGACCTCCCCCTCTGCGGGCAAGAGAAAC
Organism: Anaerolineae bacterium; assembly: GCA_034419095.1. Lineage (GTDB taxonomy): Bacteria > Chloroflexota > Anaerolineae > UBA7937 > UBA7937 > UBA7937. The sequence goes on along the minus strand of DAOULQ010000004.1, from coordinate 1,307 downwards.
CGCCCTCGCCACACTTTAGAGGGGGTCACCTGAAGGTAGAGAGCCCTCACCCGGGCCCATTCCGCCTGCACTAGTTCCGGGTCCAGGAGCCCTTCCCGCTCAGGAGGTAGATCTATATATTGAATGGGGAAGTCAGCCGCCGTCACCAGCAGATAACCCGAGGTTTCCACGACCAGGCCCTCGTCGTCGGTAGCCACGATAGACCAACTGTGGGCTCCCGGCTCGCTCCAAGGGGGAAATCCAGCCAAAGCCCAATACTCCCCTTCCGCCCCGGTAAAGACGAGACTCTGGCCATCTACACTCCCCGCCAGGCTCACCTCCTCCTCGGCCCGCACGATGAGGAGAAGAGTATTTCCCTGGGCCACCTGAGGCGGTACCAACTCCACGGCCCTGATAGGAGCGGGCAACGTTTCCGACCGAGTGGGGATGAGGAGCCTTTGACCGGGGTAGATGAGGGAGGGGTTAGACAGGTCGTTGGCCGCGGCCAGCGCCCAGACGGTGGTGTCGTAGAGACGGGCGATCAGAGAGAGGTACTCTCCGGGGCGCACAACGTGCACCTGAGCCGGCATAGGCAACTCCGGCGGCTGGAGGATAGAGGGGATGACGAGCCGCTGACCAACGTAGATGAGGTTGGGGTTGGCGATGGCGTTGGCTTGGACGATGGCATCTACCGTGGTTCCGTAGCGGGCGGCGATGAGCGTGAGGTTCTCCCCCCGTTCTACCACGTGGATGATCGTCTCCTCTGGCCCTGGAGCAGCCTCCAAAGGCGAAGCGGAGAAGAGAAAGAGGATAACGAGGCTACAAAGTAACGCTCTCCGACCCCTAGTTAAGATCATCTTGCCCGCCTGTCCTGATAAAGATAGATTTTATTATACACGGCCTCTCTCGAGATTCAAGTCTTACGACACAACTGAAAAACGTACAATCATCTCTTCCAAAACCCTTTATGCCTTAGATAATCGCAGGCTGGCATCGGCGACGAAGCCGATGATGATAAGCAAGTTCGTCAGAAGTCACCTATCGCCTACCTCTTTCAACTCCAAATACTCACACCGCTTTACTATCGGCAGAGTCCTCAACACTCGGTCAATGTAAGCTGTTGTGAAATGTGGCAATGAGCGATATAGCTCCTCCCTCGTCATTGGCCCGTTCCTCTCGAAACTGGCGATGATAGCATCACTAAGAGTTAGAAACTCTGCGACCTTGATAATCTCCAACCCAGCTCCTCTGTTGCGTGTCTTGGATTCCTCGAATTTCATATAGCCTAAATCCGCCAGTCGTAGCTACGAGGGTGACACCAAGCGAAA
>DAOULQ010000003.1:0-4725 GCA_034419095.1 Anaerolineae bacterium | reverse complement strand
GGCCAGGGTGGGGGCTATGGTGGGGGGGAAGGGGTCTTGAGATGATGAGTGTGCCGCTTTTTCATGGGTGCTGGCGGTACTGGAACGTGAGGCCAGCAAGGGGGGGCAGGAGGGAACTTTGAGGGCTCTCATCACCGGTGGAGCGGGCTTCTTGGGTTCGGCTTTGGCCAATCATCTGGTCAGAGAGGGGCACCGCGTCTGGTCCCTCGACGATCTAAGCGCCGGAGACCCGGCCTCCTTGCATAAGGACGTCTCCTTCACCCGCGGAGATGTCAGGGATATCCCCAGGCTCTGGACGCTACTTAAGGGTATGGATTGCGTCTATCATCTGGCGGCCAGGGTCTCGGTGCCAGAGTCGATATTGTACCCTGTGGAATATAACGATGTGAATGTAGGGGGAACAGTAAGCCTCATGACCGCAGCCCGGGATGCGGGTATCAAGCGGCTGGTCTTCACCTCATCGGGAACGATCTATGGAGAGCAGAAGGAACAGCCCATCAAGGAGACGGCCCGCCCCAACCCCCGCAACCCTTACGCGGTGACCAAGATAGCGGCCGAATATCATCTCTCCGCTATGGGGGCCCTCTATGAGATAGAGACGGTGATACTGAGGATATTTAACGCCTACGGGCCAGGCCAAGCCGCGCCACCCTCCCATGCCCCGGTGATACCCCAATTCGTTCGTCAGACCTTAGGCGGGGGGTCGGTGGTCATCTTCGGGAACGGGGAACAGACCAGGGATTTCGTCTATGTGGACGATGTGGTGCGGGCTTTGATCGCTGCAGCCACGGCCCAGGCTCAAGGGTTGATAATCAATATCGGTGCCGGGCGAGAGGTGACCGTCAAGGAGCTGGTGAGAGGGCTGGAAGAGATATTGGGGCGCCGAGTGCCCTCCCTTTTCAGCACCGCTCAAAATGGTGGCGTCTCTCGCATGAGGGCCGACATCAGCCTAGCCCAAAGAGTATTGGGCTTCACCCCTCAGGTGAGCATAGAAGAGGGGTTAGAGCTAATGGTGGCCCATTACCGGAGGCTCCTCAAAGAGGAGGCTACATAGAGAGTAGGAGGTAGAGAGGTGCGAAGAAGTAATTGGCTATCGATCATCTTTTTGACCTCGCTTGTGGCGCTTTCTCCAGCGGTTCTCACCTCTTGTGGAAGAGCGAAACCCGCGCCCCAGCGATATGACGCCCCGCCGCCCATGACCATCGACACAGAGAAAAACTACTATGCCACCATCAAGACGGAGAAAGGCGATATCAGGCTCCTCCTCTTCGATGACGAGGCCCCTATGACGGTGAATAATTTCATCTTCCTGGCGCGTGAGGGTTTCTACGACGGCTGCACCTTCCATAGGGTGATCCCCGATTTTGTGGCTCAGGCTGGCGACCCCACAGGTACGGGTGGTGGTGGCCCAGGCTATACCTTCCCCGATGAGTTCAGTCCCTCCCTCAGCCACGACTCGGCCGGTATCCTCTCTATGGCCAATGCGGGGCCCGATACCAACGGCAGCCAGTTCTTCATCACTTACGCTCCCCAGCCCCACCTCGATGGCCGGCATTCCATATTCGGCAAGGTGGTGGATGGGATGGAGGTTCTCCTCTCCCTCACGCCGCGAGACCCTGGCGCCGACCCCGATGCACCCCCGGGGGATATGATCCGCACCATCGTTATAGAAGAGAAGTGAATGATGGAGGAAAGGTTGGGGGAATCGCGGAGTCGGGTGGTTGTTAAGCGGTTATCAGCACTTTTATTGGCGGTCACCTTTACCATCCTCTTGCTCCTCTTTCGCCAGCGGATAGCGCAATATGCAGGCGCGGGCTATTTCGGCGTTTTCCTGGTCAACCTTCTGGGTAGCAGTACGGTGATCCTACCCGTACCCGCCCTTCTGGTAGTCTACCTTGGCGGGGGAATGCCGAACTGGAACCCTCTTCTAGTGGGGCTGGTAGGAGCGCTGGGCAGTGCCCTGGGGGAACTCACGGGGTATCTCCTCGGTTATAGCGGTCAGGGGCTCATCGAGAACCAAGCCCTCTACACACGGATGGAGGGTTGGATGAGGAGGAACGGCCTTCTTACCATCCTCATCCTCTCCATCATCCCCAACCCGGTCTTCGATGCAGCGGGCATGGCAGCGGGGGCGTTGCGCTTCCCCTTGAGGTTGTTTTTGCTCGCCACCCTAATCGGCAAGAGCGTTAAGATGATAGCCCTGGCCTACGCTGGTTTCTACTCCCTTACTTTTGTGGAGAGGTTCATAAGATAGTTTATTCAAAGAGGTTACATGGCAGACCAAGGGTGTTGGAGGTCCGAGAAGGCATCTGCTTCTTAACTCCAAGGGATGAAGTTGACGATAATACAGAGGTAGGAAACTCTGCGGGCATAGGGAGTCCTCCTCTCTTCAATGACCTCTATCAGATATTCCTAGAACCTGCCAAAGGGTTGACAAATCGAATTCGTCAAGTGTATAATCTTAGTAGATTGCTCTACGATAGAAGGTTCGTTTCTCAAGGCGACGTAGCCAAGATGGATAAGGCAGGGGTCTGCAAAACCCCGATCGCCGGTTCGAGTCCGGCCGTCGCCTCTACAGATGTGGAGCCGATAGCCGGGAGAAAAAATAAGGCTATCGGCCATTTGCTATCTTCTCCTGGGGCGGTGGCGAAACGGTATACGCTGCGGACTTAAAATCCGCTGAGAGGTGACTCTCGTGCGGGTTCGAATCCCGCCCGCCCCATACAGTGGAACATGTTGCAGCCCATCGCGCGACCCATCCCCTATAGACTAGTATTAGGCTCTCCCGCCGCACGAGAGCCTTTTCTATTCGCACAAGAGGTCCTGCGGACTCCGACGAAGTCAAGTCCGAAGAACTGCTGCGGATTCTGGCGAAAAGTCCTGCGGACTTGAAAGAGCCGCACTTTCAACGGGCAATAATGGAGGTGATGAGATGGCTAGAACCACTGATCTGCCCACGTTGCTGGAAGGATTTCGACTCTCTTGCCTAGCGGAGGGCAAGCAGCCCACCACTATCCGGGGGTATATGGGAAAGCTCAAGATATCCTCCGCTATCTCCAAACCCAGGAGTTGCCCACCCATGCTGCTGAATTGACCACCACTCACTTGCGGGCTTTCCTCGTCCACCTGAGAGAGAACGTGAAGGCTGATGAGAACAACCCTATGAAACCGACGCGAAAGAGAAGCCTCTCCCCCAAGACGATCCAACGTTACGCCCGCACCCTAAAGGCTTTCTTCTCATGGCTTACTCGAGAAGGCTATACCACCAACAACCCGCGAAACTGGTCAAGATCCCCAGCGACGAAGCAGAGGAGTGCTGGTCGGAGAAAGAAAAGAAATCCTAGCGCTGCCTATCATCTCCCTGCAGCGGATAGCGTGCGCTCAGGGAAACGCGCCGGCTCAGTCCCGCGCCGCCCTCACGGCACCCGCGGCTTGGCCAACACTTCCCGGATCTCCAATTCGTGGAAAGCGCGCGGGTACGCGGGCTTGGAGACGATCGCGGTGTCGGCACCGCTATCCGTGCCGGCGATGGCGATGACTTCCTGGCGCATATCCAGCAATCCCGCGTCGGCAGCCATAAGCAGGCACTCCACCGCAACCTTCATCCCTTGCGAGAAACGGTAGAGTGTATCGCGCACGATCTCCTCCGGTGCGCGCCCGCCGTACTTTTCCGAGAAGGCCGAACCCACGCCGTCGCCCAGGGCGTGGATTCCCGTGTGGACAATGACGCCGATTCCTTGCAGTTCAGCCTTCTCCTCCGCTGACATGGTCCAGCCCTCGTGCTCCCACCCGTGGCAGATGGTGACAGCGATGACCTTGATTCCCGTTGGGGCGAAGACAGCGTGGGCCTTGCGGGCGGTGTAACCGTGAGACGAGGCCACCACGACTTGTTTGATTCCCAACGCCAGGGCCCGCTCACTGGCGATCTGAAGCGTGGCGTCGGTGTTGTGTTCGCCTGCTTTCTCGAAAACTAGTGTCTTGAGTTCCATCGTGCTCTCCCTCACACGTTGTGCATTTCGTGTTGCGGGGCGCAGGTGTAAATTTGCACTGCCGCCCGTCCTTTGATACGTCCCAGCGCAGGCACAAAGACGTTTTTCGCCCGAGAGATATCCCAACTTTCGCAAGGGCTTCGCTCGCCTAGATTCTCAGATGTGCTGGTCCTAGTTGGCCACATTCTAGCCGATCCTCAACTATAGGTCAATCAGAACCCTGGTGTTGGTAAGCCGCGGTTGCTGATACGGCTCAGCCCAGAACTTCAGCGTCAACCGTTCGTTCTTGTGAGGAGCCTGGACGCGCAGGCAATACCGGGCGGGCGGTCAGTGCCAATCCGTGTTGTCTATTGTGTCTCTTGCCACTGATAGTCGGTGTTCATCAACACCTGCGCCTCACGGGCTCTCTCAGCCAGATTCTCTCCTCGCATACCTCTCCCGCCCTCCCGTGAGCCTCCCAAGGCCCTCGGAGGGCTTCCGAATATTGGAATAGCTATCCCGCGGAACTGCTCATCGGTATCTCCGATGTAGTCTGGCCGTCTAACCCTCAAGGCATAACCATCGGGTGGGGTGAGCTTCGAATGCTTCCCCATGATATGGCAAAAATCGGGTACCTCTACTTGAAGGAAGGCCTGTGGGATGGCCAACAGGTGGTGTCATCCGCATGGGTGGAAGCATCCACGCGTCAACACATCTCGGCGACACTTCAGGATGGTTACGGGTACCAGTGGTGGGT
>DAOULQ010000002.1:0-34955 GCA_034419095.1 Anaerolineae bacterium | reverse complement strand
CAGGAAAGGGGGGTAGGCGCCATCCCTGTCTTGGCTGGCGGCATCGTCCCCGATGAGGATCTCCCAGCCCTTAGAGAGATGGGTATCGCCGGCGTCTTCGGGCCCGGCACCTCCGCCCAGGAGATAGTGGAATCGATCGACCGTATCCTCAAGAGGACCTAGCCTTGGAGATAGTGAAACGGCTTCTGGCTGGAGATCGAAGGGCCGCGGCTCGCCTGATAAGCCTGATAGAGAACGATACTTCTCAAGCCCCACAACTGTTGGCCGCTCTCTATCCCCATACCGGGCGGGCCCATATCGTAGGGGTGACCGGCTCCCCGGGGACGGGCAAGAGCACTCTAGTCGGCGAGTTGACCAAATCGCTCAGGGCCCAGGGGGAGAAGGTGGGGATCGTAGCCGTGGACCCCACGAGCCCCTTCAGCGGTGGTGCTCTCCTAGGGGACCGGATTCGGATGCAGGACCTTAGCACCGACAAGGGGGTATTCATCCGCAGCATGGCTACTCGGGGCAGTCTGGGCGGCTTGGCCCGAGCCACCCACGATGTGGTGAAAGTTCTCGACGCTTTGGGCCAAGATTTGATCTTCATAGAGACCGTGGGGGCCGGCCAGTCGGAGGTGGAGATCGCACGAGCGGCCCATACCGTCGTCGTGGTAGTGGCCCCTGGTCTGGGGGATGAGATCCAGGCTATCAAGGCCGGGCTCTTTGAGATCGCTGATCTCTTCGTGGTGAACAAGGCCGACCAGGAAGGGGCGGAAGGGGCCGTGGCCACTCTGAACTATCTCTTGGATATGAACAAGGCTGATGATGGCCAGTGGAGGCCTCCTATCCTCAAGACGGTAGCCATCCGCGGCGAGGGGGTGGAGGCTGTAGTCGAGGCCCTAAAAGAGCACCTGGGGCATCTCAAGGAGAGCGGTCAATTAGAGTTGAAGGACCGAGAGCGAAGCGAAGAGGAGGTGAAGCGAATCGTAGAAGAGGCGCTCTGGGGACGGTTGCTCTCCCATCTAGAGGAGGGAGAGTGGGAGAGGATGATGCTCCGCATCGCTGAGCGGGAACTCGACCCCTACACCGCGGCGGGAAAACTATTGGAGTCTTGGGGTGATCTCGGGAAAGAGGGTTAGGCTCCGAGCCATTGAGAGAGTGGATATCCCCACCTTCGTCAAGTGGGTGAACGACCCGGAAGTCCAAAGATACCTAGGACGGACCCCGTACCCCATCTCCTTCGCGGCTGAAGAGAGATGGTTTGAGGAACAGTTGAATGACGAGAAGAGTCACATCTTCGCCATCGAGACGGAGAAAGGGGTGCATATCGGCAATATCGGCCTCCACGAGATAGACTATAAAGATGGCAAGGCTACCCTGGGGATCATGATCGGCGAGAAGGGGTATTGGGATCAAGGCTATGGCACCGACGCCATCCGCACCCTTTTGAGGTTCGCCTTCCAGGAGTTGAATCTACACCGCGTATCCTTGGAGGTCTTCGAGTCCAACAAGCGGGCTATAAGATGTTACCAGAAGTGTGGCTTCCGCCACGAGGGGGTGGCGAGGGAAGATTCCTTTCGTGGTGGAAAGCGCCACAACAAGATATTGATGGACATCCTACGCCAAGAGTTTGAAGGAGAGGAAGATGATCCACCTGACGACTGAGGCAGAGCAGATCTACGGGGAGTTAGCCATCTTCTCGGGCACCGCCAACCCTGAGTTGGCTCGAGAGATAGCCGATTACCTGGGGGTACCTCTGCGGGAGGCGGACGTTTTTCAATTCCCCAACGAGAATACCTTCGTGCGACTCCATGACAGCGTCCGCTCCCAAGACGTTTTCCTCATCCAACCTACCTGTTCGCCAGTGAACGATAATATCATGGAGCTCTTGATCTTTATCGATTGTCTGAGGCGGGACTCGGCGGGGCGGATCACAGTGGTGGTACCCTATTACGCCTACGGCCGCACCGATAAGAAGGATCAACCGCGGGTGCCTATCACCGCGCGGCTGATAGCCGATATGATCACCGTGGCTGGAGCCGATCGTTTCTTGACCATCGACCTCCATGCCGGACAGATCCAAGGGTTCTTCACCATACCGGTGGATGATATCACCGCCTTCCATATGTTGAGCGACTACTTCGTGGAGAAGGCGGTGCCCAACTCTGTAGCGGTGGCCCCGGACATCGGCGCTTCCAAGAAGGTTCGCAACTTCGCCGAGAAGTTGGATCGGCCTCTAGCCATCGTCGAGAAGCGGCGTCTCAGTCTGCCCGACGGCTCCAAGACGGAGGTCTTCAACCTCATAGGTCACGTGGAGGGGAAGAACGCCATCATCTTCGACGATGAGATAGATACGGCGGAGACCTTGGAGGATGCGGTGAATCTTTTGAGGAAGGAAGGTGCGGAGGATATCTACGCCTGCGTCACCCATGCCCTCCTCTCTGACCCGGCCATAGACCGGTTGAAGAGGACGAACCTTAAGGAAGTGGTGATCACCAATACTGTGCCCGTTTCCCCCCACAAGAGGTTAGATAATATGACCATCCTCTCCGTGGGCCCCCTCCTAGGGGAGGTGATAAGGCGGATCCACCTAGGCGTCTCCGTGGGAGAGATGTTCGGCGAGTAGAGGCTCTTGCGTTTCCGTCATTTCTGAACCTCCCCTTATCTCCAACACGGAGAGCGCTTTCCTCCTTTAGATACGCATCCCTTCGGTAGCAACCCTCCCTTAGCGCGAGGGTTGGTCTTTGTGGTATAATAGATAATTGGGGTTATGTTTAAGGGTATCTTGACCAAAGTCGTTGGCGACCCCAACGAGCGAGAACTGAAGAGACTTGCGCCTATCGTCGACGAAATCAACGCCCTAGAGGCGAAATTCGAGAGGCTCACTGACGAGGAACTCCGGGATAAGACTACCGAGTTCAAAGGTCGTCTCTATGCCGGCGAGACGTTAGATGAACTCCTTCCCGCGGCCTTCGCCACCGTGCGTGAGGCCTCCAAGCGAACCATAGGCTTACGCCATTTCGACGTGCAACTGCTGGGGGGCGTAGTCCTCCACCAAGGAAAGGTAGCGGAGATGAAAACCGGCGAGGGGAAGACCCTCGTTGCTACTTTACCCCTCTATCTCAACGCCCTGGAGGGAAAGGGGGCTCATCTAGTCACCGTTAACGACTACTTGGCCAAACGGGATACCCAGTGGATGGGACCCATCTACCATATGTTGGGTCTGTCGGTGGGTTGTATCCAGTCTTTGGCCGCCGATCCCGAACGCTCTTCCTTCCTCCTCGATCCCCACTATCCGGCCACCGATGAACGGTTCCTCAACCTTCGCCCTGTCTCCCGCCAAGAAGCCTATGCCATGGACATAACCTACGGCACCAATAACGAGTTTGGCTTCGATTACCTGCGGGACAACATGGTCTGGGACCTCTCCCAATGCGCCCAGCGGGGGCACCATTACGCCATCGTAGATGAAGTGGACTACATCCTCATCGATGAGGCCCGTACCCCTCTCATCATCTCCGGCCCCGCCGAGGAGTCGGGCGAGAATTATCTCCACTTCGCCCGGTTGGTCCCCAGGCTTCGGCCTGAAGGAGATTACACGGTCGATGAAAAGGCCAGGGTTGTCACCCTAACCGAAGAGGGGATCTCCAAGATAGAGAGTTGGCTGAGCATCGACAACCTCTACTCCCCGGAGCATTACGAGTTGACCCCCTACCTGGATCAAGCCCTGCGGGCCCACACCCTTTTCAAGCGCGACCGGGATTACATCGTCAAGGATGGGCAGGTGATCATCGTCGATGAGTTCACCGGTCGGCTGATGTATGGGCGGCGATACTCCGAGGGGCTCCATCAAGCCATCGAGGCCAAAGAAGGGGTGACCATACAGCGGGAATCCCTGACACTAGCCACCATAACCTTCCAGAACTATTTCCGCATGTACGAGAAGTTGGCGGGTATGACCGGTACCGCGGCCACCGAGGCTGAGGAGTTGGACAAGATCTATAGCCTCGATGTGATGGTCATCCCTACCCACAAGCCGATGATCCGCCTCGATCAACCAGATTTCGTCTATAAGACCGAAAGGGCTAAATTCCGGGCGGCGGTGAAGGAGATCGAGGAACTGCATAAGAGGGGACAACCGGTCTTGGTGGGGACTATATTCATCGAGAAATCAGAAGCGCTCTCCGAGATGCTGGAGCGGAGAGGGATACCCCACCAGGTGCTCAACGCCAAGCACCATGAAAAAGAGGCCCATATCATCGCCCAAGCCGGCCGTTCAGGAGCCGTCACCATCGCCACCAACATGGCAGGTCGGGGTGTAGACATCCTCTTAGGAGGGAACCCCGAGGAGTGGGCCCGGGATATGCTCCGCAAGCAGGGTGTGGAACTCACAGAGATAACGGAAGAAGAGTGGGAGGAGGCTTTAGTTGAGGCCAGGGCGATCTGCGAAGAGGACAAAGAGAAGGTGTTGGCTTTAGGCGGGTTGCATCTCTTGGGCACCGAGCGGCACGAGGCGCGCCGCATAGATAACCAGTTGCGGGGCCGTTTGGGCCGCCAGGGTGACCCGGGCTCCTCCCGTTTCTATGTATCCTTGGAAGATGACCTGATGCGCCGATTCGGGGGCTCTACCGTGGCTGGCCTCATGGACAGGTTGGGTGTGGAGGAGGATATCCCCATCGAGCACAATCTAGTCTCCAAATCGATCGAGAACGCCCAAATAAAAGTCGAGGGTTATAACTTCGATATCCGCAAGCACCTCCTCGAATACGACGACGTGATAAACAAGCAAAGGCAGCTCATCTACGATCAGAGGCGGAAGATCCTGAGTGAGGAGAATCTTCGCCCCATCATCATGGATATGGTGAGCGAGGAGTTGGGCGACCTGATGGGGGTCTATACCGGGGGCCATCCGGAGGAGTGGGACCTGGAGGGGCTCTATAATGCAGCGCGGGCTATCTTGCCCTTCCCCCCCAAATTTACCCCTCGCCGTTGGGAGGGGCTCTCCTCTCGGGAGATAGAGGACGACCTTCTAGGATTGGCGCAAGAATACTATGATGAGAAAGGGCGACGTCTAGGACACGAACTGATCTCTCGGGTGGAACGGTTAGTGCTTTTGAGGGTGGTGGACAACTTATGGATAAGACACCTTACCGCCTTGGATGAGTTGCGGCAAGGTGTGGGGCTTCGGGCTTTCGGTCAAAGGGACCCCCTGGTGGAGTTCAAGACCGAAGCCTACGGGATGTTCCAAGCCCTCATGGCTAACATCCGACAGGATGTAGCCCGCCTCATCTACCATGCAGAGGTGGTTAGGCAACCTGTCCCCCGCCCCATGCGGGAGGTGAGAGAGGCTAGAGGATCCTCGGGAGGGAAGCCAGTGGCTACGGCCAAGGCTAAGGTGGGACGGAACGACCCTTGTCCCTGCGGTAGTGGGAAGAAGTATAAACATTGTTGCCTCCGGCAAAAGAAGCCAGGTCAGTAAGCGTTATTAAGAAGCGAGAGATGACGAAAAGGCCAGTGGTCGTCTTCGCCGGCCCCTTCGGCAGCGGAAAGACAGAGACGGCCATTAATTATGCTCTCCGGCTGGCCGAGGAGGGTCATTCGGTCACCCTGGTAGACCTCGATGTGGTGACCACCTACCTTCGAGTCCGTGAGGTGGAGGAGAGTCTAAGGGAAAAGGGGTTGAAGGTGGTAACCCCCTCTGAGGCGGGGGATATAGATCTCCCAGCCATCACCCCCCAGATCTGGGGGGCGCTAGGGGGGCAGAATGGTCGCGTGGTGGTGGATATGGGAGGATCGGGCCCGGGCGCCAGGAGCATGGGACAGTTCAGTTCTCACCTCAAGAAGGTAGGTTACGCCCTGAACTTGGTGGTCAACCCCTACCGTTCCTTCACCACCACCGTGGAGGGGATCGAAATGGTGGAACGAGAGATCGCCGATTCCTCCCGTTTACAATTCACCGCCTTGGTGAGCAACCCTCACCTCATGGGAGAGACCACCTTAGAGGTGATAGATGAGGGCCATCTTGTAGTCCAAGGGGCCTCTGATCGGCTGGGCTTGCCCATAGCCTTTCTCTGTGTCAGGGCTGACCTAGTTGAAGAGGTGGGAGAACGGTACGGCGTGCCTATCCTACCTTTAAACCGTTACCTCCTCGCTCCCTGGGAGAGGTATTAAAGTGGAGGTTGCATAGTGGCAACAAGAGGAACCATACTGATCGACGAGGATCGATGCAAAGGGTGTGAACTTTGCACCACAGTCTGTCCCTTCGACTTAGTGCATATAGCCAACCACTTCAACGCCAAAGGGTATCGCCCCTCCATTCTCGTAGACCCCGAGGGGAAGTGCACCGGCTGCACCCTTTGCGCTAGGATGTGCCCGGACGCGGCCATCACCGTCTATAGAGGAGTGTAATTCATGGCCAAGATCCTTATTAAAGGGAACGAAGCGATCGCCGAGGCGGCTATTCGGGCTGGTTGCCAGGCTTATTTCGGCTACCCCATAACCCCCCAAACGGAACTCCTGGAGTATATGTCCCGGCGGATGGTGGGGTTAGGGCGGGTCTTTCTCCAGGCGGAAAGCGAACTGGCGGCCATCAATATGGTCTACGGAGCAGCCTGCGCAGGGGCTAGGGTGATGACCTCTACTTCCAGCCCCGGTTTCAGCCTGATGCAAGAAGGGATCTCCTACATCGTCTGCTCTGAACTACCCGCCGTGGTGGTCAACGTTATGCGCGGAGGCCCAGGTCTAGGGAACGTCCAACCCTCCCAGGGGGACTACTTCCAGATGACTAAAGGCGGTGGCCATGGCGATTACCACACCATCGTCCTGGCTCCCGCCACCCTGCAGGAGGCTATCGACCTGACCGTCCTGGCTTTCGATTTGGCCGATAAGTACCGCTCGGTGGTGACCATCATCGCCGACGGAATGATAGGCCAGATCATGGAGCCCGTAGAGTTGCCAGAGATAGAGCCTCCCCAGCGCCCGGAGCAGCCTTGGGCCTTGACCGGGGCCCAGGGGAGAGGGAGGAATATCATCACCTCCCTCTATCTAGGGGCCCCCAATCTGGAGAAGGTGAACCTGCGGCTGCAGGAGACCCTGGAGAAGATAAGGGCTAACGAGGTTAGGTATACAGAGTATATGGTGGAGGGGGCTGAGATCGTCGTCGTGGCCTATGGCACGGCGGCCCGCATCGCCCAAACAGCCGTTAAAGAAGCCAGAGAGGAAGGGGTCCTGGCAGGCCTCTTCCGTCCCATAACCATGTTCCCCTTCCCTTACGGACGACTGGATGAGGTGGCCAAGAATGCTCGGCATCTCTTGGTCTTCGAACTCAACGCCGGCCAGATGCTGGAGGATGTGCGCCTCGCTACTTGCGATCGGGTGCCCATCCATTTCTATGGGAAGATGGGGGGTGTGGTCCCCTCGCCGGCGGAGCTCTTGGCCGAGGTAAAGAAGATAGCGAGCCTTTGAAGGAGAGATAATGGGGAGAAAAGTGGTCTTTGCCAATCCTGAGGCCTTAACCGGTGCGCCTACCCACTACTGCCCCGGTTGCACCCACGGCATCGTCCATCGCCTCATCGCCGAGGTGATCGACGAACTTGGAATTCGAGAGATCACCATCGGCATCGCCCCTGTGGGGTGTGCGGTTTTGGCCTATAACTACTTCAATCTGGATTTCGCGGAGGCGGCTCACGGCCGGGCCCCGGCTATGGCTACCGGTCTGAAGCGGGTTCAGCCCGACAAGGTGCTCTTCACCTACCAAGGGGATGGAGACTTGGCTGCCATAGGCACCGCCGAGATCGTCCACGCCGCCAGCAGAGGGGAGAATATCACCACCATCTTCATCAATAACGCCATCTACGGCATGACGGGAGGCCAGATGGCCCCCACTACCTTGCCTGGCCAGGTTACTACCTCGACCCCCTTCGGCCGGGATGTGAAACTAGCCGGCTACCCTCTTCGGGTGGCGGAACTCATCGCCACTACCAGTGGGGCGGCCTACGTAGTGAGGCGGATGGTCACAAAACCGGCCACCATCGCCAGCACCAAGAAGGCTATAAAGTTGGCTTTCCAGGCGCAGATGGCAGAGTTGGGGTTCTCCTTGGTGGAGATCCTCTCTTCCTGCCCCACCAATTGGGGGCTGAGCCCCCTGGAGGCTCTGGAGTGGGTGGAGGAGAGTATGGCGGGCTACTACCCCTTGGGGGACTACAAGGTGATAGATGAGGTGCAAGGTCTTAAATGAGGTAAGCGAATATGCATGAGCAGATCATCATCTCCGGCTTTGGTGGCCAAGGAGCCCTTTTCACTGGCCAGGTGCTCACCTACGCAGGCCTCAAAGAGGGGCGGAATGCGACTTGGCTCCCCTCCTATGGCCCCGAGATGCGAGGGGGCACCGCTCGCTGTACCGTCACCCTCTCCGATGAACCGATAGGCTCGCCCATCACCGATAGCCCTACCATGGTCATCGCCATGAACCCCCCTTCCCTGGCGATGTTTGAGCCCCGGGTGAAGCCCGGGGGTTTCCTCCTCGTTAACAGCTCTATAGTGAGCACTGATTCCACTCGGAAGGATATCACCACCATTCGGGTGCCGGCCAACGATATCGCCGAGGAGTTGGGAAACGAACGGGTGGCCAATATGGTCCTTTTGGGAGCCTTGATAAGGGCCACGGGGGTCATCTCCATGAAGTCGGCTATAGCCGCTCTAGAAGAGAACCTACCGAAGAGGAGACGCCATCTTCTGCCCTTGAATGAAGAAGCCCTACGAAGGGGTGCGGAGGTGGTGGAAAAGGTACGAGGCTAGACGGATGCTTCTCGGCCAAGTGCGACTGGAGATCGTCTCCGACGGAACCTTCTGGCTTGACGGCGGGGCCCATTTCGGGGTGGTGCCCCGCGTCCTTTGGGAAAAGATTATCGCTCCCGATGGTCTAAACCGCGTTCCCATGGCCCTCAACTGTCTCCTCATAGAGTCCCAAGGGAAGAGGATCCTGGTAGATACCGGGGTAGGGGATAAAGTGTCGGCCAAGCGGAGGGAGATTTTGAACCTGGAGCGCCAGAAGGGGCTAGTGGAGAGCCTCAAGGACAAAGGGGTGGAGCCCGAAGAGGTAGCCGTAGTTATAAACACCCATCTTCACGCCGAGCACTGCGGGGGGAACACCAGAGAGGATTTGGGGAGAGCGGGCCCCACTTTCCCCCAAGCCGACTACTGGGTGCAGGAGGAGGAATGGGAAGCCGCGCAACACCCCAATGAGCGGACGCGAGCCGCTTACCTTCCAGAGAACTTCGACCCGCTTCAGGAGAGGGGGAAGTTACGCCTTATCAGGGGAGATACCTCTGTTACCTCCGAGGTGCGCTGTATCGTCACCCCCGGCCACACCCCATACCACCAATCGGTGGTGATTGAATCTGGGGGGAAGAAGGCTCTCTATCTAGGCGATCTCGCGCCCTGGGCGGTGAACATCGAAAGGTTGGCCTGGCTTCCTGCGGCTGACGTTGAGCCTCTAGTCAACATCGAGACCAAGCGGCGGATACGGGAGTGGGCATTAAAGGGGGAGGTGCTCCTCATCTTTGAGCACGACCCCTATATAAAGGCCGGCTACCTACGTCGGGTGGGGAACGAGTTTAGAGTAGAGGCGGTAATATAGAGGCCCTGGGATTTCCCAGAGCCTCTATCAGTTTAGGTACCCCTTCAAGAGACGGCTACGGCTAGGATGGCGGAGGCGACGCAGGGCTTCGGCTTGGATCTGGCGCACGCGTTCTCGAGTGAGGCCGATCTTCTGCCCTACCTCCCCCAGGGTGTAACTCCGGCCATCGTCCAGCCCGAAACGTAAACGAATGACCTCCGCCTCCCGAGGGGCGAGGGAGGCTAGAGCCTCCTCCAACTGCTCCTCCAAAAGGGAATGGGAGGCCTCCGCTGTAGGGGGAGGGGTAACCTTGTCTTCTATAAACTCGGCAAGGGTGCTGATCTCCTCCTCGCCCACGGGGATATCGAGAGAGATGGGCTCGGCGGCCACTCGAGTCAGGTCCGCTACCCTCTCCGAACTTATATCCATCTCCTCTGCCAGTTCTTCCTGATTGGGCTCGTGCCCCAGTTCCTTGGTCAAGCGGCGGGAGGCGCGATTGAGCCTGCTGATCTCCTCCACCACATGGGCCGGGAGGCGGATGGTTCGCCCTTGATAAACCACCGCCCTGCTGACCGCCTGGCGGATCCACCAGATGGCGTAGGTGCTGAGACGATACCCCCGCTCTGGATCGAACCCCTCTATAGCCCGCATCAGCCCCAGGTTCCCCTCCTGAATGAGGTCGGCGAAGGGTACCCCCCGTCCCAGATAGTTGCGGGCCACGCTCACTACCAAGCGGGAGTTGGCCTTGACTAGATGCTCCCGGGCCCTATGCCCTTCCTCCATCTCCTTAAGTAACCTTTGCCTAGCCTCGTGATCGGGTATCCCCTTCTTCAGTTGCTCTTCAGCGGCCCTCCCCCTCTGGCAGCGTCGAATTAACTCCAACTCCTCCTCCGGAGTGAGAAGGGGGGTCTTTCCCACCTCCTTAAAGTAAAGGGCCACCACATTATCTGTATCCCTCTTATCTTCTTGCTCTTCTATCATAGTCAGACCTCAACATCGATACTTTTAGATACATAAAACTGGTGCTCAAAAAAACCTATAGATGTGCCTGGTCGAAGCCAGGAAGGAACCTCCCCAACCGCTCTTTATCTAGCCTAAAGTAAACGTATACCCCTTCTTTTCTCGAGGAGAGAAGCCCCGCGTTCTCCAAAACCCTGTAATGGTGCGACATGGCTGGCCTGCTCAACTCGAACGCCTTCTCCAACTCCACACACCCCAATTCGTCGCAGTGGAGGAGCATCCGTACCATCTGGTATCGAGTAGGGTCGGAGAGAGCCTTGAATATCCTGATCGCTTCGGCAGAGAACTCAGATGACGTCATTTCTTCTATAAGTAATTCTAAAACTTTAGAACTACTTAAATTATAATATCGAAGAAGGCATCTGTCAACCCCACAGATGCCTAATTAGAGACCATCTTTATCCAATATTTGAAAGCAAGATTCCTTTTTTCGTCTTTTCGCCTATGAACTCTCCTTTTAGCTCACTATATATGTATTTCCGCCAGGTCTCATGGGCCTGGGCCTTGCCCAAAAGCACCAGGGCGGCGTACCGAGGTCGCCGGGGGGACGCGAGGAGTCCCATCCCCGCCTCCCCGGGGGTCCTTTGGCCTTTGCGCTGATTGCAGGGCACGCAGGCGGTGACCACGTTATTCCAGTCGGTCTCTCCTCCGCGGGAACGGGGCACCACATGATCTACAGTCAATCGGCTCTTGGCGGGTTGAGCGCCACAGTACTGGCAGGTATAGTGGTCCCGGGCCAGGATCGTCCGCCGCGTCAGAGGGAGGAAGAGGCGACGAGGGACCCGCACAAAATAGACGAGCCTGATGACCAACGGAAGATCGAAGGAGAGCCTTTGGGAGCGGACCTGAGCCTCGGCAGCCTCAACTACCTCGGCCTTCTCCTTGAGAAGGAGGACGATAGCCCGTCGCACGGTGACGATGTTGAGCGGTTCAAAAGTAGCGTTAAGCACCAGGACATGCCCCATTAACCTTGACCTCCTGTAAAGAACTCGGGGGCCAGGATTCGAACCTGGGTTAGGGGATCCAAAATCCCCTGTCCTACCACTAGACGACCCCCGATCACAGAGATAGATTCTAAAGGCTATGAGTATTCTGGAAAAAGAAATCGCTAGTCAAGTGAAGGAAACTACATAGGCAGTAGCTCTCCGCCCCGGCGCAAGATTTCATCGCGGATCCGCTTCTGCTCAGCCTCTAACTCCTGCCGTTCTTCGCCAATTTGCTGATGTTCTGGCGTCCACTCCTGTTCTTCGATAGTACGTGAGTCGGCCGGCTTCAAATGTGGCCCCATTAGCTCTTCGTCTCGTAACCTAAGCTCCCTGAGGCGCTTGCGTATCTCCAACTCTCTTTCCTGAAGCTCTTTTAAGCCTGTTCCCATTCCTCGCACCTTTCTCCTGTTGCAGCAGGTAACAAGACTTCAAAGCCCAAAGCTGTGAACCGGGCAATACTAGGATGTTAGGCAGGGGAGGCAGGATTCGAACCCGCAACCTACGGTTTTGGAGACCGTTGCTCTACCTGCTTGAGCTACTCCCCTCTATCAAAAAGGCGTCCCTGGCGCCTCTCCGACTTCCGCTCAATGGTATCATATTTGGGCTCTCCTTGTCAAGGTCTTGACAAATCGAACGTTTGTTCGTATAATATCCCTGGAGGATTTGGTGGATACCATAGAGAAAATGCAGACCCTGGGCGAGGCCGCGCGGTACGATCTATGCGGCGCTTGTGGAGAGAGCCATCGGGTCAAGGACGATATGGACCGTTGGATCTATCCCGCTGCCCTGCCCGACGGCAAGACGGTGAAACTCCTCAAGATCCTCCTCACCAACGCTTGTGATAATAACTGTCTCTACTGTTTCAACCGCAGAGATCGCGACTTCCCACGGACGAGCTTCAAACCCGATAAACTGGCCTACCTTTTCGACCAGTTGTACCGCGCCCAGATGGTACAAGGGCTGTTTTTGAGTTCTGCCGTGCGCGGGAGCCCAGATCGCACTATGGAGCAGATGATAGCCGCGGCGGAGATATTGCGCCGCAAATACCTTTATAGAGGCTACATCCATCTGAAGATATTGCCGGGGGCCAGTTGGGGTTGCGTGGAACAAGCCACGCAGGTGGCTGATCGGATCTCTGTTAACCTGGAGACTCCAGGCCCAAAATGGCTCAAAAGGCTAGCGCCAGATAAGGAATTGGACGATCTCTTGGCCCCTCTGCGGTGGGTGAGGCAGCTCTTAGAGGATGGAGGCGAGCGAAGGGTGCGCAGGGCGGGCCAGACGACCCAGTTCGTAGTAGGGGCCGCAGGGGAGCCGGACAAGGAGATCTTAGAAACCACGGAGACCCTCTACCGGGAACTGAAGTTGGCCCGCGTATATTTCAGCGCCTTCCAGCCTTTGGAGGGGACCCCCCTAGAGGATCGGCCCGCCACCCCCCTCCTACGGGAGCACCGTCTCTATCAGACCGATTTCTTATTTCGGAAGTACGGCTTCACCTTTGAGGAGTTGATCTTCGACCAAGGGGGAAACCTACCCTTGGAGGCGGATCCCAAGATGGTCTGGGCTCTCAATCATCTCCAGTTCTTCCCGGTGGAGGTGAACAGGGCCATGAGGGAGGAACTCTTGCGAGTGCCGGGCATCGGCCCCAGATCGGCGCGACGGATCATCAAGGGACGACGGCTGGGGCGATTGCGTACTTTGGAGGATCTAAAGCGTCTAGGAGCTGTGGCCAAGCGAGCCGCTCCTTTCATCACCCTAAGTGGCAAAAGGCCCCCCTTTCAGTTGGACCTCTGGGATCCTCTTTCCGGGCAGAGCCCTGAAAAAGCCGAGACCCTGACCCCTCTTTCCCTTCCTACACCCCAACTGGTATATTATCCCTGATGGCCGATTTCTACAGCGAAGAGATAGAGGTTCATTTCGATAGAGAGCCGCTTATCGAGAAGAAGCCAGGGTTGCCTTCTCGGTTCACCTGGCGGGGCCAGGAGTATATCATCGTGGAGTTAGTAAAAGAGTGGCACGACTATCGACTGAGGGGAAACCCCAAATGCCGGTATGAGAAGGAGAGAGGCTCCTACTGGGTGCGCAGTTCCCAGAAGAGGGGCTCCTGGGGGGTAGGGAGGGACTACTACCGGGTGCGGACCCAGACAGGCGGGGTCTTCGATATCTACTATGACCGGGCTCCCATCAAAGGGAGAAAAGGGGGTTGGGTGCTGTATAGGAGAGTGAGAGGAGATAGAACGTAGCGTCACACTTCATGTGCGGCGTTTTCATCGGCAAGGACGACCCTCATCTTAGTTCTTTCTGATGGTGTAAGGAGTTAACTCCTTACACCACTTAATATTCACAAGAGGTTTTACCCCTTCTCCCTGTCGAAACAGGTGGGGTTTCCGGACGACGTGCTCCCAGAGCGCGTGCTATTCAAATCAAACAGGCTCATCGGCGGCGTGGTGAGCCCAATACGCTACATCATCCACATTGACCCAGGCCACTATGCCGCGATTAAGGCGCTGGATGTGAAAAAGTCTTTAGGGCGCCTGGTTGGGCAGATCAATCCATACCTGCGTGATACAGGTGACAAAGCGCTGGTCATGGGGCCTGGCAGGTTCGGCAGCAGTAATATCAACCTGGGGGTCAACGTGAGTTATGCCGACATTGATAACGCCGGGGTTTTGGTAGAGATAGCGCGCGAGGAGGCCGGGCACCTACCTGAACTCTCTTATGGAACCCATTTTTTCCAGGGCCTGGTAGAAGCGCAAATCATCTACATCCCTGTCTATCCTGACGATAAGAAAGCCCAGTTCAACAGGGTTTTCTTTGAACGCTCGCCGAGTAGCCTCCAAGAACTGGTGCCTGGCGCTCGCGGGTTCGAGGATTTGGTGCGCGTCATCGACGTTTACTCGGTAACCGACGGCCAATATGCCAAGGTCGTTGCCGATCCGCATAGCCAGAGGGCCATCTGCTTCTTGGACGAGGGTTCGACAGCCTGAGGGTGGATAAAAGGGCTTCCAAAGCCTGGCAGACTTCGGAAGTCTTTGGTTTTGTCTCGCCGAAGAGAGGTGTCCGCTTTCTCGACAGATTAGACCCAACCGCGTAGCCTGCAAGGTTCCGCCACGCGGCTCACGGCCACGATGTAGGTCCCCCTGCGGTTGCTGATCCCGTGTTTCTGCGCGGCCTCTTGCACGGCGTGGAAGGCGGCGGTCATCTTCCTATCCATCCGCTCGTGGGCGTCTCTAGGGGGTGGTAGCGGATGCCGCCCTTGGTCGGCCCGCGGGAGTCGTTGTGTTGGACGCGGAAGCCTTTGAAGTGGTAAGATGATGCCACTTACCGTTTGGTGTCTCCGCCCGGCAGGCGATCCTGAAGCAGGGTGAAGTGCCGGATCAAGACCTCTTTCCCCTCGTCATATCGGCCTGCCACGATGGCATCCACTATCGCTGTGTGGCTGGCCCACATGGCCTCATAGTAACTGTAATCGAAGTAGCGATGCAGGCCCACCGCCTCGTACGCATCCCAGTAGGCCCTCAAGAGGCCCTGCACGAACTCGTTATCCAGCCTGCTGAAGATGAGCAGATGAAAATGGCGGTGTTCTTGATGGGGGATCTCCACCGGAGTTCCCTTCAATCTTTGATCAGCGAGTTGCAGAGTGTGTCGGAGTTCCTCTTTGTCTTCCTGGGTAAGGTTGCGCACTGCCTTGTCCCAGAATGCGGTCTCCAACTGAACCCTGAGTTCGTAGAGACGGTCGAAATTGCCCCTGTCCAGCGCGACGCTGTAGAGGACGAGGGTACGGATAGGAGTGTAGAAATCGAGGGGACGGACATAGGTACCGTCGCCGGGCCGCATCTCCACCACGCCGTAGGACTGGGCAGCGATCAATTCCTCGCGCAACTTGCCCCGGCTGACTCCCAACTTGCTGGCGAGTTCGTCCATGGGCGGGAGTTTGATCTCCCCTTTTTCGCCCTGTGCTTCTCGTTCCTGGTCAATGATGTGCTGAAGGATCAAGAGGGAAAGTATATCCTGAGACATTTTGCCTCCGATACGATACATTGCATCTATTGAATGATTATATCTATCAAGTGGGTTTTGTCAAGAATTGGCTTCTTCAGGCCCCAGTACCCAGGTGATAACGTATAAACAGGAGTAAGGGCTTTTGTGGATCGTGCCCCACAAAAGCCCTGCTCAAGGAGGAGTTCTGATATTCATTGCTTTTCTCGTGCTATTGACTCAACCAGCGAGCAGATACATGGCGATGTTGTCGGCGGCGCGGGTGGCGAGCATGCGCTCGTGGAAGCCGCCCTTTGCGGTGTGGTAAGGCGAGGCGGGGATGTTGATGATCACCTGCCGGCGCTGCTTGTCTGCCTTTTGCCCTCAATCGGGGATAATCAACTAATAGGCGTAAAGCCGCCCATACGGGCGGGACGACAGAGGCACGAGTTTGGTGAACGGCTGGTTGAGGATTGCCTCTGGGTCATGGCCAAAGTGGGCGGCATATTCCCTCACCAGTTCCTGCAAGAGCCTGTGATCCGCCTCCTCCAGCGGCGCCCGCCCTACCTCCCGCCCCAACTGGTAGTCGGTCAACTCACCTCGAATGTACATCACGCCGCCGTGCATCCCGGTGCCAATGAAGGTAGCGGTATGATGCTCGCCGGGGCGCAGCGTCAGACCCAACACAGCCAGCACTCCCCCTGCCATATACTCGCCCAGGAAGTGCTGCGCTGTCCCGCCGATGACGATCACGGGCTGCGTGTCCTGGTACTCCTTCATGTGGATTGCGACCCGATAGCCCACATCGTCGCGCACAAAAATCTTGCCGCCGCGCATCGAGTGGCCGGTCACATCACCGGCGCGCCCGTGGATGATAACCTCACCGCTGTTCATCGTGTTGCCGCAGCCATCCTGCGCATTGCCGTGCACCACGATGCGCGGCCCGTCCATAAAGGCTGCTAGGTCGTTGCCCGGCGTGCCGTGCACGTCAATCTCGACCGGGCGGCGCAGGTTGGTGCCGATGTAGCGTTGCCCACAGACGTTGCGCAGTTCGATGCGCTCCGCGCCATTGTCCACCGCATCGCGTAGGCGGGCGTTCAAGTCCCGGTAGTGCACCCCAGCGGCATCAATTTGCAACGACGACCCGCCTCCGGACATCGCTCTTAGTCTCCACTCTCCAATCTCCAACATCCGTTCGCCAGCCCCCAACCAACTGTCCTACCATCGGCTCGCCCCCCACCGGCGTCCACACCCGCTCCGGTTGCGGGCAGACCATCCGGATAGCCGCTTCCTCGGAGGCGAGGTAGAGCCGGTTGCCGCAGGTGGCAGCCGTCAGGGGACGCAGACGGATGCGGTCAGTTAGGCCGATCATCTCCCCCTGCCGGGCGATGATAACGGTGAACGGCCCGTTGACCAGGAGACCGGAATAGACCTGACGCAGCGTGCGGCACAGGGACTGCTCCTCGCTCTCCATCCGCGCTATCTCATCCCACAGCGGCGGGGCCATCACCCGCGCCGCCGCCTCGACGGGTAGGTGGTGGCGGCGCATCAGGAAGTCGGCGGCGTAGGCCATTACCTCTGTGTCGGTGCTCATCGTGCAGTGGTAGCCCACCATCTCCAGGTAGCGCCGGTTGGTACCGTAGGAGGAGATCTCACCGTTATGGACGACCGTCCAGTCGAGCAGGCCGAAGGGGTGCGCGCCGCCCCACCAGCCGGGCGTGTTCGTGGGGAAGCGCGTGTGCGCCGTCCACAGGTATCCGCTGTATTCCTCCAGGCCAAAGTATTCCGCGATCTGGCTGGAGTGGCCCACGCCTTTGAAGAGGCCCACGTCCTTCCCGCTGCCGTAGATATAGGCCCCCTGCCCGGCGGTGTTTATTTCCATCACCTTCCCCACTATATACTGGGCCTCGTCGGGGGTGGTGATAGGGGATTGCAAGAAGTACCGCCAGATGAGTGGCGGATCGAACAGGCCGGACGACGGCTGGTGTGGCACTTCCTCGGCGTGCGCCAGTACGAAGTGCTCGTTCAAGAACGCCTCGACCGGCGGGCGGCTTTCGGGCGCCATGTACATCACGTGGAAAGCGTAACAATCGGCGTATTCGGGGTAGCAGCCATAGACGGCGAAGCCCGCGCCCAACCCGTTGCCGCGCTCCTCCATGCTCGTGATGCCCGGGAGAATGTCGCGGCCTGAGAAGTGTTCCCCGGTCACGTCCATAATCCCCATCAGCCCGCAGGCGTCGTAGACCTTGTCATCTCCGTAGCGGTTTTCGAGCGATATCCGGTTCATTGTTCCTCCATTCTCTCTACTTCACATCTACACTTCAATGCCATCCCCCACCACCAGGTGCTTCCGATACTCCTTCGGCAGCGAGATCAGCCCGAACTTCTCGGCCGGGAGGTGGTCTTTGAACGGGGCGACGTCCACCTGATCGCGGATCAGCCCGGTGTAGATGCCGGCCCGCTCGATGTTTCCTACACAGATCGCCCCCACAAGCCGGTTGCCCCGCAGTACCAGCCGCTTGTAGGTCGGCGCCTCGCGGTCGTATCTCTCCATAATCTCATACTCGTCCGCGCTGTCCTGGGGATCGGTCAGACCGACGGAGATCGTGGGCATGCCGCACACCTCCACTGAGTTCATCAGGAAGCCGCCCTCGTATTCCCGCTCGACCCCGGCGATGGCACAGCCGGCCACGTACCCCTGCCGGTAGGCGTTAGGCCAGATGGCGATGGGGCGGTTGTCGCCCAAGAGCAGGTCGTAGGCTTCGGCGCAGTCCCCGGCAGCGTAGACGTGCGGGACGCTCGTCTGCATCCGGCGGTCCACCAGGATGCCCTGGTTGACCGCGATACCCGTCCCCGCAACCAGGCCCACATTGGGGCGCACGCCGATGGCGATGATGACCATGTCGCAGGCCAGGTGTTCGCTGTCTTGCAAGACCACGTTATCCACCCGCCCACCTTTGCCGGCGATCTCCTTCACCGTCGTGCCCGTCCTGACTTCCACGCCCGCACGGCGCAGGGCGCTTTCCACCAGTTTCGAGGCCGTGTGATCGAAGGTGGTACTCAGGATGCGATCGGCCAGTTCGACGATGGTCACGTGGATGGAATGGGCCAGCAGTGCCTCAGTCGTCTTCAGCCCGATCAAGCCCCCGCCGACCACCACAGCCAACTCGACCCCGTGCTCCTTAAGGTAACGCCCCATACGCCGGGCATCCTCCCAGCGGGTAAAGGTAAAGACCCCCTCTAGATCAACTCCCGGCGTAGGCGGGACGAAGGGCCGCCCGCCCGTGGCGATTAGCAGCCGGTCGTAGGCCAGCGCCCCGCCCCCCACCAGGGCGATGCTCTGCTCTTGGGGGCTGATGCCCACGACTTCGACCCCCAGCATCGTCTCCACCCCGAACCGTTCATAGAAATCGGGCGGGCGGTAGTACATCTGCGCCTCGTTCACTATCCCCCCCAGGAGGTATGAGATGAGCGGGCGGGAGTAGACGTGGTGCGGCTCGTCGGCGACGACCGTGATAGGGTTCTCCTGGTCGTGTCTGCGGATCGCTTCGATAGCACCGACGGCGCCGGCCGAGTTGCCGATGATGACGGTTCTCATCCAACCCTCTCCTTGTAGACCAATGCGCCGTTTGGGCAATGGGCGACGCAAGCAGGTGTGTCCTCGCCGTAGCACAGGTCGCACTTGGAGGCGGCCTTGCGCCCTGCGATGTTGCGCATAATCGCGCCAAATGGGCAAGCCATAATACACATCCAGCAGCCCACGCACCGATCTTCATCGCACAGGACGGACCCCGTCCGCTCATCGCGGTGCATCGCGCCGGTAATGCAAGCCGCGACACAAGGAGCGTCTTCGCAATGCCGACACTGCATGGCGAACGAAAGGGGGCCTTCCTCTTCGACCAGTAGCCTGGGCACCGCCCTGGGACTCTCTTCCTTGAACGCTTTGATGATCTTCTTCGACTGCGAGTGCTGCACCAGGCAGTGAATCTCGCACAGCCGGCAGCCAATGCAATACTCCTCGTTAACGTAGATGCGCTTCATCGTCTTCTAGTCTCCGTTCTCTAACCTCCGGCACTACGCTTCTCCTGCCGCCTTGATCCCCAGCGTCCGCAACTCCACCTCGTTCAGTCCCACGCCGCGCAGGTGGTCGCGGTTGCCGCGCAGGCTTTCGATGGCGTTGATGCCCATTCCGCCCAGCATCTCCTTGATCTCCAGCGACCAGGCGCGGATGAGGTTGGCCAGGCGGCGGTAGCCGATGTTGGGGTTGAGCCGCTTGGTGAGATTGGGGTCTTGGGTGGCGATGCCCCAATTGCACTTGCCGGTGTAGCATTTCTGGCACAGGTGGCAGCCCATTGCCACCAGCGCAGCCGTGCCAATGTAGACCGCGTCGGCCCCCAGGGCGATAGCCTTGACCACGTCCGCGCTGGAGCGGATGGAACCAGCGGCGATGACCGAGGCCTGGTTGCGGATGCCTTCCTGGCGCAGCCGCTCATCCACGGCGGCGATGGCCAACTCGATAGGGATGCCCACATTGTTGCGGATGACCGTGGGGGCAGCGCCTGTCCCACCGCGCAGGCCGTCCACGGCGATGTAGTCCGCCCCCGCCCGTGCGATGCCGCTGGCGATGGGAGCGACGTTATGTACGGCGGCGATCTTCACCCCCACGGGCTTCTCGTAGTTGGTGGCCTCCTTGAGCGCGTAGATCAGTTGCCGCAAGTCTTCGATGGAGTAGATGTCGTGGTGCGGCGCGGGTGAAAGGGCGTCCGTCCCCGTCGGGATCATGCGCGTCTGCGAAATTTGATCGGTCACTTTCTCCCCTGGCAGGTGACCGCCGATGCCGGGCTTGGCTCCCTGGCCGATCTTGATCTCCAGCGCCGCCGCCATCTCCAGATACTGCGAGTGCACCCCGAAGCGTCCCGACGCCACCTGCGCGATGGTGTACGGCCCGTACTCGTACAGGCTGGGGTGCAGGCCGCCCTCGCCGGTATTGTAGAGAATGCTGCACTCCTTTGCCGCCCGCGCCAGCGACTGGCAGGCGTTGTAACTGATGGAGCCGTAGGACATCGCGGAGAAGAGGATGGGCGTTTCCAAGACCAGTTGCGGGGCTAGTTGGGTTGCGATTTTGACACCGTCGGCGGTCTGCGTGACCTCCACACGGTCGGGCTTGCGCCCGATGAAAGTGCGCAGTTCCATCGGCTCGCGCAGTGGGTCAATCGAAGGGTTGGTCACCTGCGAGGCGTTCAGCAAAATATGGTCGAAATAAATCGGGTAGGGCTGGTCACAACCCATCCCGGTTAGCAGCACACCGCCCGTTTCCGCCTGCTTGTAAACGTTGCCGATGATCGAGGCCGTCCAGTTGGCGTTGGGACGGAAGTCGAGCGGGCTGCGGCGGATGGTTAGGGCGTGAGTGGGGCAGAGTGTCACGCAGCGGTGGCAGCCCACACAGCGCTGCTCGTCGCTGGTCACGCGATCGTCGTCGGCGTCGTAGGCGTGTGCGTCATTGGCGCACTGGCGCACGCACACTTGGCAGGCGATGCAGCGCTGCTCGTCGCGTTCGATGCGGAATTCAGGTGAGAGCAGACTCAGACCCATAGGACCATGTTCCAGCACCTTCATACAATAGATACAATATATATGATAGATATATTAAATGCTGATTATATCACAAATATGAGCTTTGTCAAGGGGGATAAAGGGTATTAGAGCACAAGTTACAGCTGGGAGGGAGCACCACGGCTCTCCAGAGGGGAGAAGACGTACTCCAAGAAGTTCAAAGAGGCCTCTGGAAAGAGAAGGAGATAAACCGGGCTCTGGTTGGCTGTAAACTGGTAGAGAGGGAGCCCTAGACGCTTGTAGAGCCATTTGGTGATATGTGAACATACGGATTTCGCGGTAGAGAGAATGCCATCTCTACGACACCAGAAGATGAGGTTCTTCTCCTCAGGATGCCGAACGCACTCACCTGGTACTGAGGCCTGTAGAATTTTCTGGTTGGACTTGCCCTCTCCTTGCTTTTTGGTGTATAATGTTAAGTGAATAGGGACAGAGTTTTGAAGTGTAGCAGGGGGAAGTGTGAGTTCTAGGTGGTTCAGAAACGGGTTGGTCTATCTTCTCATCCTCGTCGCTGTGGGGATGCTCTTTTTCAACGTCTTGTCTCCCCGTGAGAGTTTGCCCACCGTTTACTTAACTGATGTGGCTCAGGAGGCCAAGCAAGGTAATATAAAAGAGATCGTCGTCTCCGGTGACGAACTCACGGTAACCCTTGTCTCTGGAGAGAAGGTACGGGCCAATAAGGACCGAACCTCGGATATCACCGAGGTACTCAGGAATCTGGGAGTAACGGAAGATGAGTTAAGCAACGTCTCCCTTCAGTTTAAGGAGCCCAGCGAATTCGGCAATTGGATCGGTCTTTTGACCTCTTTCCTCCCAGCTATCCTCTTCGGCGGTCTCATTCTCTTTATGATGCGTCAGGCCCAAAGTGGCAATAACCAGGCCTTGTCGTTCGGTAAGAGCCGAGCCCGCCTCTTCAGCGGCGACAAGCCCACCGTCACCTTCGCCGATGTGGCTGGCGTAGAGGAGGCGAAGGAGGAACTCCGGGAGGTGGTAGAGTTCCTCAAGGAGCCAGAGAAGTTCATCGCTTTAGGGGCTCGCATCCCCAAGGGGGTGCTGATGGTGGGGCCCCCGGGATGTGGCAAGACCCTCATGGCCCGAGCGGTAGCCGGGGAAGCGAGCGTTCCTTTCTTCTCCATCTCGGGCTCCGAGTTTGTGGAGATGTTTGTGGGGGTTGGCGCCTCTAGGGTTAGGGACCTCTTCGATCAGGCGAAGCGGAACACTCCATGCATTGTCTTTGTGGATGAGGTAGATGCCGTGGGGCGCCATAGAGGAGCCGGTTTGGGTGGCAGCCACGATGAGAGGGAGCAGACCCTTAACCAGATCTTGGTGGAGATGGACGGCTTCGACACCGATACCAACGTCATCGTCATCGCCGCCACCAACCGACCGGATATCTTGGACCCGGCGCTTCTGCGCCCTGGCCGTTTCGATAGACGGGTGGTCCTGGATCGGCCGGATATGAGGGGGCGCCGCGCCATCCTGGATATCCATGCCCGGGGGAAGCCTCTGGCCGAGGAGGTGGACCTGGATGTGGTGGCTAAGCAGACCCCTGGCTTCTCCGGGGCGGACATAGAGAACTTGGTGAACGAGGCGGCTATCCTCGCCGCCCGCCGAGACAAGAAGGCTATCGACATGGAGGAGATGCAGGAGGCGATCGAGAGGGTGATCGCTGGGCCGGAGAGAAAGAGCCGCCTCATCAGCGATGAGGAGCGGAATATCATAGCCCATCACGAAGCGGGCCACGCCTTGGTGATGAAGATGTTGCCCAATTGCGACCCGGTGCACAAGGTTTCCATCATCTCCCGGGGGATGGCTTTGGGATACACCATGCCCCTCCCCGAGGATGACCGGTATCTGATGGCCCGCTCCAAGTTCGAGGACGAACTGGCTGGTCTTCTGGGGGGACGGGCGGCGGAGGAACTCATCTTCAACGATATCACCACCGGTGCAGCGAACGATCTGGAGCGAGCCACGAAGTTAGCCCGCAAGATGGTCACGGAGTATGGGATGAGCGAGAAGTTGGGGCCGCTTACCTTCGGGCGGAAGGAGGAGTTGGTCTTCTTGGGCAGGGAGATCGGCGAGCAGCGGAACTATAGCGAGGATGTGGCTCAAGCCATTGACGAGGAGATCCGCCGCCTCATCCACGAGGCGTACGAGAAGGCCAAGGGCATCCTCACCCAGCACAAAGATGCCTTGATCCAACTGGCCAAGAAATTGATCGAGGTGGAAACCCTGGAAGGAGAGGAACTGGAGGCTGTCCTTTCTGGGGTGCCAGCCTGATATAATCCGCTGGCCATAGAGGAGCCGAGCCTAGAGCCTCGGCTCTTTTTACGCTGGTCAACGAAGAGAGGAGTTTTTAGTCATGGCCAAAGAAGGGCTTGCCCCTGGCCTCAGAGGAGAGGCGAGGCTGGTGGTCGGGGAAGAGGATACCGCTCAGCATTTGGGGAGTGGTAATGTAGCCGTCTTGGCCACTCCCAGGATGATCGCCCTCATGGAGAATGCCAGCGTGAAGGCTGTGGATCATCTCTTGCCCCCTGGCCAGGCTACCGTGGGGGGCGAGATCCGGGTGCGCCATCTAGCGGCCACACCCCAGGGGATGGAAGTAACGGTTCACTCCGAACTGGTGGAGGTCGAGGGGCGAAGGCTAACTTTTAAGGTGGAGGCCTTCGACGAACGGGAGAAGGTAGGGGAAGGGACTCATATCCGATTTATCATCGACCTGGATGGGTTCAGAGGGAAGGTAGAGGCTAAACAGTAGATGGTTAGGATCATGCTCTGGTTGCTCGCTCAGGCCTACTGACTTTTGAGTCGCCTTCTCTGCGCTGTTCTGTCGTGGCCAAGTTCCCAAACCCCTTATATCTTTTCGCGGCATATCATCGCTATCTGAGGCAGCACCTCCGCCACATCCTCGCGGATGACGACCTCGGCGTAACCGTCAACCGGCGTGGGCTGGAAGTTAACGATCACCAGTTTTGCCCCCTTCCGGCGGGCCATGAGAGGGAGGTGAGCCGCCGGGGTCACCTTCAACGAGGTACCGGCCACCAACATCAGGTCGCATTTGTCCGTCTCCTCCCAAGCCGCATTGAGGGCCTCCTCCGGCAACATCTCCCCGAAGAGGATGACATTGGGCTTCATCATCCCGCTGCACTTCTTGCATCTAGGTGCCTGTCGCTCTTGAAGGTACCTTTCCCAAAGGAGTGGGGCGGGGATGATGTCGCCGCATCTCAGACAGATGGCCTCCCGCGTATTCCCGTGGAGTTCTATGACCTTCTTGGAACCTGCCTTCTGGTGGAGGTTATCGATGTTTTGGGTGATCACCGCTTGCAAGCGTCCCATCTCCTCCAACTCTGCCAGGGCCTCATGAGCCGGGTTGGGCTGGGCATCCAGGAACATGGTGCCCCGCTGATGGTACCAGGCATACCAAGCCTCGGGGTCACGATAAAGGGCCTGGATGGAGGCTACCTCCTCTGGGTTCACTTGGCTCCAGAGGCCGGAGCCAGGGCTGCGGAAGTCGGGGATGCCGGAGGGGGTGCTGTGCCCCGCCCCGGTGAGGGCCACAGCGTAGGTGGCTTCAAGAAAGAGCGTTGCTGCCCTTTCGACCCAACCCTTGTCCATAACTCAACCCCTCTCTCGTCAGTCCAAAGCCCCTGTTATAGGCTGTGTTTGCGCTTGGCTCATACGGGGAGTGGATCAGCCACCCCACTGTAGGGATAGTCCTCTGCTTTTTGGACAAGGCCCTCGCGAACGGGGTTATAAAGGATGTACTTTACTATTTCCGTTAAACTTTCCTCTTTCCTGATTATGTGGTCGTAGAAACTCCTTTGCATTAGCCTCCCCGAATAGCCGTGATTCCAAAGAAGGCGGGTGATTTTGCTGTTGATCCCTCCAACGAGTTGGGTGATTGGTACGCCCGATTGATTAGGGTTACACAGAAGGTGATAATGGTCTGGCATTAGACAGTAGGCGAAGATGGAATGATTCAACCGTGCTCGTTCTTCCAGGAAGCATCGAATGATGGCCTGGTTTAGGTCGGATTTGGTGAAGAGATTTCTTCCTTCCCGGGTACGAGCAGTCACAAAGATTACAATATTGGGGGTTGCATAATCGAAAACTTGTAATCTCGTTGGCTTGCGCTGCGGCAAGGACGGTCTCTTCATCGTATTGGTCTTGTAGGGGCGGGGCTTGTCCCCGCCCGATGCGGGAGGCCACAAGGGCCTCCCCTACGTTTCTCCTTCCGTGATTTCGCGTTTTTCTGCGGTGATGCCATACAACTCACCGTGGTAGGAGATATTTATAAAAATTGAATCATGTCAGTGCCGCCAATTCCTCGATTGGCATAACCTTCGTGTAAGAGGATGGGGCCAATATATGAGGCTAGCGCCCTTCGTGAGACATTTGAAAGCAACCATGCCCCTAAACTTCCATCTGGAGGATTAGTACGTGATGTCCCGATGCTAACGTTTTGTTTTTTGAAATGTTTCAACAGCGCTTTATATCTTTCACCGGATATGAATTCGTGATAACGACAATTTTTACCCCAAAATATGTCAGTTCCGGTATTAACTGAGCCTGAATATTCAAATTCACTACGGCCTGCCCACGTTTGCAGTTTTTCCCTTGGCATGTGTCCTCTTCGTTCAGAATATTCATAGTTGTAGCAGCGCCCTTTAGGGTGACGGGATTTCGTCGGGCTGAAGCCCCTGACTCACATCAGTCAGGATAGGCCGACGCTTTCAATTTGCGGGCGCTACAGGAGGTCGAAGAGGGACTTCTGTTCCCCCTTGATCTTGAGTTTCTCCCCTGCGGCCACCCGATGGGCGAATCTTATAGGCTCCGGCAGACGGTACCTTCGGCAGCAGGAGAGGATGAACTGAATAGCGGTGGGGAGGTCGATTTTGTGGCCGATGGAGACGTAAACCGGATGGACCCCTGTTCTGGTGCGGACTACGGCTCCGATTACCTCCTCGCCGTCGTAGAGATGGGTATAAGACCCCGCTTCATTGGGGGGTTCATGGTGGCTACCCCAGAGGCGGGACTTGGCACAGCCGATGGAGGGCTTATCTAGGATCACTCCCACATGGCTGGCGATGCCGAAATGACGGGGGTGAGCCAGTCCCTGTCCGTCGAAGATGAGTAAATCGGGCTCGGTAATCAGTTTCTCGCAGGCGGCGAGAATAGCCGGGGCCTCGCGAAAGGCCAGAAGCCCCGGTATATAGGGCATGGTAACGGGAACCCGGGCCAGGCTCTGGTCTAGAGGGCTGAGTTCCGGGTAACTCAGAACGACCACTGCGGCTTTTGCTATCTCCCCCTCCATCCCCACATCCACCCCAGCCACCCTCTTTACATCGGTCGGCTCCCAGGTGGTAGATACCTTCTCCCGCAACTCATTTTGTATCCTCTTCCCCTGGGCAGGGGTCACCTCCCAAGGGTGGGGAGAGACGACTTTCATGATAGCCTCGCTGTTACTCTAGCATAGGGGGAGGGCATTTGCAAAGTTTTTGTTCCCAAAGTTATGTTCACGACCCAATCTATTTGGTTTCTTACGATGGCGCACACTTCTCCCTATCGGTCGAAATATATATTCTTCCCCGTGGCCGAGAGCGGTATCCCTATCACGAAGTCGGCGTCGATGAGTCCCATTTCTCGGGCCACCACCCCTGCCCGGTACATCACCCGGTTATCGACGTTCAAGAGGCTGGCCGTCTTCACCGCTGAGCCGATGGCGATCCCCATATCCAGGAGGCGGTGGGCACAGTGAGGCCCTTTGAACTCCCCCTCGAAAGTGTTGGGCTTAAGGCATTTCTCCGCACCGCAGGCGCTGCAGTTGAGCCCCGCCACCTTCTCGTCCTTTAGACCGATGAGGAGGAGGGCCGCCGAATCTCGCACGTTGGCCCCATCCCGGTCGAAATCCTTCTTTCCCGTCCTCTCTCCGAACTCGTACATCTTGGCGGCCAGGGCGTCAAGATCCTCGCCCTCCACGATGGTGGTGACGATGAAGTCTTTGCCCGCCCCTTTGGGGGCCGTCCTGGCGGAGATGGCCATCAGTTCCGCTACCAGAGTTAAGGGGTTCACGATCCCTCCTTTGCATTTGACAGCGAGATGCTCTTCTGTTAGGCTAAGTGAAAGCCTTATTTATGGAGTTTATTATGGATTTCTCTCAGTTGGCAACCCAGATCGTCATCGGCCTCTCCGTTATCCTCGTCCTCTGGTACCCTTTTGGGCGGCAGATGAACCGGCGCCGTGGCTTACAGGCTCTCCGCTGGCTGAGGGAGGGGGTAAGGGCCTATGAAGGTCAAGCATCGGTGAACTGGGTAGGGGCCTCGGCGTTTCGGGTCGATGTGCAGGGGGCGCTAGGCCCCTTCAAGAGAGTGGGTATGATGGTCCTCTTGGAGGCTAGAGAGGTGCTCCTCCTCTGGATAATCAACCGTCTGAGGGGACAACGAGATACATTGGTTATCAAAGGGGACCTGCGCCTTAAGCCCAAGACCGATTTGGAAGTGACGCGCCGGGGGTGGAGAGCCGGGAGGGCCATGAGGGCCCTGGAGAAAGAGGGCTGGACGGTCGGCAGTTTGAACGGGATGTTCATCGCTCTTAAGAGGGATACAGAGATCGCTTCCAGGTTGGCATCCGCGCTTTCAGAGGAGATTCCTCAATTAGTAAGGCTTTCCTTAAGAAGGAGAGCCCCTCACCTGGTAGCCAATTTCCACCTCTCTGAAGTGGAGGGGATGACGGCCGAGAGGCTCTTCCATTTTCCAGAGAAGGTGATGGAGATAGTCGGTTAGTGGCACTCCAAGCCACAGATGGCCTCGAAGATCTGAGCCAGATCTTCCTCTGAACACCTCCCCACGAACTCCATATCGATGGTTCGCTTGGTCTCCTGGCAATAGAGGGAACAGCGAAGGGTTTTGGCCCTCTTCCTTCTGGGAAAGCCCCGCTTTACCTCTCCCAGTATATAGTGGCCCTCGTGCTTGCCTAGTCGTGCTGTGCCTTGATCCTTCACTAGGCTCAATTCATGTTTGGGTTCCCTCTTGCCTTTGGAGATTTTCACCTCCAACTCAAGGCCTACTTTTCTCTGGGGGTCGTAGAGGAGGTGACTGGCCCGGCCTGAGGTGACCCACATCGCTTCGCCCAGGGTGGTATTAGAGTTGACCTCCGGTGGCGAGAGCCCTTGACCCAGTTTCCAATTTTCGGGCAGAGGCAGGATCAGGAAATTCGTAGGCCCAAGCAAGAAGTTGCTGGCGGCGATGAGATGCTTCTTGCTCTCCATCAGAGTTCTTCCCAGAACTCGGGGACGTAATGATGGAGATCGTCGGAGACCTTGGCCACCATCTCCACGCAGGCTACCTCGTCGGGGTAGAGTGGTACGAAAGCCCGCACCAGCTCTCCCAGGTCCTCCTTGATGGTCGTCATGTAACCCCACTGTTCTTGGAACTTATTGCTCAGGTATTCATCCCCTTCGCTCGCTTCCACGGCCTCTCGGCGGAGCACTTGATTGACGATGACGCCGCCGACAGGGATATCATAGGCCTGAACCATCTTGATGAACCTCTTCACCACGGCTATAGGTAGAGCGAGAGGAAGGGTGACGAAGAAGAAAGCGGTGGTCGCAGGGTCGGTGAGGAGCTTTTTGGCCCGGATGAACTTCTCGTTCGTGGAGATGAGATCAGCCATCAAGGGGTCTTGCTTTACCTCTTCCATTATCTTCTCCTTGCGGAAGGAGAGTTGCACCCGCAGGGAGAGGGCCTCCTTGCGACTTTCGATCATCCGGCTCAGCCATAGCCCGTAGATCTTGCTCAGGCCGATCAACCTTATGGCGTTGGCCACGGCGGCGGTGTCGAAGATCATCACCTCGTACTCTTCCCTCTCTTCGAGCATTATGTCGGTCATCTTATCGAACATGGCCGACTCCTCAAAAGCGGGGTTGGTAGCCGCTATGTCGATGAAGGGGCCCGCCGCCACCGGGATATCCGACCATTTCAAGAAATCCTTCACCCGGCGGCCGATATTCTCCCGGTACCGCTCCACCACATCCTCGGTCTCCACCTCGCAGGCGTAGAGGTTCTCTACGATCTCTCTAGGTTCACCGCCACTGCAGTCGCGGTCGAAGCAACTGGTGAGGGAATGGACGGGGTTCAAAGAGGCCACCAGGGTCTTCTTCCCCTGGGAGGCGAAATGGTAAGCCAGCCCTACCGCGGCCGCGGTCTTTCCCACCCCTCCTTTGCCACCGGTGAAGATGAACTTCAAATTTGGCTGCGAGGCCAAATACTCGCCCAATGAGTGCATCATACGCCTCCTTATATCGCCACCTTCGATTCCATCAAATCCTCGGCCACCTTGGCTATCATCGGGAGCCCTTTCGGCTCCTGAGGATACATAGGCAGGTTACAGACTATCTGACCGGCGAACTTCTCTCGCATCACCTCGAGATACCTTTGTTGCATCTCGATCCTGTTGCGCAGAAGATCACTCAGAGAAGACCTCTCCAACAGGCTTCGGGGGTAGATCATGTTCACGATCAAGCCCGACATCCCGATACCCAAGGCTTCGAACATCTCCAGTGCTCTCTCGGTGTCTAGGATAGCCATCTTCTCGGGGGTGAGTACCATGAAGAAGGCTGTTCTCTTGGTGTCGGTGATGAGGTCGGTGAAGGTAGTGATCTTGCTCTTGATATCCAGCAGTTCGGTCAGCACCTCATCCTCGCTCACCTTGGTTCCTTTCAAGGTAGCAGCCACCGCCTCGTACTCCCCCGCTTTTTCCCTAGCCTCGGTGATCTTCTCCACCCACTTGGAGAGGATGTCGGCCATAGCCACCATTCTTACCCCGTGGCCGAAGGGGGGCATGTCGAAGATATAGAGATCGTAATCCCTTTGAGCCACCAGTTCCGCCATGGCGTCATAAGTGGCCGATTCGTACATGGCTGGCTCAGCGGAGGTGGAATCGACATATTCCTCGATCTCCTCGGGGAGTTCATCGAGGCTATACATATCTAGGATCTTCTGCTTCACCTCCTCTTGATAGACGGCCACCCTTCTATCAGCATCTATCTCTACCACATGGAGGTTGGGCAATACCTCTATGGTCCCCTTCCCGAAGAAGTCCTGCTCGAAGATATCGGAGAGGGAAGCCTGGGGGTCGGTGCTGAAGCAGAGGGTCCGCTTCCCTTGGACCGTGGCCATATGGTGGGCTAGAGCGGCGCTGCAGGTGGTCTTCCCTAGCCCTCCTTTGCCGGCGAAGATCACGATCTCCGGCACGCCTCTTTGGGCGAAGAAATCGGTAAGTCCTTTCATGATTAACCCCCTTTCCTTGTGACCAATCTACCAAAACAGCCATCTCCCTAGTGGGGACCGGCGGGGATGAAATCCGTTATATCTGCCTCCTTTAACTTCCTTCGCTTCCAATCCCCCAACTGGGGGAGGAGATGGGGGAAGAGCCTTAAGGTGAAGACCGAGTTCATGAGGGGGATACCCAGAAATTGGCCCATCAAAAGGACGTTCAAGGCGTCGTCGTATTGTGCCTTGGCTTGGATAGCACTGCGATGGAGGTCATAAAGGAAAAGGCCGAAGAAGACCTCCTGGACCTTCTGCCACAGACTGGGCTCTTCCCTCGATCTATCGGCTCGACCCATATATCTCTTCCTCTATCGCTCTCTTGATGACCTCGTAGTGCGCATCTCCCTTGACAACCCTTCGGTCGTTTATGACTAGGTTTAGATCGTTTCCCAGACGATGTTTGATGGTAAGCCACAACCCCCTAGACGAGATGGAACCCACGGCCAGGGGCCTAACCTGTGTGCCGAAGTCCCGGAGCAGGTTAACGAAGAGTTGATAGGCCCGGAGGTGGATCTCTTGTGTCTGGGGTGGGTACTCTCTCAACTGTTCCGCGGCGTAATCTATGCCACAAGCGCCCACATAATCCTTGGTGCAACAGGGAGCACAGAAGTTGAAAAAGGTGGGGAGCAACCCCACAAACTCGACTTTCAGATGGGGAGTCTGCATCTTTCGTGTGTTAGTATATGACGTCCGTGAAGTCCCTCTCCCGGAAGACTCGCCTCTTCCAGGATTTGATGTTGGGGACGGCGTAAGGGAGAAGGCGCAACGAATAGTAGGGCGGCAAGACAGGGACGCCCAGCATATCTCCCAGGGTCATGAACATGAAGAGGTGCTCCAGGTACATCCTGGTCCGCAGAGCGCCAATCACTTGACCATGGGAGGCCATCCCGTAGAGGACGCCCTTTGCGCCCTCGAGGAAACCACCCTTCTTCTC
This sequence comes from Anaerolineae bacterium, assembly GCA_034419095.1. Taxonomy (GTDB): domain Bacteria; phylum Chloroflexota; class Anaerolineae; order UBA7937; family UBA7937; genus UBA7937. The sequence goes on along the minus strand of DAOULQ010000002.1, from coordinate 3,503 downwards.
TTCCTCTTTTTCCTTCTCTTCCATCGGGGTCACGTCTCCTTACTGATCAGATTCTCTCTCTAAATTATACAAGAAGGGCAGCCCTATAGCAAGGGCTGCCCTTCTTGTTTATAGGCACTCTACCGCTTACTCCGCTGGCGCTTCCGCAGGGGGTGCGGCCCGATACTTAGAGTAAGACCCCCAAGTCAAGAGGGCCATCCGGATACCCAAGATGAAGAGCACTGCACCCACCAGGACGAAGATCCCGTTGATGGCCAGGGCGATGGTTGGATAGGAAGCCAACGGCGCTCTCACTAGTGGGGCCCGGGTGAGGAACGCTCTTAGGAACATCCAGGTCTCCCAGGCTAGGGCGGCCAGGGTGGTGACGATCATGAAGATGGCCGGCCACAAGGTGAACTCAGATCGAGCCCTGAGCCTCACCAGGTAGATGGAGATGAGCATGAGGGCCAGTCCAGCCAAGAGTTGGTTGGCGCCTCCGAAGTAGAGCCAGAGGTTGATCCAGGAACCGGAGATAGCGAAGAGCCAGGCGATGAAAAGCCCTACGATGGTGGAAACCACCGGCTGGCCCAGGGTGCTCTCCCCGAAGAGTTCAGCAGAGATCATCCTCCAGAAGCGGGTCACCAGGGTCTGGACGGTGAAGGCGTAGATCACCAGGAAGAGGCCGAAGAAGACCGTCAAGAAGGTCCCCGTCCCCGCTCCCAGGTAAGCCGTGGTGAGCTTGGTGGCCCCAGCCACGAACCCCCCCACATTGCCCAGGGCTGTCTCATCCGGCGAGAGGACCATATACGCGGCCAGGGCGGAGAGGGCCAAAAGCCCCTCGGTGAGCATAGCGCCGGCCCCCACCGGATGGGCGTCGGTCTCGATGTCTAACTGCTTACCGGTGGCCGAACTCCCCACCAGGCTATGCCAGCCAGAGATGGCCCCGCAGGCGATAGCCACGAACAGCATGGGCCAGATGGGGCCGGCCGCTGCCGTATAGGCGGTCTTCCAGGCCGGTTGCAAGATGCGCACCCCCGTGATCGGTGAGAGCAGAGCACCGATGATGAGCAGGACCACCCCTATGAAGGCCGGATAGAAGGCCACGTAGTTGACCGGCTGGATGAAGGTGGGCATGGGCAGGATGGAAGCGATGTAGAGGATGACGCAGAGCACCGCCGCCCAGAAGGCTAATGTCCAGGCTCCCAGGAAACCCGTGGCTGGGAAGGGGAACCAGACGCCTAAGAAGACGCTGATCACCACCAGGATTAGGGAGATTATGGTCACGGTGAGGACGTTCATCTTCATCTTATAGAGCAGTTGCCCGGCGATGAGCCCGGTGACTATCATCCCCAGCGTGGCCCAGATGGTGCCGGGGAAGATGTTCCAGAAGAGGGCGATGAACATGATGAACACGGCGGAGATGATGAGCAGGTAGAAGAGAAGGAAGCCCAAGAGCGTGTTCCTCCCCCCGGCACCTACCCACTCGTAGGTGAGAGGGCCGAAGGATTTCCCCTCGTTCCGGACAGCCAGCATGATGGAGCCGTAGTCGTGGATCCAGCCGATGAAGAAGTTGCCCACGATGATCCAGATCAAGGCCGGGAGCCAGCCATAGGTGACGGCGATCCAGACACCGAGGATGGGCCCAAGGCGGCGATACTCTTAAACTGGTACCCCCAGAGGACGTACCGACTGCCGGGGAAGAACTCCACCCCATCCATGAACATGTGGGCGGGGGTCGTCTTCGCCGGGTCCGACTTCCACACATTTGTGTCATACCACTTGGAGTACCAGAAGTAAGCGATGCCGTAAGCGACAAGCGCCAATATTATGAACCAAAAGGGAGTCATGAAACCCTCCTTCGATATCGATAGTTCACCCTAATCAAAGACTTTAGGAAGGTCCTTAATCCACCTCCTTTCATGAAAAACGCTCCCTCTAAGCGAGTGCGAGATCTGGGCAGGATCTGGCTTAGAAATGGAGCGCTGATTCTGACTAGATGATCGCCCTTGACCACCCCCTTTCCTGGGCTCTCTCCATGGACTTAAGACCGTTCTAGGTGCTGGACACGCCTTCAATCAGAAGAGAACCCTTAACCCCATTATACATCTAACCCCTGGGAAGTCAATACCCCAGGCCGGTTTTTAAGATTGTTATTCAGGGTCCCCCATAAGGATAGAACACCGAAGAGGGGTGAGCGATACGCCCTCCGATGAGAAGAGTAGAAGAGGAAAAGGCGAGATGTGTTCTTGTGGAAACACCGGCCTTGGAGATACTCGTGTTCCCTGATTTTATAGTTGTTCGAAGGTCGCGTCGGCGGGCATACCGGGTTTCAATTCGTGCTCTGGGTTGGGGAGCCGAACCTTGACGGCGAAGACGGTGTTCACCCGCTCCTCTTTGGTCTGCACATTGCGAGGGGTGAACTCCGCTTCCGAGGAGATATAGACTACCTCCCCTTGGTACCCCTTGCCGGGGAAGGAGTCGACCTCTACGGTAACCTTTTGCCCCAAGCGGATCTCCCCCAGCCGGTTCTCGGGGATGAAGACAGTGAGTTCAACTTGATCCAGGTCAGCCAGGGTGAGGAGGACGGCTCCTGGAGAAGCGGTCTCCCCTATGTGAACGGAACGGCTGGTGACTAGGCCGCTTAGGGGCGCTTTAAGGGTCATCTTCTTCAGTTGTACCTCTAAGAGCCCCAAAGCCGCTTCCGCCTGCTCCAGTTGGGCTTGGGCGGCGTCTATCTCCTCCGGGGTGGCTCCAGCCTTGAGGGATTCTAGGGCTGCCTGAGCCACCTCTGCCGCGGCGGCTGCAACCTCGTATCGGGCCTGGGCAGCATGTAGTTGAGCCCGGAGGGAGAGGGGGTTTTCCTTCAGGGTCAATAAGTTCTCTAGGTTCCTTTGGGCTCCGGCGAGTTGTTTTTGGGCTGCGGCTAGGGCTGCCTCAGCGGCCGATACCTGATAGCCATAGGCTTCATAAAGGGCCTGCCCCTCAGCGGAGCCATCCCGCTCGTATTTGTCTCTCATTATCTGGGCTGTGGCCAGTTGAGCCTGAGCCTGGGAGAGTTGGTGCTCGGCCAGCGCCAGTTGGGTTTCCGCCTCTGCGATCTTGAGGTTCAACTCTTGAGGGTTCTCCAGGGCTGCCTGGGCATCTTCCCGGGCTCTCCTCGCTCCCTCTTGGGCAACGATAGCCTTCTCCACCGCTGCTTGCTTGGCCCGGATCTCCTCCTCGCGGGCTCCCGCTTTCACCTGGGCCAAGTTGGCTTGGGCCAAGGCTACCGTGGCCTGGGCGCGCCCTATCTCGGCCTCAAGAAGGGCTGTGTCCAACCGTACCAAGATAGCCCCTTCCTCCACCTCTTCGCCTTCATGGGCCAAGATATCGACGATACGTCCCCCTACCTCGGCGGTGATCGATACCTCCCGGGCCTCGATCGCCCCAGAGGCGGTGAGGGGGGAGGATGGGGAGCCGACTAATTGACCAGAGCACCCCACGGCCAGCACCAACAGAGTTGTGGCCAACCGTCCCATCTTTCC
>DAOULQ010000001.1:0-7350 GCA_034419095.1 Anaerolineae bacterium | reverse complement strand
CCCTCTTAGCCCCCTCCTCGAAGGGCTCTCCAGGGTTGAGTCCCCCGCTGGGAGCCCTAAAGACCCCCGGAGGGTGGATCGGCTTTCGAATGAGAGCCAATTTCTCTCCCCGGAAGATGAAAAGGGTTATATCATGGGCGCGGCCATGCTTCTGGCTGCTCCGCACCAAGGCCATCTCCCCAGGGGTTACCTCTTGCGTCAAGCGCAAGGCCTCCGGCCGGCCGAACTTCTCCTCCACCTCCTGGATCATCGCTTCATCGACGTACAAGAGCCACCCCTTATTTGCGTCGGTAATCCTCGATGGCTTCACGCAAAGCCTCAAGGCCAGTGAGGGAGCATCTCACCTTCCGCTCTGGCAGACCACCCAGACTCTGAACCAGATCTTCTTGGGTGATGGCCAAAGCCTCATCCAGGGAGCGACCCTCGACAAGTTCGGTGAGCATGCTTGAGGCGGCGATGGCAGCCACGCACCCTTGAACCTTGAATCTTGCCTCCTCGATTTGACCATCGACTACTCTAATGGAGAGGCGTACTGTGTCACCATCTTGAAAGTTGCACGCCATCCCCATGCCGTCGGCCTCCTCCATATCTCCCACGTTGTGGGGCTCCAGAAAATGATCGATAACTATGGAACTATATTCCATCCTACCTTATCCTATGATGCGAGGTTGAACCCCCTTCTCAACAAGCCTTCCGGCTTAAGATAGGCTCTCATCTCCTCTCTGGATCGGCTGCTGCTTTCAGTTCAGAGATGAGTTCCTTATGGATGCGACCGTTGGTAGCCACGATGCCCTTTTTGAAGGGACTCCACCTCTCGCCTTCGAGATCGGTCACTACCCCTCCCGCCTCTTCCACCAGAAGCCCGCCGGCTGCCCAGTCCCAAGGGCTGAGGTGCATCTCCCAGTAGCCGTCCAGCCATCCCGCCGCCACGTAGGCCAGGTCTAAGGCCGCGGAACCCCCGCGCCTTACCCCTTGCACCCGGGTGACCAGCCGGCTGAACTCTGGCACATTATTGTCTGGGATAGTGGCCCGCTGGTAGGGGAAGCCGGTGGCCAGAAGGGAGAGGATAAGTCTAGGGGTGGTGGAGACACTGACCCCTTTATCATTGAGGGTAGCCCCTTCCCCCTTCCGAGCGTAGAAGAACTCATCCCGCAGAGGGTCGTAAACCGCCCCCAGGGTTATCTCCCCTCTTTCCATCAGGGCCATCGATATGGCGAAGGCAGGGTAGCCGTGGAAGTAGTTAATAGTGCCATCGAGAGGGTCGATGAGCCAGGTGAACTCGCTCTCCCCCTCCACGCCTGGCGCCTCCTCGGAGAGGATGGTGTGATCTGGATACCCCTCCCGGAGAGCCTCCACGATGAACCGCTGGGAGGCGAGATCAGCCTCGGTTACTAGATCTATCTCTCCCTTCCTAGCCACCTCCTTCGCTCGGCCGAAGTTGGCCAAGAGGATCTCCCCCGCCCCTTTGGCCAGGAGGTTCAAGAACCCCTTCGTATCCCCCACTCTAGATAACCCTCCCCATATCAGCGGTGACCGTCCTCTCTAACAGAGGTACGAGAAGCCATCCACACAGAAGTGCAGATGGCCTCTTTAAGTAGAAGGCTAGGACCGGCCAGCGAAACGGAGCCGTCGGCTCACAAGGATCAGGATAGCCAGGAAACCACCTGCCAAAGCCCCTTCTAAAGGGGACCACCCCGTCTCTGGCACCCCCTCCTCTGTCGGGGTAGGGGTAGCAACCGAGGTAGGAGAAGGGGTAACCACCGGGGTGGGAGTGGGGAGGGAAGTCGGTGTTCTAGTGGGCGTGGCGGTCGGCGCTTTAGTGGACGTGGCGGTTGGCGACTTAGTTGGTGTAACGGTGGGCGCCTCAGTGGATGTGGCAGTTGGCGCTTTAGTTGGTGTGGCAGTCGGCACTCTAGTTGGTGTGGCGGTCGGCACTCTAGTTGGTGTGGCAGTTGGCGCTTTAGTGGACGTGGCGGTCGGCACTCTAGTTGGTGTGGCGGTTGGTGTGACCTCAGCCACCATCGTAGGGGTAGCCCGGCCCCGCAAGCCAGTGAAGAATATGAGACCTCCGATGCCCAAAAGACCCAGGATCAAAAGACCCACTAGGCCCAGGGCGATCACGGTAAAGATCCTGTTTTGACCGAAGCCTGCCCAATCCCTCATCTCCCTCCTCCCTTTTAACGACGATATTTACCCTTCTAGGCCAAAGCCCTCCAAGAGTTCCAAGTTCGCCAGGGGAACAAATACCCTCTCCCCTTCTTCCAGATCTACCTCTACCCCCTCGACTTCAACGCCCCATTCAACCCCCCCCTTCTGGAGAAGAAGGCTCGCCACATAGCCCACCTTGCCTAGATAGGGTTCCCGAACTAACCTCACTAACGTTCCCTCCTTCAAGGCGGGGCCCTCCCCTCTAGGAGCCTCCTCACCTCGGAGAAAGGGGATGATCACCTGAGGGCGAAGAAGCCTCACCCCATAGGGGACACCACTGGTCATGTAGGCCTCGCGGCCAGCGTGTTGTTGCAATAGAGAGAAGAGGGGCCAGGAGACGGAAATCTGGCCGAACCCCTCCGTTATCATCATCGGAAAAGAGAGCGAAGAAAGAAACCCTACAAGCGAAGAGGAGAGGCTACCCAGAATCACCCCCCGCACCCCTACCTCCTCGGCCTTCCCCAACCCCTCCTTTGTGGCCCAACTCTCCACTACCACTATCGCACCATGATACCCCATATCGATCGCTTCGGGAACCAACCTTCCTCCTGCTGCCTCGTCTAACATCTTCAGGACACCAAAGGCATCTCCACCGATGGCCCAGGCCCCTTCCATAATCGCACCTGAGGTCTCGATCACTACTCCACGGCTGGAGAATAGTTGGGTCACCACACCTTTGAGATAGGCTCTCAGTTCATAGATGGAGGGAGAGATCTCTAGGAGCAGACGCCCATGAGCCTCGCTCATTATTTTCCCCTCCGCCGGAGCCCGATATAGACGGCGGAAAGGCCATCTCCCCACCATCGCTATCACCTCTCCCCTCTCCACCCTCTCTCCAGGCCCCTTGAGGAGGTATTGCTGAAGATCCTCCTCCGCTATGGAGAGTCGCTGGGCTACGTGGAGGATGCGGATCCGGCTCGGTATATGGGCTCGGCCCACCACATCCATAGGCTCCACCCTCTGCCCCGGCTCCACCAGAACCTCCCCCGGAAAGGGCAAAAGCCGTTCCACACTCACGCGGCCGTAGGGTACCGCCTTAAACGCCGGGAGGTAGTACATGGCTAGAACCCTGCTTCCCACATCCACTTCTGCATCTTTTCCTGCCGTGCGGCTCTCTTTTCGGGCAGGGAGAGGGGTCGCCCTCGAGCGTCGATGATGACGCCCACCGCTCCCCCTTCTACCTCGGTGGTGGCTCCTCCTCCTTTCCTCCCCAAGCCCAGGTCGAAACTCCGGGTAGGGTGAAGTTCCAAAGTCGCTCTCTGACCGAAAGGCAAAGGCATCACCTCCAAGGAGCCGTAGGACACCTCGCCCTCGATAGTTCCCCCCTCCGAGTAGACCATCTTGAATCGAAGGGCTACCTCTCCCTCTTTGGCTACACCCAAGGGCGCGATAACCGTCCCCAAGTTGAGAAGAGTGTCACGCGCTAATAGTTGTGCCGCTGCCAGAGGCTCCACCATAGCCAGAGCCCCCAATTGAGGCAAGAGAGAGAACTCATCGAGGGCCAGATTGCAGATGCCTGTGGGCTGCAAACCATCCAGAAGGATGAGAGTAGCCTGCCTGGGGTCAGCGAGATGGGAAAAGAGACCGCCCGTGCCCACGATCAGATCCACCGGGGCTCTTTGACCTGCTCGCTCCAAAGCCCATCGCATGAGTTCCCGAGCCACCACTTGCTCCAGAAGAAGGTCCTCCCTGCTTTGGGGGAAAGTCCCCGGCCTAAACGCTTTATTGAGGATCCGATCCCCCGCCCCCTCCAAGTCGAAGGGAAGCCAACGGAGGATCCGCTCCATCCCCCTCTCCGCAAGAAGCCTATCCAACCCATACCCTAATCCCACGTCGCTCGTTAAAGCGCAAAAATAACGATCATCTCCGGCGGAGAAGAGACCTACACTGCCCCCGCCTATATCTACCCCCAAAACTTTCAATTCGTGCTGCTGGGCCAGGTAGCGAACCGCCCAGCCCAAAGCCCTAGCGGTGGGTTGAATAGGTGCCCGGGCCCATCTCTCCACGTACTCGATCCCAGGGATGAGAGCGATCTTCCCTCCCACCAGGCTCTCCAGCAACTCCTGGGCACCGGCCAGGCTCTCCTCTCCCAGCCTAGGGAGGAGGTTACTCACCACCTCCAAGTCGACAACCCCTTCCAGAACCTCAGCCACTAGGGCTCGAGCCTCCTCGTTTCCAGAGAAGATAAGATGGGGTCGCATCTCTCCTAAGGCGCAAAGTAGGGCCAAATCTTTGGCCATCTCCGCCAGGGGGAGAGTAGGCCCCCCCTCGATCCCTCCGGCGACAAGGATAGCGTCGAGGTCATCCCCTTCGAGGAGCCTTGAGAAGTTGAGCATCCCCTCCGCAGATGAGAGGTGCAACTCATCGATGGTGAAGGTGCCCTCTACAAGGGTGTAGGTAGAATGGGCAGCACGGAGAGCGCTCCTGAGACTCCAAGGCTCCATCATCCCCGCCACCACCAACCGAAGGGGCCCCATAGCGCTAGTAGTGGCCACGAAGCCATCCACTCCACTTCCATCCCCACTCTCAGGGGTGACGAGCCCCTCCTGGGCCAAGAGCCTCCTTTGGGCAACGGTTTCCGTCTCTCCTATCGCCTCAAGAAACCCCAGGCTTACATCCTCCCAAGGAGGCGAAAGGGTAGTCGGAGCCGATCCATGAGCCACCAACCGGTATTCGCCGGCCACCTGATCTATGAGGGTCACCCGGGTGGTGATGCTCCCCAGATCAGCCGTGACAAACGATTCTAAACCCATCTTTAGAGTATCCCCAACCAGTCGCCTAGGAGGAACTGTAGACGGCCCACAAGCAAGGAGACTCGAGCCATCACCGCGTTGGCAAAGAGAGCCCCCAAAGTTATCATGATGAACCACCTTCCGACAACAGACCCTAGCCTGAGTACACCCCCACGAAGCCCAGTCGCCTCTCGCTCTCCACCCGCTGCAAAGTGGAAGTAGGCCAAACTCCCCAAGGTGCCCCCTACCAGGATCAAGTTGTCTATCACCGATCCCCCATCTCCTTGACCCGGAAGGAGAGGGAGCATACTATCTCGCACCTGGTAGAGGAGGGAACCGACCAAAGCCCCTCCAATGGCCAAAGCAGCGCCTACCCCGAAGAGGAAACCTACCGAGATATTCCCCCACCAAGCGATAGAGACCCTCCCTTTGGCCAGAAGCAGTAAACCTAAAAGGAGGGGGATGAGAAGGTGCCAGTAGGCCACGGGATCCTGGGCTAGGGTAGATAGGCGAGGCAAGAGCACATCCTGGATGGCTACCACGATGGCGTAACCTAGAGCCGACCCCACGAAGAGGTGCTCCGCCAAGCGGTATAGAGGGTTGTCGGAGACCAGGTAACTGAAAACCATCAGAGTGAGAAAAGCGGCCAGCCAAGTGCCCCACAGTTCCCTCATACCTTTAACCTTCCTACCAGATAGGCGAAATTCCCCAAAAGGATAAAGAGGGCGATCACCAGGTGGGCAAGCGCTTGAGGGAGCATCCCGGAGAGGGCTACTCCAGGATGCTGGCTTACCCTCTCATACTCCGCCGCCCCCACCAGCCCACTGAGAAGCCCCTTGAGTTGGCCGGAGCGGTAGTAGGGACGAGCCGCGGGGTCCACCTGGGCGCTCACCCCGGCCACCATGGCCACCTGGTAAGGGGCCTGTACCTGTTCCACCCAACAGCGAAGCTGTTCCTGACTTCCGGCCAATACCACGACCAGATCCACATCCTCCAGGCCTCCCACCTCTGCACCTAGGGGGTAAGGAGAGAGGCGAGGTCCGAGGCTCTCCGCTATGAAGCGAGCCCCTGTCTCGTTTCCTGCTATGTATCCCAGATTGATGTAATCTTTCCCCTGGATATAACGCTCACTAACTACGCTTTCCACTACACGGTCGGCCAAAGCCTGCCCCTCGGGGGTAAGGCTTAAGTTCACGATCTTGACTCCTCGCTCCATAAGGTGATCCAGCATTGCACTAACCTGGGGAGTGATCTCCGCTGCCGTTCCCGGATCGTAATCGTGGGAGAGAAGCGCCACCGACCCCTCTTCCAGGCTCTCGACCGTCTCATAGAAATCGGTAGTGGCCTGGGTGATGGGGAGATCCATATCCTCGCCCTCCAGAAGGATACCCCCCACTACCGCTGCAGCCAAGATCAGGTTGAAGAGCCAAGAGAGCCCCCGCCCCATCCACATCTTGGGTCGCTTCTTCACTGTGGTGGAGTCAAAATGCTTGCTGATGACATCGTCAAATCTGGCCGCTTGGTCCGCCCCAACCTGGAGCAGGGAGACATCTTCAACTAAGCCTTCCAAAGCCTCAAGTCCAGGGGCTGGCTCCTCGCCGGGCACCTCTTCCGGCTCCCAGGGTGGCTCTTCCTCCAGCCCTGGGAGCCATTCGGGCTCCTCGGAAGGCTCTGGAAGCGCTTGCTCAGAAGAAAACCCCTCTTCGAGCCCCTCATCGAAGGGAGAAGCCGAAAGAGAGGCCCCACACTCCGCACAAGAGAAGACCCCGAGTGGGTTGAGGTGGCCGCATTGAGGACACTCGTGAGAGAGCATGGGTTCCCCACAATTGTTGCAGAACCCGCTTCCCTCTTGATTCGACTGTCCACAATGAGGACAACAGAACATCTCATCTACTCGCTATAGGGACGGTCAAACCCCACTAGAAGTCGCACGCCGGTGGCCAGACTCCCTAAGGCTACACCGATCAATATACCCCTGGCACCCGCTGTACTCGGCACCCCAAGCACCCAGTCCTTCAAGGCGGGCAGTTGCTCCCAGAGATACCGAGCCAAAGGAGCCTGACCCAGCAAAACCACTAAGCAGGCCACAACCAGAAGGAAAGTCTCGAGGTTGCGCGCCCGGAAGGCCCGATAACCAGCAGAGGCCATATAGAAAGCCAAAAGGGAGTAGAGGCTCGCTTGCAGGGGAGTTTGAATATAATCGAAAACGGTTCTTACCAAGGGCGCTCGGTAACCCTGGGCACTGGTAAGGCCACCGAAGAGTACGGTTCCCGCTACTACTAACAAGGCGATGCTGTACAGCCATCCCTCCTGGCGCTGGATGATCTTCCGGAGATGAAAGGCCAAGACGTTGAGGAAACCCAAGATGAGAGCGAAGGTGGCGATGATCACCACCCAGTTGATCAGGGTA